>JBLIMJ010000005.1:0-52847 GCA_047638595.1 Acidimicrobiales bacterium
ATGCGATGCGGTTACTTCCATAGCCACTAGTGAGACTACTCCCACTTTCTGTAAAAACCAGTGCATTTGCACCTCCTAGACAGTTTTGTTTTGATGTTCCTCCATCTGGCAAATTACTTCCTAAGAGGTTGCTCTCGAGACAATAATAATTCAGACCAGTGCGAATCTCACGAGTCATACTGTCTAGTGCAAACGATACATTAGTGACTGCCAATTGTGCATTTTGTGCTTTTGAATTGGCATCAATAAGTACCACTAGTGTGCCCACTGCCATGGTAACCACACTGCTAAATAGTGCCAATGAAACCATTACCTCAACAAGCGTAAAGCCTGTATCCCAATTCTTCTCTCCCTTGTATAACAACCAATCAAACATAATCATCCTTTACGCACCAACGACACCAGCGCATCTACTGCATAGTCTACCACTCCAATACTCCATGACAGTGGTATACCAACTATCATCAGTGCCTTTCCTACGATAGATCCTTTTTCTATGGCTCCCATCTGGTATGCCATTTCATGTGACCATGGTGCTGCGAATATGTTCACGAAGTGTGTCACTGATTGTGAAGATTGCATTTTTCGTACTACTGGTTTTGCCCAGAAGTGATAGCCACGCATGGTTAGTGGAGACACTGTACTTCCAAATTCTTCGTCTACTACGTAGATGGTTTCGGACATTAAGCCTTGGGCGTAGAGTTCGGTGCAGATGACTGACCCCCCACCACCACTTGGAGGTGGGGGTGGTGGAGGTGGTGGAGTAGATGTAACCGCATTTACAGTAGCTGAGTTTCCTGACAAGTTACCTGCGTTGTCTATTGCTCTCACTCGGTAGTAATACCGGGTACTGTTAGGTAATCCTGTATTAGCATAGCCACTGGAGGTGAGGCCACTTGCTATTTGGCTGTATGTGCCACCATTTGAATTTGATCGATATACACGATAGCTTGAGAAGTCTGATTCAGTATTATTACTCCAGTTTAAAGTAATTCGTCTGGTGCCTCCGACAGCCGAAAGACTACGGGGGTTTGCCGGAGCAACAGTATCCGCAGTAATTGCATTTGCGGTGTTTGAATTTCCTGACAAGTTACCTGCGTTGTCTATTGCTCTCACTCGGTAGTAATACCGTGTATCGCCGGTGCCGGGTAACCCTGTATTAACATAGCCACTGGAGGTGAGGCCACTTGCTATTTGGCTGTATGTGCCACCACTTGAATTTGATCGATATACACGATAGCTTGAGAAGTCTGATTCAGTATTATTACTCCAGTTTAAAGTAATTTGTCTGGTGCCTCCGACCGCAGAAAGACTACTCGGGGGTGCTGGTGGGGTGACATCCATAGGTCTCGCGTTTGCGATATTAGAATTCCCAGACACATTACCTGTTGTGTCTTCTGCACGGACTAAAAAGTAGTACATTGTGCCATTGGTGAGGCCTGTACTATTAAAGTTTGAGGTGTTGAGCAATCCTGAAATGGAACTATATGTTCCACCACTTGAACCTGATCGATACACACGATAACCTGCAAGGTCTGACTCGGAGTTTGCGCTCCAGTTAAGCGTGACTCGTTCTTCAGCTGCTGTTGCAGCGAGACCTGTTGGGTTTACGGGAGGAATAGTATCCCTAGTAGTTGCATTTGCGGTATTTGAGATTCCTGAAATATTACCTACATTATCTATTGCTACCACTCGGTAGTAATACAGTGTACCACTGGGCAACCCTGTATTAACATAGCTACTGGAGGTGAGGCCACCTGCTATTACACTGTATGAACCACCTACTGGTCTTCGGTAGAGTGTGTAGCTAGCAAAGTCTAACTCGGTGTTTACGTTCCAGGTGAGGGAGATCTGAGCAGTTCCTCCTGTTGCTGCAAGACCTGTTGGGTTTGCTGGTGGAGTAACGTCAGGTGGTTCAATCACATCTGAAAAAGTTTTTACTGAAATCTGTCCAGTTGGATACACTACAACGACACGTTCAGACGAAGGATCCATGATGGAAGACACACGGAAATCCATATGATCTACCATTTCACCGAGATGTGCAAGTGGGCTCCCTGTGTTTTCTTGATACGTAAGGTTACTATCAAAATCAGGACTTTTAAATGAAATCGATGCATGTTGGTAGTTACAGTGCCCAAAGCCTCCACTGACAACACAAATCTCACTTATCTGAAATCGCGGATCGAGAAAAAATGTTTCGATAGTCTCATCACTAGTGTCATACAGTAAATCAGTTCCACTACTTTCACCGTCTCTAAACATCGTATATTTATCGGGTGAATCTAGGTTGACATAAATACCATATGCCTCGCGTGACACACTGCTGCCGACCTTGGAACCAACTCCATATACTTGAGCGGTGCGTATATCTAATGCTAACTCCAAAGCTTGTGACTTAAGAAGAGTGATGTTATCAAAGGAAACATATCCAATAAGAATGACCCCTGTTACCAAGGTAACGATAGCAACGGTCACCATAAGTTCAATCAGTGAGAATCCTGATTGTATTTGTTTTTTACAATTTGTATGAAAAGAAAAGAACATAATTATAGTATCGACGCCATAAACACCAAGACGTCCACCTGATACACATATACTAACAGAAATGCTGCAATCATAAATGGAGCAAATGGTACTTCACTCTTCATTGTAAGAGATTTAGAATAATTTACCACTGGCGTCTGAGGACAATGAGTGCATCGCAGATATAGATTCTTTATTCGCTGCAATACAACACGTATGATGTGGACCATATAAGGAAACCATATGATACAGAGACTAATCCCCGCTCCTATCCAGAATGAAAAAATAACCATAGAAAAAACAGCAGGTGTACCTACGATGAAACCAAGAGGAATCGCCAGCTTCGCGTCACCAAATCCAATCCATCTTCCCTTGGAAACAAACCACAACCCCCCATAAAACAAGAAGGCACCAAAAGCTGCCAGACTGTGCATCAGCAATGCAGTAAAAGACCACGACTGATAATAGAACAAACCAAAGTATAGAAGTGCGCATGCGCTCGTAACCAGCACTAATTCATTAGGGATGATCATGTGGTACATATCGTAGACCGTAATAATCATAAGCACCGTTATCAGTGCCATTGAGAACCACAACAACATCCCCATTGGAAGTTGTATGTAGAGCAATAAAAATAACAACGCGGTGGAAAATTCTACTAAGAAATAACGAACAGGGATTTTACAACCGCAGGACTTGCACTTTCCAAGTAAAAAAACGTAGGAGCATAAAGGAAATAATTCATACCACCGTAAGGTATGCCCACACGAAAGGCAGTGCGAATGTCCAGACAAGGACTTCCCTGTATGGAACCGATAAATGACCACATTTAAAAAGCTGCCAATAATGAGCCCTAATATAAAAACAAAGGTGTATTGATACCAGATAGGTAGCAACGTTAATAGCTGTAACATACCACTATTGTAGCGCACAAATCCTCCGGATTTATAGGATACAAACACCACAGGAATATAGTGAGCGTTTCTCTTGGGAGTAATACACTTATTGATAAAACAAAAAACTCCCCAAGGGGAGTTTTTTGTTTTATCTGTGCGTAATTAAATTACGGACAAACGGTTGCAGTTGCGTTATAACTTGCAGCTACGTGCTCACCTGAACCACCTAAACTGTCAACACAATAGAAATCAGTTGAAGAGACGAGCGATGAAGTGATTCGGTATGCTGTTGCGCTTGAATCGCACATATCAGCTGCAATACTACCACCAGCATTCTCTACCGCATCACTTGCGTTTGCGAGTACTGCATCACCACAAAGACCAGTGTATGTATTAGCGGTGTCGTCATAGAACAGCTCGGCCTGCGCCCGAGTGTTATTAATACTTGACTTAATAGCTGCATCAGCCCCTTTACTTCTAGCTGTGTTCAATGATCCCAATACCACTGAAGCGAGGATACCGATGATTGCAATTACAACCAGGAGCTCGATGAGCGTGAAACCTCGATTTAATTTTTGTTTCATATTAATGAAATTATTTTTTATAATTAATAATTATGTCTATTTGTATTCAGTCATCAGCTGAGTGACCCAATAAAAACAAACGTAACTCCACGTTGTGTGGATTTCTCTATTATAGAGGTATTTTGTACATAAATATTACCCATGTGGGGAAAACCTCCACAACTGACATAAACTGCAGCAAAGTTTTTCTCTTTTGTGAAGTAGTCATAAGAGTTACGTTTCAGGGCTGATAAATAAAGCACGAGCTTTCTTTCCCATTTATCAAAATAGGTTCTGGATTAATACAATCTAAAAAACTGGATGGATTGCGCGATGGACAAGAAAGAAAACCTGAGCGGGGCTTCATGCCCAGCGTGAGAAAGTCTGGGAGACTTTTGCAAGAGGTTGGCTAGTATTTTGAAGAATGAAAAATACTGACGACCTGAACAGCTTCTGTAAGAAGGGTCTATTTTCGCAGTCTAACAAAGCAAGTCGCCAGTTTTTTTAGATTGTATTGGTGAGATTGTAGATTGGCATAAGCACTGACGCCAACAACGTACCAACTCCCAGCCCGAGCATTACAATCATAATCGGCTCAATCAAACCAATAAGTGTATCCACCGCATTATCTACTTCACGTCGGTAAAACACTGCAAGAGTACTCAGAATCTCTCCCAAGTTACCAGTTTCTTCCCCTACTTTCGCCATCTGTGCCAATACCCCTGGTATTTCTGGATATTCAGAAATAGTATCAGCAAAAGACCTTCCTCCTTTTACCTCAATGACAGTGTATTGAATAATCTCTTTATAAATACGGTTATCTACCACGTCTGCTGTAACTTCAAGTGCTTTCACCATAGAGATACCACTGGTAAGCATTGTAGAAAGGTTGTCACACAACCGTGTGAGATATAACTTACGATTGAGATCACCAAGATAAGGGATGGAAATCTTCAGACTATCCATAGTGTATTTACCGACTTCAGTTTGAAGAAAACGCCATATACCAAATCCTGCACCTGCTACAAGTACAAATAAAATTGCAATATAGTCTGTTAGGAATGAAGACATACCAATAACGATTTTTGTATAAATAGGAAGTTCTTGACCTGACTCAGTTAGAATTTTTGCAATTTTTGGAATAACTAATGTGAGCATCAGACCCATTACTACAAAGAACGTTCCGACCACAAATGCAGGGTAGACCATGGCGTTTCGTGCTTTGCTAATCAACTCATACTGGCGGTCAAGGTAGTCAGCCAGGAATGAGAAAGATTTTTCCAAAGAGCCTGTTTCTTCTCCAGAACGAACCATACTGATATAAAAATTTGAAAAAACATCTGGGTGTGAACTCAAAGAACGAGAAATAGAACTTCCTGCCTGCAACTCGTCTGCGACTGTTCCTAGTACCTTTCTCATTTGTGGATTTTCAGCTTCTGCTGCAAGAAGTCTAAAAATACGCAATGCAGAAACTTGCGCAGAAAACAATGTGGACATCTGGCGGGAAAGTATCACGACTTCCTTGTGAGAAATAGACTGGAACCAGTTGATTTCAAGATTGAGCAACGACGATTTCTCGTCAACTTGATCAATCGAGATGACTGTGTATCCTTCTTTTTGCACTCGGGAAATTGCAGCATCCACCCCAGACGCTTCAACAACACCTTCGCGCGAAGTGTTGTGTGAATCGATTGCTTTGTAATTAAATAACATATATTAGATGTACTACATTAATCGTTCGAGTCCCACTGGATTAACTGAGTATGAGAATGCATTCTCGACAGTAATCTCTCCACGTTTGACTAAATCAAGAAGTGATCGGTTCATATCAATCATTCCGTGTTCAAGACCTGTTTCAATCAATGACTGAATTTCGTGTGTCCTTCCCTCTCGGACCAAGTTTGCTACTGCTGTATTATTTACCATGAGTTCATATGTTGGAACAAGTCCTCCTGATATCCTTGGGACTAATCTCTGTGAGAAAATACCTGCAAGCGAACCTGCAAGCTGTACACGAATCTGATCTTGCTGCCCCCCAGGGAATGAGTCGATGATACGATCGATTGTCTGCGCAGCACTATTGGTGTGCAAGGTAGACAATACAAGGTGTCCTGTCTCTGCTGCAGTAACTGCAGTACTGATAGTTAGAGCATTACGCATCTCACCCACAAGAATCACATCGACATCTTGCCTGAAAATACCATTGAGTGCGCTTTCGAAGCTTACTGAATCAACACCAATTTCACGCTGATCTACCAGCGCCTGCTTTGGATCGTAAAGATATTCAATAGGATCTTCAATAGTTACAATATGGTCGGCACGGTTTTGGTTGATATATTCAAGCATCGCCGCCAGCGTCGTTGTTTTACCCTGCCCTACAGGACCCACACAGAGAAAAAATCCTTGTTTTCTTTGTGCAAAACTCTCGAGAATTGGAGGGAGACCAAGCTCTGCTAGTGTGCGGATTTTATTAGGAATCAAACGTAATGCTATAGCCATCGAACCACTTTGGAAAAATCCGTTACCACGAAAGCGAATACCGTCAGAATGAGCATAAGAAAAATCTACTTCAAAAATATCTTTGTACTCCTTGAATTTTATATCTGATATTAAAGCTTTTGCGAAACCTTCAAGATCTTGATCAGTAAGAATTGGTTTTTTAATAAGTGGTATAAGTGACCCCGTTACACGCACAATCGGATGAGACCCAACTGATAAGTGTAAATCGGATCCTTGTTCAGTAACAACAATATCAATCAAATCTTTTAATTCTCGTCTGTAATCAACTGTTGCCATATCTTATGAAATTAAACTATGTACCTTTGTTACAACCTCACTTGGAATAGACTCGGCCTTGATGATATATCCAGCTGCACCAGCTTCTGTTGCAGCCTGTATATCGGTCTGTTCACCTTGATTAGAAAGGACTATACACTTCGTATTTTCTGCAGTGCTATTTTTCCGAATCTCTATCATAAGCTCGATACCTGACATACCGGGCATCACCATGTCTAACAAAATGACGTCGAACACTTCATCAGTGAGAATAGATAACGCTTCGTGACCGTTTTCGCCTACACGAACTTGATCTCCACACTCAGTGAATTTTGTCGCGTACATATCACGCAAGAACCTATCATCATCAATAAGTAAAATCTTCATATATATGTATTATACTCCAAGTACTTTTGGCGATTGGGGGTTATCGACAGGTTGTGTGGAAAATGACATATCTTCAGTTTTTATCCCAGATAGATCTTCAGCTTCCTCGACATTGTTATCCAGACCAACTTTGGAACCAAACGCAGTCATCTCTTCGTAAGGTATAACATGATCTAGTGCTTTAAAAATTGCATCTTCCTTCAATGTGGTAAAACCATTTTCGCGTGCCACATTGTAAATCTCTTCTTCTGAACCTCCACTTAAAATAAGCTCTCTGATTCTGTCATTAACCTCAAAAGTTTCCATAACTGCGACACGACCTTTCGTTCCTGTGGTACATCCTGGAGTTGATTCTGGATGCATCATGGTTTTATTCTTTGGAATACGATCATGATACTGTTTTGGGAGCGTAGAAAATTCTTTATCAATCATTGTTTGCACACTCCCTTCAATATTCATCTCTGTACCCGTATCAGGACATAACCGCCGAGCAAGACGTTGAGCAATTGCCAATTTCAATGTTGGTGCAATCAGGTACGGATCGACTCCCATGTCGATAAGACGAGGAATTACACCAATGGAGTTATTGGTGTGAATGGTTGAGAATACTAAGTGTCCAGTCAGCGCAGCCTGTATGGCGAGTTGTGCCGTTTCTTTATCACGAATCTCACCAACCATAATAATGTCTGGATCCTGACGCAGCGCACTTCGCAAACCAGCAGCAAATGTATATCCGATTTCTGGCCTCATTTGAGACTGACTGACGTCAGCAATATTATATTCTACTGGATCCTCCAAAGAGAGTACGTTTTTTGTTATTTTATCAACTTCAGACAGAATGGTATACAGCGTTGTTGACTTACCCGAACCAGTTGGACCTGAGATCAGGATAATGCCATATGGTTCTTTCACTACTTCACGTATCACCCCAAGGTGATACGGTGATATCCCTGTATCCTCCAAACTACTCACACCCCGTTGATTATCTAAAATACGCATAACAACCTTCTCACCGTGATTGGTAGGCAAAATAGAAACACGGAAATCAATTTTTCGGCCATCGAAAGTTGCGGAAAAACGACCATCTTGTGGTTTACGTTTCTCATCAAGTCGCATTGAGGATAAAATTTTTACGCGTGCGACTGCAGCATCCTGAACATTTTTGGGTAATTCAAGACTCTTTACCAATTCACCATCAACACGAAAACGAACCACCACCTTTCCCCCCGTTGGTTCAATATGGATATCAGATGCGCCACCGTCTACTGCATAACGTAAAATAGTTGCAACAATCTTAGTAACAGGAGCGTCTTCCTTAAGGTTGCTTACCTGTTGTTTTGCATCTTGCCCATCGGTTTCACCTTGCTTTTCAGCAATATCAGCATCAAGTTCGTTTTCAAGCGAATCAAGTGCTTCATCTACTTCACCTGTAAGGGATTCATACACCTGTAAAGCTTGCTCAAGCTCCTGATCAAGCATAAACACTAACTTGAAGGGTATGTTCTGTTTTGTACTCACAAAGTTGAGTGCTTCGCGTAATTGTAGATTTTCTGGATCATTCACTGCGACAATAAGTATATTGTCTTCTACCCGTAAGGGAAGTAATCGATAGTGCCGTGCAGATTCTTCTGGAATATAGGCGAGTACTTCACGGTCAATCGTATCATCGGTAGTTAACTGTTGAGGCGGTATTCCATAATATTCAGCAAAAGTACTGCGCACTATATCTGCAGACACACCAACTTGTGTGAGTGCTTTTTCATACGAGATTCCTTCTTTTGAAACAGCATTTTCGACATCCACCCTATCTTCCGATGTCAAAGCTCCAGTCTCCACTAATGTGTCGAGTACTTCCATTGCAATTAATTTTTAGCGAACGGATTCTCCTGACCAATAGGTACTGGGATTACTTCAGGTGTCATGTTAATCAATGAAGTAAATCTTTCATCTTCAAAAAGAACTACCTCTAAATCAATTGCCTCCAAGTTGCTAAGTTTCCTTAGGAACTGCTCAGCACCTGCGTTTTCTTGAGGTGTTACTTCCGTATTCTGTAATACTACCTCATCCTTTTTTACATATAAAAAATATCCAATACCCAGCAGGGCAAAAATCCCGAGAAGAATGAGTCCATTTTTAAATAAAGAAGACATATAAGATATTAATTATTTGTATAGATGTATGAGTACGCACGCAGAGTAATCTTGTATTTTGTATCAGGTTCAAGCCCATCAACTGAGCTACCTTGATTGGAAGATCCTGATTCACTTGAAGTCTCACCAAATACGAGATCAGTTATCTCGAGAGGATACTGATTTTTCTCCAAAGTTTCTAGAAATACCTTAAACTGTTCGTACGTTCCTGAAATATTAATCGAAAAATCTCTATGTTCTAGTGCATCAGGGTCGGGAACCTCTCCTTCAAATACATACTCTCCAGGAGAATCATCTGAATCAGAACCTTCAGAAGTAAGTTCTTTCACAGTAACGTCACTTTTATTTGCTATTTCTAATAAGGTAGACATGATTGATACTACATCAATTTTCTTGGGGAGATACAGATTCAAAGCTTCTTTGTTCGATAACTTTATCGCCTTTTCATCCTCTACTAACGCTCCAACATCATCATTTAGTTCTTTTGCACTATTAGCATATTCTGTGTATTTTTCTTTTTCTTTTTGAATGCCCTCTAATTCAAGGAATGTAGGCTTAATATATATCACAACAATAACGATTGATATTATAAAGAGGACTATTTGTGAAAGTAATTTATATCCCATACAAAATAAAGTTATTCATCAGAAGTGTTATCTGTTACATCGGCAATACTTGCTTCTGTGGAAGAAGCTGAAACGTCACCCTCTTCAGAATCATCAGTTAGCCTATACAAATCAGGATCATATTCAATTTCAGAAATATTCAGTTGCTTACTAATCAAAAAAGTAACTCTGTCTTCTGCAGTAGTTCCATTAAATTCTTGACTATTATCTAATTCATCTGATGAAGTAAAGTCTACTTCATCAAAAGTAGCATTTTTAAAGAAATCATCTTTACTCAGCACATCTCGTTGAAACATTGTTGCATTTATCGTGTTAGTGGTAGCAAGCAATTCCAGCACAAGTTGATCTTCTTTATTTTTACCATATGCGAGACCTGTAATCTGCACCGACTGTGCGGTCATAGATTCTAGTGCTGCGAAAATTCGCGAAACAGCGACCTGTCCATAGAGTAATCCAGCAGCCTTATCTATCCGAGCGTCAAACTCTCGAACTGCCTCTAGTCCTGCCTCATTGAAATTGGCACGTTCGTCTGCTAAACGAGTTTTCTCTTCCTCTAGCTGGTTATTAAGAATCTGCGTGTACCCAAACACCACAGCTGAGGAAACCAGAGACATAAAGAAAAGCACCATTGATATATAGGTAAACACATAAACCTTATGTACAGTTCGAGGTTTTACCTGGCCACGTGTAGGTTGTTTAGGAATAAATGATGTGCCTTGGGGTTTTTCCATATCTTATTATTATACAATGAAACAAAAACAATACTTGACAATCTCTGTGGACAGTTATTGTCAAATCAATTCAAAGGGACGAAGTGCCGCTCCAAGTGCTATAGAAAAAATAGGGGCTACTTCTGCTAACGTATCTTCCATAAATGCTGGGTATGCTGTCTTTGTAAAAGGATTTGCTCGTTCAACCTGGCGATCAAGCATGTAACTTGCGTAGGTTTGCATCTCCCCAAAGGAGGCTGTACCTCCAGTAATAACAATACGAGCTACCGGAGCCCCTGCACGTAATTCGTATTGGTTAAGTACACGCCTAAACTCTTGGAAAGATCGTTCAAATGTTGTAATTACTGCCTTCTTTATATCTGCTGCATCCTCCCCATCGGGAGTATAGTTTCTTTTTTTATCTTCCGCCTCTTCAAATGGAATATCTAAAAGTTTTGCAATACGTTCTGTTGCTTGTACTCCTCCCGCAAAGACACGGTGGATTTTACGAACCATTCCCTCATGAGAAATGTACATTTTACTTGTCTGAGCACCTAAATCAATAACCGCGACTGAGGTATCTGAAGCGTTTGTTACGGAACGTAACGCACTAAACAACTCTACCTCGGGAGACTGAGAGGTCATTTGTAACGATTGCAATAATATATTCATCTCATTATATATGTCATTTTGCACAGCTACCACAAGAACTTCTCGGCCTAATCCTACAGAGCTCCCTAAAGAAGGTAATTCATTCCAGTCAAGTGCGACTTCGGCCATAGGAACAGGAATATACTTTCGTGCTTCAACATGCACACGAGACTCTATGTCTTCTGTCTGTTCTGCCTCAACTGAAAATACAGTCACAAAACTCATTGACATTGGAAGTGTTAAAATGCCTGCCTTTGCTTTTACCTTAGCCTCCTTGAGAATATCTACTACAGCTTCCACTTGCTTAGGTAATTCAAGCTGTACGACACGCCCAAGTTCTCTTTCTCCATACGGACCCAACTGCAACTCACCATATGTTTTTAACGTAATGATATTTTTAACAAACTGTAATTCCACAACCTTTACTGAAGATGAGCCAATATCAATACCAACCACCCGTTTCGGAGGTGCATTATTCTGAGATGCTAAACTAGCCAAAAAACTTTTAAGACCTACTGCCATAACTTTGTATCAATTCTAACATTAGTTTGCCGTATACTTAAAGACATGACTCTGGATTACAAAGCAATTTTGCATTTTCTCTTTCCTTTATCAGAAGATGAGCAGATATTAGTTGCGGCTACTCTTGAGGATTTTCTGCCAAAAGTAGCAGGACAATCGCGAGAACCTATCATCTCGTTACTCCACTACTCTGATGCTCATGTCCGTAGTGCAATTCACCTAGTCAAATTTCATAACCATGTGCACGCGCGAAAACTGCTTGCACATACTCTCGTTACATACTTATCCGCACACACTACACATGAAGCTATACTTGTTCCTGTACCACTTTCTGCAAAGAGAAAGCGAGAACGTGGATATAATCAGGTAAGTGTCGTTATACAACAGGCAAACCTTAGGGCAATACTTGTGGAGAATATACTCATGCGCAAAAAACACACCATTCCCCAAACATCACTGGCACGCACAGAACGATTACAAAACGTGACCAACGCTTTTGGTATTAGTAACCACAAAATTGCTCTGGAAAAAATCTCAGGGAAGCACATTGTTCTTATCGACGATGTGACCACTACTGGCGCGACACTTGAAGAGGCAAAAGCTGCGCTTTTGCCTCTTCAGCCCGCATCAGTTACCTGTATTGCACTAGCACACTAAAGCGTCATTATGTATTCTAACCAGTCATTTGAATCCACCTCACTAATACATTCAATGGATTCACTTTGAAAATAGTCTGAATTTCTGTTTAAAACATAAACACTCGCGGACACCTCTCTTCCATCTATCGTTACTTCGCGTTTTTCTGGAAATAAAAATTCTTAGACTTTGATTCTTCAGGACTTAAGCCCGGGGTGAAAACTTCCCAAGTATCCATAACGGTAAAAACTCTTTCGGGGTCAAAAACTTGATACAAAGTTCCTTTAATCACATCAACTGGCGTATCAGATTCTACAAGACCTGGGTAGTCAATTTTTTGACTAAGATTTCGCAAGTGTAGCAATCTCCCCTTTATTAAAGCACTCCCTAATGACTTTAAGTCATCTTTAAGTTGTTTTTTCTCAGCTATAGCTAAACTGCTTGCTGGCTGCAGTGTGCCGTATGTAAAAAGATATTCCAGTTTCATATTGACAGTATACCAAATACCCACCAGACATGAGATACTACAGTCCCACTATATATGTACGATACGCTTAAAAAACATTTTGGGTACGATGAGTTTCGTCCATTGCAAAAAGATATTATTCAGCGTGTACTAGAAAAAGAAGACTGTTTGGTGCTGATGCCGACCGGTGGCGGTAAATCGCTTTGTTTTCAGCTACCAACTCTTCTGCAAGAAGGTCTGACCATCGCCGTCTCACCACTTATTTCTCTTATGAAGGACCAGGTAGATGCGCTAACTGCCAACGGCATCAAGGCGGCTTTCATCAACAGCTCGCTGACCCAAGATGAAATTGCATATATCATCAATGATATACAAAGTGGTGCTATTAAAATTCTGTATATTGCACCTGAGCGTCTTTCCGTGCCTAACTTTCAAGAGTTGCTACACACACTTCCTATTGGAATGTTCGCAATAGACGAGGCACACTGTATTTCAGAGTGGGGTCATGACTTCAGGCCAGACTACCGCAACCTCAACAAGCTGCGCACCGACTTCCCCACCATCCCTATCATCGCGCTGACTGCCACCGCAACAGAACAGGTTCGTGCAGATATCGTGAAGCAGCTGAACTTGCCTTCCCCTCACATCTTCACTTCAAGCTTCAACCGAGAAAATCTCAGTTACGAGGTTCTGCCGAAAAAAGAATCATTTGGCACCATCCTTTCACTGATTGAACTCCATCCAAAAGAGAGTGTGATTATTTATTGTTTCTCACGCAAAGACACTGAAAGCATCGCGAGTAAACTCAAAGCACACGGACACAATGCCGGGACCTATCACGCAGGACTCACCGCAGACACACGGCGTGACAATCAAGACAAGTTCATTCGTGATGACATTCACATTATGGTTGCGACCATCGCGTTTGGTATGGGTATCGACAAACCTGACGTACGTTTAGTCATTCATCACAGCCTACCCAAGTCCATCGAGGGCTATTATCAAGAAACGGGTCGTGCAGGAAGAGACGGACTGCCAGCACGTTGCGTGCTTCTATTTTCATACGCAGACAAATTCAAGCAAGACTACTTCATCAGTATGATTCCTGAGGGAGAGGAAAAACAGCAAGCCCAAGACAACCTCGACCAATCCATGCAGTATGGAACACTCCCTTCTTGCAGAAGAAAGTTTCTTCTGAGGTATTTTAATGAAGACTACACGCAAGAAAACTGTGGCAACTGTGACCGATGCATAGCGTTCGCACCGCTAGAGGCAGCCACATCAAGCGCTAAGGGTAAGACCAAGAAGAGTAAAGGCAAAACTTCCGCATCCACGGCCCGAGCTGCCGACACAGGCGACTACGACACCGACCTCTTCGAAGTATTAAAACAACTTCGCATGCGAGAATCCAAGCGCCTCAAAGTACCCCCATACATCGTTTTCGGTGATAAATCGCTGAGGGACATGTGCCAAAACAAACCCCAAACCGACACCGCTTTCCTCAGAATAAATGGCGTCGGGGATAAGAAGTTGAAGAAGTTTGGAGCAATCTTCATGGAGGCTATTACGGAGTACGAAAGCTGATGAAGCATTTTTAGAAATTAAATGAAGGCAGGAGTATAACGAATATTCTAAATTTATGTCCCGATTTGTTCTGCCCTTGGGCACATCGCTGTACAAACAGTGTCGGAGATAAAAAATAAAGAAGTTTGATGAGGTGTTTATGGGGGGGGCTATTCGGGAATATGAGGCTTGAAAATCAAAACCTTTCTCAAATTAAAGTGCCTTGGCATGAAAAAGAAGACTACTTAGTCCTTGCCTACTGCTGGTGGTAAGTCGCTATGTTTTCAGTTACCAACACTCGTGCAAAAAGGACTGACTCTCGTCATCTCTCCACTGATCTCGCCCATGAAGGACCAGGTAGACACCTTGACTGCTAACTGGCCTTATTTTTTTAGATAGTTTTTCAAAATCATGGGAAAGTCTCTGTGGTCTTAATGGGAAACGAAATATACTTGAGAGTTTGGGGAGTAAGTTTTTATTAAAAAGCAGAGAAGTTTCACTATCAAACCAGTTATAATATAAACATGTTAAAGAAAACGCTACTTTTGTTTTTGGGATTAATATTGATAGTTGGTTTGTTTCATAATAAGAAATCATTACCTGATTTTGTGAGTTATGAAAGTCCCATATACGAGGTACAGTCCAATGAGGTTCATTTCTTTCAGGATACAACGTATGTTGATGATAAGGGTGCAAGGCACTCAGACCAAGAAATCTTTGATGAGATTTTTAGAATGATTGACGAGTCGCAACAGTACATTTTGCTTGACCTGTTTTTCTATAGTGATTTTACTGGCATAGAGACATCATCATATCGACAACTGGCTACAGAATTGACGCAAAAGCTCATCAAGAAGAAAAACGAAAACCCGGACATCGTAATTCAAGTGATCACCGATCCAATTAATATTATGTATGGTGGTCATTCATCAAAAGATTTTGAATTACTTCGCGAAAATAACATCTCGGTAACCATTACAAATCTAAAACCATTACGTGACAGTAATCCAATTTATAGTGCATTTTGGCGGACTGCTTTTCAGTGGTTCGGAAATACTGCAACGGAAGGTATCCTGCCGAATCCATTGGATGAAAAAAGTCCTAATTTGGGCATACGCACATATCTAAAAATGCTCAATTACAAAGCTAACCACCGAAAAGTGGTGTTAACTGACTACATAAAAGACGATTTAGTTGGTTTCTCTACCCTGATTACTTCTGCCAATCCGCATGATGGATCCAGTACTCATAGCAATATTGCGGTACGGGCTGATAGTCATGTTTGGCAAGACATATTACATACAGAATCAGCCGTAGTTAATTTTTCAAACGAAACATTTGTCTATCCACCTAAAGAATTTCTGGAAAAAATTGATGAAATAGAGAACGGCACACTTCAGGTGCAAATCTTAACTGAGGGTAAAATTGAAAAACGAGCAATCAAAGAAATTGATACGACCACCTCTGGAGACATGATTGATATAGCAATGTTCTACATAGCTGATCGAGATATTGTTAAAGCACTCAAACGTGCTGACAAAAGAGGAGTTCATGTCCGCATGTTACTTGACCCTAATAAAGATGCATTTGGACGCGAAAAGAATGGTATTCCTAACCGACAAGTTGCGCATGAACTCGTCCAAAATTCAGATGGCAACACGAAGATCCGTTGGTGTGACACACATGGCGAGCAATGCCATAACAAACTCCTGCTAGTAAAAACAGGTGATCAGACTGTGATGATGCAGGGCTCAGCTAACTACACAAAGAGAAACCTACAAGATTACAATCTGGAGACAAACATCATTATTACTGGCCGCAGGGACGAACAAATATTCAAGGACATTGAAGCGTTTTTTGAAACGCAGTGGAACAATGAGGAATATATATTTTACTCAACTAGTTACGAAACGTACGAAGATACAAGTACCTACAAAAACATAGTATATCGTTTGAAAGAATTTAGTGGATTAAGTCGCTGGTAAGCTACTGTTCTCGAATGGTGACTGAGAAATTAGGGTCATCAACATTAGCTTTGATTCTTTCGTTTGCTAAATAAGTCTCCCTCAGTTCATCAAGCGGAATGGAGTTATCTATAAACCCAAGTTCATACGCTAATAAGTCAGAATCTTTTGGAAGTAGGATTCTGTAATCCCAGCCAACCCTAGAAGGAATTATTTCATTTATATGATCAGCAATCCTGGTTGCGCAGGTGTTTGTAAGCGTATTATAAAACTCTGGCGTATCTCGCAGCGCAGTCGCTCGCTCTAACATATTCACAAAAAGTTGTTGAACAGCCTCTTTTGGAGCTACCGTTGGATATATGTATACGGGATTATCTCTATGTACAGCACGAAGTGTAAGTGCATCACGCTCATCAACGACAACATACATGATTTCGTACTCTTCAAATATCCCTTTGATCGGTGAAAATTCCTCACCAGCCTCCTTCCTTATCTCTATTGAAATCGCTATGCGCGAACCATCTTTTAAACCAAAACTCAATAGTGTATGCGCGACGGCAACACTTGCCAATGGTTCTACTATATAGTCGACAGATTCTATGTCACTAATCAAAACAGTTTTATCATAGTAATTTTGTACATATTCATCTCGTGAGAGATATTCAAAATTCCTAATATTTTTAACATGAATTACATCTCCATCGAATTCTGCAAAAGGAAGTATTTCTTGGTCTGCCGCCCACACAAGATCGTTCGAGGGTGTTCGTACTATAAGTAACAAAATTACCCAAGCTGCCAAAGCCATCAGAAATAAACCTAAGATGGATCGTTTTTTAATAGTGTGATTACGTATCTGCATAATTGATTGTTATACTAAGCATATCATTATCATGAAACGTATCACACTAATTTTCCTTGCAGTAATAATCATTATTACTTCGTACCTATTTTTGTTTGAGCCAAAATACAGCGGGCTCATTAAGACTGACGCCAATGAAATATTACTGTTCGCCCATCGTGGCTTTGGAAACCATGCTCCCGACAATAGTTTCGTTGGTGCCGGCATGGCACTCGAGAACGGACTGGATGGGGTGGATGTAGATGCTCAATTTTCAAAAGATAAACAGACATTTATTTTTCATGACGTCACCTTAGAACGTTTTACCGAAGGTGAGGGTCGGGTTGATGCCTATGCACTGGAACAACTTCAGCAATATGATATGGGACTGAAGTACGGGGACGGGACGGAGTTTAAAGATGTCTACATAGAATCATTTGAGACGTTCGTAAAAGAAATAACTCCTAATGCGTTACTAATGACTGAGCTCAAGATAGCTACCCCTAAAGATACGGGGATGGAACAGGACGTAATTAATGTCATTGCAAAATATGATGCGTTTGACCAGGTCTACATTAGTACTTTCAATCCTGTAGTTCTGTACCGGTTAAAAAAAATTGATCCTCGTGTACAGACCGTATTCATCTTCCAAAATTCTGGCTGGGATCCAGCACGTGTAGCTGAGACGAAAAAAGAAGACCAGGTGTCACTGCCATGGTACTTACAAACGGAGTGGACGCGTCGTGTAATTCGTAAAATAGCAAAACCTGATGCACTAAGCATTAACGAACGAGTGGACACAAAAACCCTAGAGCGTTTGCAAAAATCTGGTTGGCCGATATTCTTGTGGCCACTGAATACAAAAGAGTCTATTGGCTGGGGTATAGACATGCAACCATATGGCATTGTCACCGATGAACCTCTTTTAACTAAACAGCTGTACGAAGAATCAAAATCTAACTAGCTACCATATTTCTCGTAAAAAGAGTTTGAGAATAACTCCTGGGGATCATACTTCCTTTTAAGGGCAAAAAAGTCATCAACCTCCGGATACGCTGCTCGTAGTTGCTCAGGTGAATAGTACAACTGGTACGGCAAGTAATATGTACCTCCCAACGAAGTTGCTAAATCAATGAGTTGAACAGTAGCTTGTTCAAGTTTTTTACTATCCTTTTCAGTTAACTTTTGGTTAAAGTACAAAACATAGGCAATTCGGTCATCTTTGGCGTATGGCAATGCAGAAAGTTCATCCTTTGTAACTACTCGCAGTGTCACATTCAATAAATTAACTTTAGTGTCTTTCACGATTGACCGTAACCCGTCGATGAAAGCTACTGTATGTTCTTGTGGAATGAAATATTCATTGAGTATATTTGTATCCTTGATTTTGGTATCAAGGTATTCCATCGACTGATTCATTTTTTGATTACGACTGGCAACACAGACTTCTTCGCTCGTACCTGACATAACGCCATTGCGTGTAACGCAGTTGTGATAACCGGGCTCTAAATTCTTTTCCGCAGTCCAACGGACCCAACGTCCCAAACTACCCGTCTTGGATAGATTGAATATCAATCGTTTCATCCAGACTTTCGACGACCCATCTAACGGTTTTGCTTCTGCTTCAAATTCAGGTTCGACGTAACGATGAACTGCTACTTCTTTTAAATACGAGCCTGGAGCAATTGAAAGTCTGGCGTATGTAAGTCCAACATCATCATTACCAACAACATTTGTATCGAAAAATTCATTGTAGTCATTGTAGTCAATATAATCAGTCTTCCAGGTATAAACATCATTTTTTACAATATCTAACTCAACATCAAGAATGACGGCTGACAAGCCGTACCCTCCAAGCACAGCACCAAATAACTCTTCACCCGGGTATATCTTTCTAGTTGTGCCATCAGCTAACATTACGCTCATTGAACGTACGGTGGGGCCGATTTGACCAGGCTGATGCTCTACTCCATGGGCGTTTACACTCAAAGTACCCCCAACACTAAAGAGGTTGATTGACTGCATTGCTTTTACCGCCAAATCCATTGGATCTAATATTGCCTGTACTTCTTTCCATGAAGCTCCGCTTTGTACATTCATAGTGAGATGTTCCTCGTCCACTTGCACATCATTTAACTCTCTCATGTCGAGCACTAATCCCCCTTGAGAAAAGCTTTGACCTCCCATACTGTGCCGCTCGCCAGCAGGAGTAATTTTTAAATTATTATCGCTAGCAAATTGTAATGCCTTAGCAACATCATCTTCCGTTCTAACTTGTACAATCCCATATACATTTGTTTTATTTAAACAGCTAGCATCATTTATTGAACCCCCTGATTGTTGTATCTCAACACCAGCGTCGTTAAGTGTTACGTAGTTGATTACCAGTTCTGTGTTCACATCTCCTTTTTGGTATGCAAAATTACAATCACGCTCACCTTCCGGTGCTGCTGCAAAATCATTAATCTTCTTTCCTGTGATAAAGGCTAACGCCGCAATAACGATTGCCCCTGAAGCAAAAACAGACTTCTTTGATGTCCACTTAATTTTTTTCATAAATTTAAATACTTTACTTAGTATATAATGGATTGATAGAATTTTTATAATCAAACTTTAATATGTTTAAAATACTCAACGGAATAAGTCTCGCAACTTGGACGTACCTATACATAATCTTATTCTTTCTATTAGTAGGAATGAATTTCTTCCCCTTTCTTTTTAGAGCTGACGGAATGATGATTGGGGGGTTCAATTTAGCTGAGGAAGCAAATATACTTCATCTGCTCTCAGGTATGTGGGCTGCGACCGCATTATGGTATTCCCGCAACTCGATGCTGTATTATTTCAGAATTTTTGGAACAATTTATTTTTTGGACGGTGTTGTAGGGATGGTAGCTGGCAAAGCCTTCCTTAACCTAAATTTGTTTCACTCCCATATTGCCCCTCATGGGGACTTCATGGTTCGTCTACTACTTAATATTCCTCATCTCACCATAGGAGGACTTGCAATGGTTATAGGATTTATCTTGTTTAAATTAAATAAATAGATTAAATATTTATTTAAAGAAAAAGCACTACAATCATGTAGTGCTTTTTCTAGTTGAGCTAATTAGAAACTAAAACGATAGTTCCTCGTGCTCGCTCGATGATGCGGGGACTAAGTGATACTCACCAGTATGGGTCATCCGATACTAAGTATTTAGTCCTGCGACTTAAAATAAGCTTCTGGGTCTACATTTCCTTCATTCAAGACAGATTCATAAATTTCCTGTTCTGATACCTTCAGATTATTTCTTTCCTATGCTGCTTGAACTCAAGAAAGGTGTGCGATTAGGGTGATTATTTACGACTGGTAATGTGTGCACACATTACCAAAATGTTTTGACTTGTGTGCAGAAGAGTTGTTCTTTTGAAATAGACTTGACTAATCTAGTCCTTTTTCTATACTTAATTTACGACTTAACCAATGGAGGTATAAGGAAATGTTTAGAAAGTTCTTTTCAGTACTAACGGCCAGTTTTGTTTTGCTGGCAATGGTGCAAACAGCTAACGCTGCCGGATTGTACGAGGGCCAGTCTTTTTCCGGCGGGTGGAACCTAACATATAATCGCCAGGGTGACATCGATATTGGTGACAGTAGCGATGGTACCTTTCTCGATTTGAGGAGTACCTCACGTTATTGTGTGCACAAAGGTGCTGGCTATTCGACCATGAATCGGTACATCAGGAGCAACTATCCAGACAATGTAAGGTGGTCTGTGGATGAAATTTGCAACGATGGCTATGTCCGAATTTGTGTTAGCGCATCTTGGGGCGCTGTTGCCTGTTCAACCTACTCTAATCATGGTTGGAAGGATTAAGGAACACCCTGGGCGATATATTCGTCCAGGGCTTTTTTGTCGTGTGTAACTTTCCACTAACTAAAAGCACACCTTCAAGTTACTAATTATTTTGTATCGCTTTGCTCATAAAATACTAAGTACTTGCAGACTCACCTCGCGACTCGTCACCCCAGAGAAGGGTGAATCGTACCGCTCATAAAATAAGTAAGTACTCTCGACCCCGACTCGACTCTCTTCTTCTCTCAGCTCAGAAATTCACATGAGCCTCCGTCTTTCAAATCCCGACATCTCTCACAAACGCAAAAGACCCTGAAAGCGAGAGCTTTCAGGGTCTGCGTTGTGTGGAGAGTAAGGGATTCGAAGCTTACAGCTTCAGTCTGCCTTTTGGACATATTACTTCGCTTCGCTCGTAATCTGTCACAAAAGCCTTTCGAATCCCTTACTCTCGCGCAAATACAACAAAACCCAAAGACATGCTTTGGGTTTTGGTATTTGCGGAGAGTAAGGGATTCGAACATTACATGTTCAGTACACCTTTTGGCTATATTATTTCGCAAGCTCATAATCTAGCTCAAAAGCTCTTCGAATCGTGCAACGCTTTTCTTAAGAAAAGCTGCACCCTTACTCTCCGCATATACAAAAACGCCCCAAAGGGCGTGATTGTATATGCGGAGAGTAAGGGATTCGAACCCTTGGAACCGTTTAAAGTTCGGCAGTTTAGTAAACTGCTGCTTTCGACCACTCAGCCAACTCTCCAATATTCTATTGTCGGGAAGTTGGCTTCGGGTCGAACAAGTTCGGTCCACTTCCCTGCGGTCGGATGATATGCCTCCCAGGCATATCATCCACTCAAGGTCCAGCGATTTTCTCAATGGGAGAAAAAATCGGGACATAAATTCATAATATAGCCTTTGTCTATTTATTCATTCACCAACTCTCCATTTTTCAACCTCAGCAGTATAGCAATTCTGTATGAAAACTAAAGCTTTGTGTGACGGCGACGAGAGGAATTTTTCTCTCTCTACGAGGGCAGTATAGGTTGTCGATATTTCTTGCGAAATATCTGGCAACCTTTTCGAATCCTCTCGTCTCTCTCAAACGTAAACATGGCGAATGCATACGCATCCGCCATGTACGTTTGCGGAGACGAGAGGATTCGAACATTACATGTTCAGTCTGCCTTTTGGACATATCCTACCTTCGGTCGAATCTGTCACAAAAGCCTTTCGAATCGTGCAACGCTTTTCTTAAGAAAAGCTGCACCTCTCGTCTCCGCAATAGAAAAAACACCCCAGTGGGTGTATTTTCCTATTGCGGAGACGAGAGGATTCGAACCTCCGGGGGCTTAACACCCCACTTCCTTAGCAAGGAAGCACGATAGACCACTCTGACACGTCTCCAGATATTTCACTACTCACTTCGGCCAGTAGAATACCACATTGTGTAATGGAGTTCTACAGTTGACTTATGGTTCATAATTTGAGAGATTACAAACAGAGAAATTAGTCATACAGGAGGTCCTTATGGACATGACAGAACTTCAAGAACACTGGGCGGGAATACTTGCAGAAGAATACAGCAAGCGTACTGAATTACAAAAGTATGACATGGACATTCTCATTGAATTTTCCAAAGCAACTGTCCTTGGGGCATGGCCTGAAATTGTCGATCTTCCAGATTGTAAAGATAATACTCATTGCGTATCGGTCACACCAAACGCAATGACCAATGTACTGAGTTGCATCATCGGATCTGATCCAAATATAAAACAGCACACGGGCAGGGATGCAACTGCGCAAACTGGTACTTTTGTAGCCGGTGTATGTGGCGCAGCGATTGGCCATGTAGTTGGCGGAACCTTAATGGGGATTGACCCATTTGGATTTTCTACCTTTCTTCCAATCGGAGTCTCAGCAATTATTACGCTGTCGCTTCCTGAGCCACTACGTAGTCGTGCAAAAGTACTTATGACTGGTCACAGGGCTGACAATGGCAAAGAGCTTTTCAAACCAGCTGAGATTCTACTGGTACGTATACCCACCACATAAAAGAGCAACAAGCTCGGCGACCGTCTGGTCTCCGGGCGTTTCGTTTGTATACCGTACTACAAGTGACTACGTTACATATTTCCCACGGTCTATAAAATTTGTTCTCACTTGATGTTCTTCGTCATCAGCGTCTATAAAATGCATGGGTAGTGTCTTCCATTAATTCCCATTGAGTGTGACACCTCAAAACGTGCAGTACTCTCATAATATGCATCCAGTGATAGCGCTATAGCTTTTTCATGCTTTACAGGTTCGCCTTCCATGTTTCTATTTAACCACACTTGCAACTTTCTTTGCTAGATCTTTAGTCATAATGCCTGGGATGATTTCTTTTGATGTTGGCTTGGCAACTAAACCTGCAATCTTCTTAGCAGCAGCCAACTTCATTGCTTCAGTTATATGAGGAACACTCTTATCCAATGCCCCACGGAAGATTCCTGGGAAGACCAACGAGTTATTCACCTGATTAGGGTAGTCACTTCGTCCTGTGGCCACTACGGCAGCTCCTGCTTGCAATGCATCTTCTGGTTTAATCTCTGGAATTGGATTTGCCAGTGCAAAAACAATAGCCTGTGGGGCCATTTTTTCTATGTGGTGCTTTGAGATTGTCCCAGGGCCGGACACACCAATAAGAACATCGGCGCCATCAACAGCATCAAGAACCTCTCCTTTTACTTTTTGTAAGTTTGTTATCTTAGCCAATTCAGTTTTGTATGACGTCAAACCTGAGCGTCCTTCATAAATAATGCCGTTACTATCAGTCACAATGATTTCTTGTATACCTGCCTCAACGAGCAAGAGAGTGACCGCCCTCCCTGCTGCTCCAGCCCCTACAATCACCACACGCAACTTAGTAAATTTCTTCCCCACTACTTTTGCTGCGTTAATCAGACCCGCAAGTACCACAATAGCTGTACCGTGTTGATCATCATGAAAAACAGGAATATCGAGCTCTGCTTTGAGTCGTTCTTCAATCTCAAAACAACGAGGTGCCGCAATGTCTTCAAGGTTGATTCCTCCAAAGCCTGGGGCAATAGCTTTTACTATCGAGATGATTTCTTCAGTGTCCTGTGTATCAAGCACAATCGGAAACGCGTCTACC
The DNA here is from genome assembly GCA_047638595.1 of Acidimicrobiales bacterium. Classification (GTDB taxonomy): domain Bacteria; phylum Patescibacteriota; class Minisyncoccia; order Phycocordibacterales; family UBA918; genus OLB19. The sequence continues at coordinate 24,266 of JBLIMJ010000005.1, forward strand.
CCTGCCATCTCTTTGAAAATTGCACACTTCCCTTCCATCACTGGTAATGCCCCAAGTGGACCGATGTTGCCAAGACCAAGTACAGCTGAACCATCTGAAACTACGGCAACGGTATTGCCTTTGATGGTGTACTTCCGTGCATCTGCTGGGTGTTTTGCTATATGTGAGGATACGGCTGCAACCCCTGGGGTATACATGGTACTCCAGTCGTCTTTAGTCTTTAGCTTTCCTTTACTGATTACTTCTAATTTCCCCTGCATTTTTTTATGACTTGTCAGTGCCATTTGATCGTAATCTTTTTTCTTTGTTGTCATAAACTGTAGTACGTAGCGATTTAGTATTTAATACATGTAGTATACGTTACTGCACCAAGCTCAGCAAAAATCACAATAATCCACAGAGTGTGTTAATACCCACTATCCTTTTTAATTAACTTTGTTTGGAATAATTAGTTTTTACGTATCTTTGTCAGAAAAAGGAGGGGTAAAAGAAAACAGGGAGCGAAAAAAATCGCCCCCTGGTCGGGATAGTATCCCTTGTTTAGTTCAGTACACCTGCTTCTGCAAACGCGTCTTCCAACGCTGTTGTTGTCATTGGTTTTTCCGGTGCTGCCGAAGCAACCAACCTCAAACGTGGTTGGGCAGGAGGCTTATCCAAAGACTTCTGCGTCACTGTGCGTGCTGTGAGTTTTTTGACGGCCGGTTTTTTGACGGCGGGTTTTTTGGCAGCAGGTTTCACTGGCGGAACATTTTTCACATCTTCGTGAAGTGAAAGATTGATTCCGCATATACCTTCCTTTCCCTCTGCGACAGTGAAATCGAGGGTTGCACCCTCGATAATCTGGCTACGCAGCGACTGAACCACTCCGCCGACATGGATGAACATATCCAGATGATCTTTCACTGTCAGGTGGCAAAAACCTTTCTCAGGCGCATATTTTACAGTACCAGAGGCTTTAGTCCCCACAGCGAGGGCAGTTAAAGGTTTTTTCGTAGGTTTGCCCTTTTTTTTCTGTTCCTCTACTACAACGGACACCAGTCGTTGATGCAACGCCTCTGCAGCTTTATAGGCTGGTGTTTCCACCATTGATGGGAAAGATTCAACTGACTCTTCCAATGTCTTTCGTATAACATTTATCAGTCCAACATTTTCCACCGTTGCTTGCAGTAGTGTCTGCTTTTTTGTTTCGTTTGTACCATTTGTCATTTTAGGTCCCTCCTTGGATTATGACATGAAAATTCTGTTTGCAACAGTACAATATTTAATAGTAATTGTCAATAAACATACCCGAGCCTCTATTTCTGTTATTATGTCTCTATGAAACTCACCGACAAACTTGCTGATCATTTCCGTGTTGATGTACCCCATCAGAAGGCATTGAAACGACTGCGTATTGAGACGGTTGAGGAACTCTTGTACCACCTCCCTGCACGGTATGAGGATATTTCTGAAGTACAGTCCGTTGGAGGTTTAGTAAAAGACCAAGAAGCGATTGTGTATGGACAACTCTCGGGTCTCAAGAGCCGAAAGGCATGGAAAAGTAAGCGTCCTATTGCTGAAGGGTTTATTGAAGATGGTTCAGCAAAGATAAAAGTGATGTGGTTTAACCAGCCTTATCTGGCGAAAATGTATGCTGACGGTATGTATGTAAAAATGGTTGGCAAAGTAACTGGCTCTGAAGGAAAACTATACATCGCAAACCCTGAAGTAGAAAAGCTTGATTCATTACCCATCGACCGCCATGATTCCATTTTTAAAGGAACTGATGCTGAGATTAATGACACCCTGTACCCTGTCTATCGTGAGAGTAAAGGAGTAACGAGCAAATGGTTTTATCACACAGCACTGAAGTGCTTTGAAAAAAAGGTACTTGAAACACTTACAGACCCCATCCCAAAAGATATTCTTGACCGATACCACTTACCTGAACTTGCTACTGCACTGGTATGGGTCCATTCACCGAAAAAAGCTGAGCATGCACAGAGCGCGCGAAAACGCTTTGCATTTGAAGAGGTTTTTTACATCCAAGTTCAAAAAGCACTTGAGCGTGCGCAGGTGAGTGCCGCTACAACGTATCAGTTCAACACCACTCCTACCCACGTGAAAGAGTTTACCGAACGATTCCCTTTTGAGCTCACTGCCTCACAAAATAAATCAATCAACGAAATCATTACTGACTTCAATGGCAATCATGCCATGTCTCGTTTACTTGAGGGTGATGTAGGAAGCGGGAAGACTGCGGTTGCGGCAACTACTGCGTATGCAGTAGCAACTTCGCGCCCTCCTGAGGGACTCAAAAGTTCTTACGCTAACCTTGAAACTTTGGGAGACGATTCGAGGCGTGGAGAACGTGACGAAGGAGGCGTGGGTCACCACGATGACAGAGGCACAGAGGCTCCACAACAAAGAAGGGTCCCCAAAGTTTCAAGGTTAGACTTTGGCAATCTGCAGGTTGCGTATATGGCACCAACAGAAATTCTCGCAAAACAACACTTTGAAAGTTTCATCGAATACTTCCACCACCTTCCTATTCAAATAGGTCTCATTACCGGTTCTGGTTGTATGAAGTACCCAAGCAAGACCGACCCTACTAAACCAACAAAGATAAGTAAGGCCCAGCTTTTAAAGTGGGTTAAAAATGGCGAGGTGCCAATTGTGATTGGCACACACTCTCTTATATATAAATCGGTAGAGTTTAAACACCTCGCGTACGTCATCATTGACGAGCAACATCGTTTTGGTACTCGACAACGGTCGGCTCTAGCAAAAAAGGACGAGCGTATGCCTCACTTACTTTCAATGACCGCAACCCCTATCCCCCGCACCTTAGCATTGACCATTTATGGGGACCTCGACATCACCTTGCTCGACGAAATGCCGTCTGGTAGAAAACCAATTATCACTGAACTTGTTGGTCCTGGTCAGTCAAAGAAAATGTATGACCACGTACGTAGTGAGTTACGTGACGGGAGACAGGCTTATGTCATCTGTCCGCGCATTGAGGAGCCCGACCCTGACAAAGCAACTGCGCTGCGGTTAAAGAGTGTAACTGCCGAAGCAGAACGTCTGCAGAAAGACGTGTTTCAGGAATTCTCAATCGGTATTCTACACGGGAAAATGAAACCAGCCGAAAAAGACGCCATGATGCTGAAGTTTACTAACCATGAGATAGACATACTCGTAGCGACCTCTGTGGTAGAAGTGGGGGTAAATGTCCCAAACGCAACTAACATAATCATCGAAGGTGCTGAACGTTTTGGTCTTTCTCAGTTACACCAACTTCGTGGGCGCGTGGTACGCAGCAATCATCAAGCATATTGCTTCGCGGTAACTGACAGCAAGTCAGAGAAAACACGTGACCGCTTAAAGGCACTTAAAACTGCTAAAAATGGTTTTGAACTTGCCGAGCATGACCTCAACTTCCGTGGAAGTGGAGAACTCTACGGAGCGAAGCAGTCAGGCCTTACCGACCTCGGTATGGAAGCCATTAAGAACCTCAAGCTTGTGGAAGCGGCACGTGCCGAAGCACGTGCCTTAGTTGCAGATAGCTCCGACCTTTCCCGTGACTTCCCCTTGATTCACCACAAAGTCACCCAGACACTGGAAAGTTTGCATATGGAGTAATCTTTATTGACGAATAATATTTTTTCTTTATAGTAGGTTACAGAAGTACACTGATTTACCAGGAGGTATGAATGTTACAAGAAAGAACAAGTATAAAACTACGCTCCCATATACAGGGCCTGAAAATAACAACGAACTTTGTTTCTCAGAATTATTATTCTGGTCAACCTCATGAGCCCTATTTCGAGAACTGGCATCTTTGGTTCCGTGTGATACACGATGGGAGTAATCCGTTTCTTCCTTTTGGTGCAAACAAAGGTTGGAAATTCGCGTTTATGCACGCAAAAGTGGAAGACATTCCTCATTTTCTTCAAGAGGAGACGCCGAAGGATTATATTTTTATCTTGCACCCGCATTCAACACTGAAAGCTGCTGTTGTCACTGACAAATATACAGAAGCTCCCGGGGTAACTGTGTTTTTTCGCACCTCAGGATATGACCAATCATCACCATGGTTCAACGAACTGCTCTTTCCTTACCAATGTGCATAAGCACCGAAAGGAGGTTATACATGTTACCAGTCATTCCGCATCACAATAGTGAGGTCGATGGATTTTCCATTGAAATCACCCCCTATGGTGAAAATCCATCAAAGAAAAAAATAGGTATTAAGTACTTCAGACCAGGTTTTCTAGAAATTCTCGTTATCAATAACGGAAGTAACCCTTTTTGTCCTGAAACCGGATACTGGGAAGCACGAATTCTGACAATTAATACCGGTACGCCATTCAATATTGCGGAATCTACAGACTTCCTCGTCATTGAACTTTCACCTGATGAGATACTTCGGTCTATTCTAGTCAGAGAGATGTACCTAGAGGAGTATGGGCTAGGCGTTTGGATGTTTGTTGTCTACAAATCAATTATCGAAAAAACTTCGCATACAAACATATACCCTATTTGGAACTATGACTCTGCTTAGAATTCTAGTTCCCAACCGGCCACATTGGCCGGTTTTTCTTTTACATACAAAAAGTGGCGGCCAGTGTTGGCCACCACGTTCATCTTACTGCATCCACACAGGGTATGCTCCCTTATCACGAGCTTCATCGAATGCATAGGTATGCGGCCCACACACAATCGCAAGCAACCCTCCAGCAGAATCAACAACTGTATAAAACTTTTGGGTATCACCATGCATATGAATTTTTCTTTCTTTTTCACTTATGGAACGTACGAAAACAGTGTGATCTGGAAAATTAACCGGGGGTATTAAAGAAGTACCTTTTGCTTTAGTCATCTTCTATTCCTCCTCTGCTTTAGACTTATCTAAGCATCTAAAGATACTGATGGCAAGGTTGTTGTTTTATTTTCCCTAATATAAAACCGATAAGAACCGAGCGAGAGGTTCTACAGAATAGCTATGACAGAAAAATAATTGTGTGCACATCAATGTAGAAAAAGTACCTGTGAACACCCATATTGCAACCACAATAAGCAATAAAAAATAGCCGCTCTGAAGCGGCTACAGTTCCATCACACCAGAGTTTTCCTTTATGGTACCGGCGAATCATCAGCGTAGCTTGGGATTACTACCTAAGCAGTCACATCAAATATTTAACCAGTAAACACTCTGTCGAGATAACACCTCACTTTCTCAGCGTTTTTGCTGCTTTGTTACATTGCTCGCTTTAAATACTTGTTTCATGGGGTGTATCTCCTTGATGAAGGGTTAGTAGGCACATTCGTGTGTACCTAATCAGAATATACTCTAACAAAACAAATCTGTCTACTTAAAACTGACAATAAACTCTTTAACGGAAAACAACAACATGGTCCTATATGCAATTGAGTATGCAGCAATTTCACGGTATAGTGTTGGACGTTGGCAAAGAATTCTTTGTCCGCCTGTAGCTCAGTTGGTAGAGCGCGAAGCTTATACCTTCGTGGTCCTAGGTTCGAGTCCTAGCGGGCGGACAAAGGATTTTTTCTATTGGGGCAAGCTCAATTGGTAAGCATAGCTTTCTTGGATTGCATTCGAGAAAAATGAAAGTAAACTTTCACTTTGTCTCTCATTTGTCCAAGTAGAGCACGAAGCTTCCGTCTTACAGACGCAGTATACCTTGTCGATATTTTTCGTAACCTCAAAATATCAGGCAAGGTCTTGCGACAGTCCCCCAGACTGTCTCACCTTCGTGGTCCTAGGTTCGAGTCCTAGCGGGCGGACAAACGCAAAGAAAAACCCTTCAAACTAAAGTCTGAAGGGTTTTTCTTTAGCAACTGCCCTGCGGCAGTTGCGGCGTTTGTCCGCGACGAAGCGATGTTTACGAGCAAGTCAGGGGCAAGAGCGGCGTTTGTCCGCGACGAAGCGATGTTTACGAGCAAGTCAGGGGCAATGCGGCGTTTGTCCGCGACGAGATGATGTTGCCTTGGCAACCATCGAGTCAGGGACAAGTGCGAAGCTAGTCCGAGACGGAGCGACATAAGTTTACCAACAATAAATATATACTCCTAAACTTTTCCCTATATATCATAAATTAATATATGTGACTTTCTAAAGTACTGATATACTTACCTTATTATATGAAAATTACTAAACGGAGTCACGTACTTAAAGTTGTTGTAGTAATCATTATACTTGCGGGTATTCTTGCTGTAACTTCTCTTAAAATCGGTGACGACACTGAGAGCTGGATAACTGCAACGGTTGAACGAGGTGACGTACAAAATGTTGTTTCTGTATCTGGTTTTGTTGAAGCAAAAAATACTGCAAACTTATCTTTTCCCGTGACCGGCATCGTTACTGATGTTTTTGTGAAAGAAGGTGAAGAAGTAAAAAAAGGTAATCTTTTGGCAACGCTAGGGTCAGCCAAGCTCGTTGCACAAAGAGCAGATGCGGTAGGGATCCTTCAGAAAGCACGAGCTGCTCGTACGGAGCTGTTAGATGGTCCCACAACAGAAGCGCGCGCGGTGACTGATACAACCGTAAGTTCCGCCGAAGCTAATCTTACCAGTGTCGGTGCAACTGAAGCAGAGAAAGTGGCTAACGCAAAAGCTACTCTACTATCCAACGGACTGGAAGCTCGTGCCTTGGATAATGAAGAAACTGCAACCGCCCCTACTATTACAGGTTCGTACACTTGCACCACAGAAGGTATTTACACTCTGTCAGTGTATAGTTCTGGGTCACTTTCAGGCTTTTCATACAATCTCTCAGGTCTAGAGTCAGAAACTGCTAACGTAACATTCGATCAGCCTTCTAATCTTGGTAGCTGTGGGCTTTCAATACAATTCACCGACGGAGATTCCTATGCAAGCTCGCAGTGGGCTGTCCGTGTACCCAACACACTCAGCAGCACCTACGTCACGTACAAAAATGCATATGATCTTGCACTCGCACAACAAAAACAAAACGTAAAAACTGCACAAGACGCACTCACTCTTGCCCAAGGTAATAAGGTGCTCGCCAACGCCGCACCAAGTACTGCAGCGGTACAACAAGTAGACGCTTCTATATACAGTGCACAGGCACGTATAGAACAAATCAACGCTCAGATTGCAGACCTTTCAATCATGGCGCCTTTTGACGGGATGATTACTGACGTTGACGTACGTCCTGGAGAAACTGCAGGAGCAAGTCCTGTCATGACACTACTGGCATCTGACGCATTTGAGCTTAAAGCTCGTATTCCTGAAATTGATATAACCAAAGTTATACAAGGACAACATACCAAGATTGTGTTTGATGCAAAAAGTAATGAGACGCTCAAAGGTACCATTACATTTGTTTCACCATTAGCAACGGAAATTGACGGAGTAGCGTATTTTGAAACAACTATTGAAATTGAAGAAACACCGCTATGGATCAGGTCAGGGCTTAATGCAGATATCGACATAGTCGTATCAGAGCTGCAAGATATACTCCGTATCCCAAAACGATTCTTAATCCAAAATGATGACGGCAGTTATGATGTCTTAGTTCCTGATAGCAAAGTAACGGACTCAAAATCAATCAAAGTGGTATCTCTGAGCAATAGTGGGTATGCGGTCATTGACGGCCTTAACGAAGGTGACACGGTAATCGCTCCATAACGATATGAATAATATACGTATTGGTTTACTGCTTGGTTTTCGCCAAATACAACGCTCCAGCATCTGGACAACAATACTCATCATTTTTGTGATGATGCTCACCTTCCTGAACCTGATTGCAGTTTCCGGGATTCTTGTAGGTTTGATTGAAGGTTCAGAACGCGCAATTCAAAAAAATTCACTCGGTGACATCATACTTACAGTGAAAGAGGGGGAAGACCATATTTTAGAGACACAGAGTGTTGTCAAAACTCTTGATACATTCCCGGAAATTGATAAATACTCAGTACGTTATAAAGGAAGTGGACAGCTTGAAGCAAACTATAAAGAACGACGAGACCTTTCAGGGGATCGTGATGTTGTATCAGCTGTTGTAACCGGCATCAGCCCCGTACAAGAAAATGCAATGACCGAACTTTCTGCAACTCTCGTTGAGGGAGAGTTTCTTGATCCATCTGAAGAAGGCTACATCCTTATCGGAGCATACTTTGTGAAGCGATACGCGGAACAATTCGGTGATGTATTTGAGGCACTCGACAATGTATACCCAGGAGATTCCGTCCGTCTCACTATAGGTGACAAGAGCAAGGAGTTTACCGTTAAGGGGATTATCCAATCAAAAGTGGACGAGGTGAACCTTAATACATATATCCCTGAAAGAGAATTCCGTAGATTATTTAGTAGATATGACCGGAATGCAGACATCATCGTACTTCGACTTGAAGACGAGGCTGAACCCGATACGGTAAAAGCAGGACTTATCACTGCAGGGCTTGGGGAGAACGCAAAAGTGCAAACTTTCCAAGAAAGTCTTCCGAAGTTTCTTATCGATATCAAAAACACATTCAACCTCTTAGGGACAATGATTGGATCTATTGGCCTCGTTGTAGCGTCAATCACTATTTTTATTATCATCTTTATTAATGCACTTGCCAGAAGACGACATATTGGAATTCTTAAAGGTATCGGTATAGATAGAAAAGTAATCGAGATAGCCTACGTGCTCCAGGCAGCATTCTATGCACTGACTGGCTCCTTACTTGGCGTGCTCATGACGTATGGTGTACTCATCCCCTACTTTGATAAAAATCCTATCAATTTCCCCTTCAGTGACGGCATCCTCGTAGCAGACCCAGAAGAGACATTTATAAAGTTTATAGTCTTGCTGGTCATCACACTTATAGCAGGATTCGTACCAGCATGGCTCATCGTACGGCAAAACACTCTTAACTCCATTTTAGGTAGAAAATAATATGAACATCATTGACGCAAAAAACATTCACCGGAAGTTTGGAAAAGGTGATTTAGAAGTGCATATACTTAAGGGTATCGACATAGCTGTAGAGCAGGGTGAATTCTTGGCAATCATGGGAAAGTCAGGTGCAGGAAAATCTACACTTATGTACCAGCTCTCAGTACTCGATGAGCCCACTGATGGTGAAATTTTTATAGATGGAACTGACATTGTCAGGATGAATGAAAAAGAACGCACTGCCTTTCGGCTTCATACGCTTGGGTATGTATTCCAAGACTATGCATTGGTACCTGATCTTTCTGCACGTGAAAACGTCATGATGCCACTGCTGATGCGTGGCGAACCATGGGGCAATGCGGCAGCAACTGCTGACAAAGCACTCGACGATGTTGGTCTTGAAGGTAAATACAAAAACTTGCCTGCTGAACTTTCTGGTGGTGAGCAACAACGTGTTGCAGTAGCGCGCGCGATTGCTGGAAAACCGAAGATTCTCTTCGCTGATGAACCCACCGCAAACCTTGATAGTATTTCAGGTTCACAGGTCATAAAGCTCTTAGAAGGATTACACAAACAGGGTCAAACCATCGTAATGGTCACCCATGAAGAAGAATACTCTCGCTATTGCGATAGAATTATTTATATAAAGGACGGAATGCTCGCTGAGAAACCACAGGCATAACAAAAGACCGGCAAGTATACTTGTCGGTCTTTTGTATTACGCTCTATCTATGTCGTTACTACAGGTGTCTCAAGTGTCTTACTTGGATCCCCTGCCTTCTCTTCTGCAAGACGTGCGTCTCTATATGCATCTTTGATCTCAACACCTTGAGCCTTAAGCAAAGCTTCATACTCTTCACGCTCAAGTGTTTCGACTTCAAAAAGTTTTTCTGAAATCACATTTAGGGCCGTACGGTACCTTGTCACAATCTCAGTTGCTCGAGTCTTTCCACCTTCAATAATCTTAGTTACTTCATCATCAATCATTTTTGCAACCTGTGGTGAGTACCCACGATCCTCAGAAGAACCTCCCCCAATGAGTCTCCCTCCGGTACCTTCAAGTGCGACTGGTCCGAGGTCACTCATCCCATACTTCGTCACCATGTCTCGTGCCATGTTTGCAACTACCTGCAGGTCATTACTTGGGCCTGTAGACAGGTCGTCGAATACCATTTGCTCTACTACATATCCTCCAAGTGTCATGGCGATATCATCCATAAACTCTTTCTTCGTATGCATCTTTCGATCTTCATCAGGAAGTTTCAGCGTGTACCCCGCAGCTCGCCCACGTGAGATTATGGAGATCTTCTGTACAGGGTCAGCATACGGTAGTACCGATGCAACAAGTGCATGCCCTACTTCATGGTACGCAGTAACGCGTCGCTCTTTCTTTGAAAGAATGTGGCTCTTTCGCTCAGGGCCAAGCATTACTTTTTCAATAGAACGAATCAGGTCAAACTGTCCAACTTTCTTTCTCTGTTCACGTGCTGCAAGAATTGCCGCTTCATTTACAAGTGAAGCAAGATCTGCTCCAGAGAACCCAGGGGTACGTTGTGCGATAATTTCAAGATTCATATCATCCTGCATTTTCTTTTTCTTTGCATGGACTTCAAGAATTTTTACACGATCATTTCGGTCTGGTAGATCAATGGTCACTCGTCGGTCGAATCGTCCCGGTCGTAAAAGTGCAGAGTCTAATACATCAGGCCTGTTCGTCGCAGCCATCACAATAACTTTTGCGTTTTCTTCAAATCCGTCCATTTCAACTAAAATCTGGTTGAGTGTTTGTTCACGTTCATCGTTCCCTCCCCCTACCCCAGATCCTCGAACTCGTCCTACTGCATCGATCTCATCAATAAAAATAATTGCTGGTGAGTTCTTTTTTGCATTTTGGAAGAGGTCACGTACACGTGATGCGCCTACTCCAACAAACATCTCAACAAACTCCGAACCAGAAATAGTGAAAAATGGCACACCTGCTTCTCCTGCAACTGCTCGCGCAAGAAGTGTCTTACCAGTTCCTGGTGCACCCATCATCATTACCCCTTTAGGAATCTCTGCTCCAATATCTAAGAACTTTTTAGGATTTTTAAGAAAATCAACAATCTCTTCCAGTTCTTGTTTTGCCTCCTTTGCTCCTGCCACATCCTTAAACGTCACCTTTTTATTTGTATCATTGGGATCAATCATCCGTGCCTTGCTCGCACCAAAACTCATCGCCTGCATTCCTGCTCCTTTCACTGACCGAGTGAAAAACCAAATAATAATTCCTAAGAAAACAAGTGGAAACAAAAACGGTGCAAAATTACTGAGCCAATAACTAAAACCTGTTTCATTCTGTACATCAACTTTTATCTGTGAAAGCTGTTCTGGGGTTACCCCAAAGTTCGCAAGAGTATCTGACACTGCTGTTCCTATCTCTTTCTTACCTTCTCCAGGATTACGCGTCTCATCTATATAACTCACCTCAAGTTGTGATCCTCGAACCACAATCTCTGAAACCTCCCCATTCTGTACTTGCATCACAATCTCAGAAATTGAAAGCTCCGTAGGTTCGGTGGTGGTGTCTGCAAGATAGGAATACGCAGCAGTAATAAAAATAAGGAGCAATACCGTTGAAAGTATATTATTCCAAAAATTACCTGGCCCAACTGGCATTTTATCTTTTGCTCCTTTAAAACTGAGTAATGGTAGTCCCTTCTTCTTACTGTTCTTATCTTTTTTAGTATTCTTATCATCTGCTTGCGCTGGTACTGATGTATCATTATCAGAAACAACCACTTCATTTTCAGCATCCGTTCCTATTTTTTTTTCTTTATTTTCTGTATTGGTCATAGTGCGGGTATTATACAGAAATATGTCTATTTTGCGAGCTTTAAAATGCTACAATACCCCGATGAAAATCGGAATTGTCTGTTCGGGAGGGATTATGAGATGTGCATACTCAGCTGGAGCCTTACGTGCTATATATAAACACTATGGCTTTCATACCCCACATGTACTTGTAGGAGCATCCGGCAGTGCTGGAAATTGTGCATATTTCATTTCTGGGCAAAACCACGTCGGTCGCACCATCTGGTGTGACCACCTTTCTGAAGGTAAAATGATTTCTTTTTTAAAAAGACCATTTCTCAGTGTAGATTATCTTGTAAATACTGTCTTTAGAGAATACGAACCTTTAAACGTACGAGACATTCAAAATAGCGAAATAAACCTAGTAATCCCCGTTACAAACATACAAACTGGACAGATTGAATACGTCACAAATAAATGTACAGATGTAGACATGCACCAGCTACTGATAGCAGCAAAGACTATCCCCTTTGCATCAGGCAAGCCCACATGGATAAAAGGTTCTTCAACTGACAAATATATTGATGGTGATATCGCCCAAGAGCTCAGCCAACATGTTCACGCCACCAAGAAATACAATTGCGATAAAATTTTAGTGATAGACAACCAACAAGCCTCCTCTGGGTTAGTAAAGTTTTTCTATTTGCTTCATACCATGTTCATGCCCAGGAATGTGCAGAGGAGTATGCGGCGGAAAATAAGGAGTTCCAAAAAAGATATTACCAGCAGTGAAACTACTATTGTCATGAAACCTTCTCAAGACCTACAGATGAATGGTTTCACCGATACAAAAGAAAAGCTAGAACATGCATACGACTTAGGGTACGCCGATGCGTGCAACCACCCTTCCTTGCAAAAGCTGTTTGTGGAATAATAAAAAGAACGCACGTGCAGAGCACGTGCGTTTTTTTACCCCTCTTTTTTATCCTTCAAAAAGTTCTTTCCACCAAAGCCGAGACTTCTGGACAACTTCTTGTACTTTAATACTGTCGCGTTCCATACTCCGTATAGAGTGATCACCCCATATCAGCGCATACTGTTGGTCATTATTTTCTTTCATCTCTTCAACTGCTTTCATGCGTTCTTTACGTCGTTCATGTGCAGCAAATCGAAGAGCTTTCGGCATTCTCCAACGGAACAAAGTATTATTAAGAAAACGCTCCAGTTTTGGAATAGTGGTTACTGTTTGATCTTGATTGGTGATAACCAAAACATGAGTTGCATCAATTTCATCAACTGCTTTACGGAGTATGTGTGGTCGTGTAAAGCCACCATCAACATAACGAATGTCATTAAACGTGACAATATCGCTGGATACATTAGGCATTAAAATTGATGCTTGTATGGTACGCAATAACTCTTCACCGTTACGGGGTGTTAAAAGCTCTGGCTCACCTGTTTTATAATCAGCAACGCCAATATACAAATTGGAAGCATTTTGAAAAACCTTCTCAATATTAATTCCTTTTCCAGTTGACCCCTTCAATACTGATACAAAATATTTCGTATCTACCTGATTCCAAAATCGCCACATATTTAAAAATCGGCGAGAGCAACATACCTCATAAATGAGACTCGATCCCTTCTGGACATCTCCTGCAAGAAAGTATGCTGCCGATGGTGCACCAGATGAAATACCAACCACATTGGTAAACGCTTGATTAAAACCAGCTTCCTCCAAAAATAAACTTGCTCCTACACCATACGCCCCCTTCATTAAACCACCATCGACAATAAGCAACGGTTTAATATGCTCATGATCCTCCCCCACATCCATGAGTCTCTTCTTTTCTTTTATAGCGTCAATGACTGACTTATTTCCTTCAAAAATCATAGCAAACTGTCGTATACTTAAGCTTATATGGTAGCACGTAAAAAATTAATGGTAGTGTCACTGGTGGTTGTTGGCTTTGTACTTTTAGGTATCACTGCTGAACGAATAACGCTTCCTGGTACCACTGACACAATGAAGACGCAAGCCGCCGAATATATTACTGTCAGCGACAAACCTCTACCGCCAAATGCATTTACCTATGATGGCTGCACACTATTCCCTGATGTACTTCCGGGACTTTCTCTATACGAACCATGTCTGCAACACGACATCGCATATTGGGCAGGAGGAGACATTTCAGGTAGAAAGCTTGCTGACGTTGCATTACGTGACGCAATTTCGCATACTAGTCCTGTTGGTTTTGTACTTGCTCCTGTAATGTACACAGGGGTACGACTGTTTGGCAACAGCTTCATTACAAAACTATTTAACGCACATTGGGGCTACGGATGGGACACTTAGTATGACTACTTATATACGTAACAAAAAAGCAACATTCAATTACGAAATCCTTGAGAAATTTGAGGCTGGTGTTGTACTGCACGGGTACGAGGTAAAAGCTATCCGCTCAGGGAAAGCATCTCTAGTAGGTGCGTATATCATACTTCGCAACGGTGAAGCGTTCCTTAAGGGCGCAACAGTTGCGTATTACCAAGAAGCAAACACGCCCCCAAGCTACAACCCAGAACGTGAACGAAAGCTCCTTTTAAGCAAGAAAGAGCTCTTAAAGATAGAAAAAGAGCTTAATACTGCTGGATTGACAATCATCCCTATTTCGTGGTATAATAAAGGAAGTAAAGTCAAGTTGGAGATTGCGTTGGTTCGTGGTAAAAAGAAGGCAGATAAACGAGAAGCCATGAAGAAGGCAGACACCAAAAGGGCTATCGATCGTATTTTGAAAACAGAACGTTAACGTTCTTATATAATTTAGATGTACAGAGATGGAACAAACCGGGAATCAACCCGACCATCAATTGAAATAGGGACAGACAAATGGTAGCTCTCAAAATAGTAGTAGACAACGGTCCGCAGCAAACTAGGGCAAGCTTGAATAGTCGATTTGATGCGCTGTATAAAGAACTTCAAGTTCACTATGCAGAAGGTTCAGAACACGGTGAACTTCAGCTGATAAACGCCATTGGAAAAGCGGCAGGTACTGATTTCCATGGGACATCTGGCCTGAAGAATCAGGTCACATGGATGGAAGGAGATCTTAAAGTGCTGAAGCAACTAATTGCTGATGATGACGAGCAAGTCTAACAAATCTTTTCTTTCAGAACAGGGCAAGGCGACAAACAAGCCGCCTTCCCTCCATCTCTGTGCATCTAAATACAAACGTACACCCTCCCCTGAAAGTTTTTAAGTCATTAAAATTTTTCAGGGGATGCTAGGCATCGACGGTTGGTCGTGTTGAAACGTGTGCAGTGTCGAAATTGGAATCAATTCGTTAAAAGGTTCCATCTGTATTTGCAAACAAAGCAATACCAAGTCCTTACGCTAACGCGTTCGGATTCGCACCCGCTATTGCGTAGTTTACTACCTAGCCGGCACGATGCGAGAGTACTAAACGTCTCATACGGTACTTCTTGTAGAATAAACACGAGACTAGGTGACCTGATACCGTTGTAGTCAGGGAACGAGATTTGTATCAGCTCGAACAATTATTGTTTTGTCTTTTCTAAAGATAATTGTTTTAAACCAAAGAATCGACTATACACTGTAGATCACCTTCACACTCTAATTCGGACTCGGGTTCAATTCTCGACATCTCCACCAAACATGGAAATATATAGAAGGATATGGAAGTTTGCTCGTGAGAGTAAACTTCTTTATTTTGGGGTACCTTCCAGTTTTTCAGTATATTGATATACATTCACTCCAAGACTATTATCAATAATGAGCTGGTTGCCGGAAACATATAACGTGCTGCCTTCGTCCTGAGTCAGTCCATCTTCACTACTATAGATCTTCCACTGTTTAGTTTGTGTGTTGAACTTTACTAAACCTCTGTCGGTAAGGAGCCAGGCTACATCCTCATCCAAAACAGCATCTGTGACACCGTACCCAGGATTAACACCAAAAGCGTTCACGAGCATAGGGAGAGCAATCCGGTGGATTTCATCAGTACCATCTGGTCTAATAGTTTTTACCTTGAGAATATTACGGTCTTCTTTTATATTTCTCTTTACATATTCAATATCACTTGAAGATTCAAAGGGTACAAACTCCCCATAATCAATATATTTGATATCAAATTCTGGATGTTCAGTTGCTTCTTGATAGGTTCTATTAGTAAGATTAAGAGCAAACGATTGCGGCTCTTCAGTGTAGGAGTTATGGAGAGTAATGCCAACTAACTCTTCGTCCCAGACCATTCTCCAACCTGAATTTATAGAATTGAATGACTCAGCTAATTCCAATTGACCAGTTTCTCTATTCCATACGGTGGTTGTCGCTGAATATCCTGAATCATCCCGACATTCCATCCCATCGCAATACTCGGCAACATGAACAACTAGAGCAGTTGGGTACAACTTTGCTTTGACATCAAAACTATTTGACAACAAATCATCATCATTTAATTCAAAACTCGGTTTGTATTTTTGTATGTCGTATAGCACGACACCGTTTCTGGTCTTTATTATCATCTCGCTACCTTGCACATCTAAGATTTGAGTGTCGGTATATTGGTATCGATTATAAATATCGGCAAAAGTTAATAGCTGCACATCTTCCGGAACACCATCTACAGCACGAAATGTCACAACATACGGATGTTCTACAAAAAGCCTACTTGAAGGTCGAAGTATATACCGGTCGTGAATTTCGTCGTATGTAATATCAACCATACTTAAACTTGTACTGGCACTGTTGTTAAATAGTTGTGTATAGTCAATTGTGCGAGTCTCTTGTGAAATGATGTTGTAAGCTTGGAGCTTTTGTTGTTTTGAGAAGTAAAACCAATCATTTTCTAAATGTAAACCTATAGCTATTGGTTCAGCTCTGTCAAAAGTTCTGAGAACATTCCAAGTTTGTAACTCTCTATCAAAAACATACTCGGTATCATCTTCCTCAATAACTATATAGTCCTTGCTCCCCACGCTGGCATATACAGGATCGACCCTACTATTAACTTCTCCTTCAGTAACAAATGTTTCTGTTCCCCAAGCCGTCCATATTCCACTGGTTTTGTTTAATCGAGCCACTCCCCCAGTGTTGTAAGCATTCGCTGCCACTGTTACCCAGACGGTATTCTGGTCTATGTAAAAAACGTTCGGCTGCCAGACACTTCCTGGAATACCAATTTCTCTCGAGTATGATTGGAAGGTTCGACTTGAAAGATCAAACCGAGACAAACCTCTGAATGTACCTATCCAAACGGTATTATTGTCGTAAGGATCAGGATGAAATCTAATATTTGATTTATCGGCTAAACCATCTTGGGTACTGTATAACTGTGTTTCATTAGTATCTAAATCATACACGCCGATACCTTCACCAGTCACAAATAGAATCAATCTACCTACTTTAGTGTAGTCTCCTAATTTTAGATTTGGCACTACATCGTAAAGAGAAATCGAAGTAATACTTCCTGTACCAGCGTCGTAAAGAGACAACCCTCTGTCGTCTCTGACGATAAAGGAAGTAGTGCTTTTTGGATCAGGCTTGACGTTAAATCTAGAAGTATTAGGAAAATATACTTTTTGAACAAAAGGCAACTGATTGTTATCAACTATTTCTTGAGTATCGCCGACTCTCTCCACGGAGTCTTGTGTGGCGGTGTTGTGATCAGCATTATCGCGAACATAAAAGATAGCAAGGATCATCGTTGCTACAGACAGCACTACAAAGAACGATGCCGCCATCAGCACTTTTCTTTTAGTGCTGATCGTGCTGGTTTCAGTCTGGTGGGGATTCTCGTTTTCAATTTCTGCTGAATTTTCAAGTTCTTGCATAAGCTTAATAATAACACCCTCGTTAAATTCAGTCACTCCACGAGTCAACAATCTTCAAAAAATTCACACACTCCATTTCAATCAAAGAGGTTCTAACTTGGTACAAAGTCTTCCACCACGGAAAATACCCTTACTTGTAGGGGTATTTTTGTTTTTGAAATTCAATTTCAAAGTAGGAGTCAGATATGAGGTGCAAAAAGGGTGTGAGCAACCTCATGTATAATGTGAACATGATTAAATTAGCAAAAAAGTCATTTTCTATGGATTTGTTACTTGACTTGTTTTTGCTAATAACTACACCTATCATCTTCGGTCCAAAAGCAGCTGTTCTGTTTTTCTTCTTTTACCCCTTACCAGCAACCATATTCTCTCTCGCTGCACGAACTCTTCACAAAGATACTGCGACAAGGATAAAAATGATTTTTAATTACGCCTCTGTAGCATCAAGACTTTCACTTGTAACAATCGTCTTATTCGGGATAGTAAATACCAATATTGTTCTTCCTCAGTATAGTGGTTTGTTGGACCCTTTGTTTGAACCAAGTATAGGAAACTACTGGAGTGTTATATTTCACATTTTAAGTCAACTATTCATATTTACACTACTTGTCAAAACATATAACAGCTATTTTTCATTCAAATACAATGTCACCACATACACCAACAGATTAGGAGTTTACGTTCTGGAATTCTATCTATTCATACTGGCCTATATTTGTGTCATTATTGTTTTACAATACTTAATAACTATTTAGCACGATTCCACTACCACCTTGTGATACTAATCCCCTTCAAACCAAGCTCTCGCTTGGTCTTTTTAATGCTGCAATCCTCTCTGAAGCTTCTAAAACCCAAGTATGTAGGTGGTTCCAACTTTGCTCCGCTATGTCCACAGAATATAGAAGTATGTAGAAGAATAGAAAGCTTACTCATCACTGGGTGAGCTTCTTTATTTGGTATACCGGAACCATGAATCCACTTGTATTACTCAGAGAACTAAGTTTACTTAAAGGAAATAAAACGGTGCTAGATGTAGGAACAAAAAATGGTTTTATTGCTTCTCAGTTCGCTGAACTTGGAATGGAAGTTGATGCGTTTGATATAAATGACCCCAAGGAAGAAATAGCTAAAGTTAACTTCCAAAAAATTGGAGTCAGGGATTTCTTAGAGAGCAACACCAAAACTTACCATATCACTGTCTGTCGTCATGTACTTCACCATTTAGATAAACCAAAAGAAATCATTGAGGAACTAAACAAAATTTCAGGAATTTTCTTATTTACATACTTTGGACCAAAAGATGATTGGTCTGACAAGGTAAGTACACTTACCCACGAGGAAGTTTTAGGATTATTCGGACCAGAAACAATACGTCATCATTCGGAAACGTTTCAGTACGGTAAGACATATGCCCAAGAGATGAAATTTTGGCATATAAACACTTTTGTAATCAAAAACGACTAGTCACCACAAATCAACAATTTTAAGAAAATTCGTACACTCCATTTCAATCAAAGAGATTTTCACCACAAGGGCATTTCCGTTTTCATATTCCCTTTGGTCATTTAAAACTAGGTCAACTTGGAGTAAACATCTCCACCAAAACACAGCCACGCGTAAGGGTGGTTTTGTGTTTTCTGTGTAGATAGTACAGTCAATACTGTTGATTTGAGTAGCATATTTGGTGCGGAGTAAAGTCTTGGACATATAAAAATACTTCCAGCGGGAAGTATTTTTATATGACTCTTACTCTCAGTTCTCAACTGTCTCACTCTCCTCTTCTACGACTTCATCTTCTTTACGTGTATTTATCGCGACGAGTGTAAACAATACTGCCAACACTGCACCGGCAACACCTATACCTACCCACGGAATCCATATATATCGTTCCGTGAGGCGGCTTTCTTCTTCATCACACACATCTCCAATTCCATCACCATCTTCATCTTCCTGTCTTCTGTTTGGCTGGTTTTGACAATTATCATCACTATTTATACGCCCATCTCTGTCGAAGTCATCACACGCATCCCCTCTTCCGTTGCTGTCGATATCTTCTTGGTCTAAGTTGGCAGTACGTACACAGTTATCGAACACATCGCGTACGCCATCTTTATCGACATCAGCAGGTATATACCATGGACTTGCCGCTATTTCAGCAAAGCCAAGTTTTAAGACACCAGTGTCTGAGTAGAGGTCGCCTCCCTCAGTTGTCTTCACTCTTACGGGACGATCAGCGTTAAAATAAATACCATACATCATTTCAGGCTGTGCCAAGAAACGAAGTGTCTGACTCACGTCGGACTTTATATTTTCCTGCACCAGTGTAAGTTCTGCGATGCGTAACGGTTGTGCATACGTGAACGTGATCTCCCATGTGTCTGCAGTAGTTTCAGGGAATGTGAGTGTGTTGCTCCTCATTGATTTTGTCGCAACCACAGTCTTTACCCCCATTTGGGTTGTTGCTTTCACTGCGACAGTCAACGGTAGTGCAACATACTGATCTAAACTCAAGTAAATCTGTGAAGCAGTCACTGGTTGTACACTGCTGAGCATAATGCTCACAGTACCATTTCCCCGTTCAGGAACTTCAAAGTCAATGGAGGTATCGAAATCTCTATCTACTAAATAATGACTTTGTCTTTGTATGGGGACCGTACTGGCAGTTATTTGTTCTTCTTCTTGTGTGTAGGTACTTTGAAAATATGAGCTTATATAAGTATCAGTATCTTCTTCGTACACAAGAAAACTATTATTCTCATACAGACGATTTGTAAATGTTACTTCAACAACCGTCGGCACAACCAGATCAAATGAATCTATCTCTGCATAGCTTCGAAATGCCTCCTCGGGTGCCGGTAGTGCAATAGATTCTGCAGATACAGAACTCACTATCAGTAAAAATAATACACTCAGCGTAATAGTTATTTTTTTCATACGTTATTTCAATATATCACCACTAGTCTCCTTTGGAGATTTCTTAATGAATCCAGTTGAAACCAGGAGGAGGCCTACGGCTAAGAATAAAGCAACATTTGCACCACTGCTCATTATCCATACTTCGACCATTAATAGTCGTGCAATTACTATAGTGACAAACACAACACCGGCAATTTTTGTTTCTTTATGGTCGTGTTTCTTACCATATATATATAGTGCAAGCCCGCTAATTGTGTATATAACTAACGAGAGTACGGTTGCTGTCTCGTCAAACAGTACAGCGTGGAGGACAAGCCAGATAAGTGCAACTACATACGCTACTCCACTGCTAATAAGTACCCGTACAAGCACATGCAGAGACTCATCAATTTCTTTATCTTGATTGTACGTTTTTTCGATAAAGAGACCTGTTACAAAAAGTACCGAGGTAAGGAGTACGAGTACCGCAAAATCGCTATGCAGTACTCCACTATTCCAGCTTGATGCTCCAAGACTTTCTACCGAAAGCACAATGGGAACAACAAACAATAAACTCAGTTTTGTAAACACATTTTTCGGAGAACGTAGTACCGCTGCCATAGAGAGCAGAATTCCAATTTCAAGCGTATATGCAATGGTAAGTACTGGACCGCTTAATTCTGCGGCAGTTGCAGCACCAATCAGTGCCAAGGCTGTTCCTCCATACAAATAGAAAACGGTACGATTTGAAGTAAGAGTATAGGTTAAATACGCTCCTACTCCAAAGACAAGTGCCCAAGCAGTATAGAGTAAACTTTGCCACTGAGGGCTTGCTGCTGCAGTTACCCATACAAATAAGTATATTGCTGTAGCAAAAGCGGTGTACACCTGTGCAGAGTTATGCTTCTTACCTTTAAGGTATATCAAGCTCACGATGTTGGTCACATAAAAGATAGCAACAAATACAAATGAGAACAACAACACCAAATCTTGTTCAAACTCGTTAAAGTCTCCAAGGAAAGGCATACTCTGAAAGAATACGAGAGAAACAGCAACTGCGACCAGCGAACTCCATCCTGTTTTGAATACTACCCACAATGCACCCATTACTACTACCATGAGGTACGAGAAAAACATTACAATATCTGGTTCTGGAGCGTTTATAAAGTAAGGGGCAATACTTCCAGTAACAAGTCCAGCAATGGCAAGTCTTTGACTGTTATATCTAACGCTTACAAACGTGACAAAAATAGTCGTCATAAACATCGCAAATAGTACAGAAGCTGGAGTAAAGAAATTATATACTTCTCGTGCTGCAAAGAGTGTCAGGATAATGGTCATCGTGCCAAGTACTGTAAGGATGAAGCCTTGGTGCGCAAATGTCTTTATACGCCGCACACCGAGTACTAAGAAGGCGGTACCTACCAACAGTCCGAGTACAATACGCCCCATTGGGCCAATTAGATTACTAGTAAAAGCGCCAAGTAAAAACATTGAAATTGCGATAATCAAAAGAAACGCACCCAGTTTTACAAAGAAGTCTTGCTTAAGCCACTCCATAAAAGGATTTGGTGCGGGCTGCACCATAACTGGAGGAGGTACTACTGAAGACTGCATTACTACGGGAGGAGATGAAGCATCCCCAGTTGCCACTGGAGCCTGTTCGTGTGCCATACCTGGGTACATTTGTGACACTGGAGCAGTTTGTGGTGCCTGCACACCGTGCTCTGCCTCAAGTTTTTCTACACGTTGCTTTAACGCTGTGACTTTTTGTGCTGCAATAAAAAGATAGATTATAATGCAGATGCCTATAAGAATTCCCATATTAAAAATATTAGTTAATTGGTTGACGATTAATTACTTTATTTATTATATCCTATAATGCCCTTGATTTAGATAGATGTAAAATAAATATGTTTACGGAAATATCTTCCATCTGTAGCGTGAATTATTCAAATTATGGTTTCCATAGGGAATAACTCACACTCGTTACCCTCATAAACAAATGGTAGACGCGCAAAGTTTAAAACTCCACGACCTGTATTTTTTATCAGGTGGCTTGATATGTTTTTTACTTCCTTGGATAGGAAATAGTAAGAGGATGTAAAAGGTCGAACGCAAAGCGTTCGACCTTTTTACATTCCGTGAGTCACTAACTCCATCTCCCCCATTTCATCAGTCTGGATAACTGCTATTTGCACCTTACTATCTGGTGCATGAATAAATCCTTCTCTACCGATAAGTGTTTCATTTTCTCATCATCAAGCTCAATACCTAGTAATGATAATTTGGGCAACAACAAGCTACGTACTTTTGGAGTTCGTAAGATAATCATTGGCCATCTGGGTGTCTGTGTGAGTGTTCCTACGCGTGCACAGTGTTGTGTAAAGAGAATATCAGTTACTGCATGGTCGAGTGTGTTTTGTATACGTGCATGCACATCTTCTTAAACATATACATCCGCAATATATGGGTCATAACCATACCCACAAAAAAGATTTAAAAGTTCTTCATCACTCATGGGACCGAAAAAGGTTGGGCCAGAAATCTTATATCAGTTGAGCTGCAGTATCGACAACACTGCGCCGTTGGTTGCAGGATCAATGAGTTTATTTAAATGTCATGCAGTAGCAGTCGGACCTGTTTCAGCTAAAGCTAGATTCCTTCTACAGTATCTGTCGGGATTTTCTCAGGAACCTCTTCTTCGACAACACCCCCATCAACCTCTTCTGACGCAACCTCCTGCTCTTCTTGTAACACCTCATCAGTGGAACTCGCAACTGCATCAGTTGAAGAAGCAACTGTATCATCGACAACCACAACTGGTTCCGGCTCTGCAACAGGCACTCCTGAAGGTACTAACCCACCATCAGGAACAGCGGTGCGTGTTTGTTGCACTGGAATGGTATCAATCAAGTCACGCTCCTCTTGTGACGCCCCTTCTTTTTGACTTTCAATAGTCTCCTTGATACTAATCTGTCCCTCACCAGAGACACCTACAAAAACAGAAACTCCTACAAAAAATATAAACGCTACTACCCCAGTAATAACCACAACATTTATTTTTCCTTTCTGTGTTTCAGGTACCGATGTTGGAGCTTTCCGTACCGCACTCTTGGTGACAGTTTTAGAGGAAGTTTTAGAGGAAGTTTTACGTGGCGCTGTTTTAGAAGCAGCTTTACGTGTAGCTACTTTTCGTGTAGTTTTTTTTATTGCTTTTTTAGGAACTGCTTTTTCCGCCATGGTAAAAGTTATGTTGATATTGTACCACTCTCTAAAATAATTTTACCTACTACTTATTATAAACTTTTTTCGTATTACAAGAACCGTAATACGACCAACAATACACAGTGCAAAAAAACTAGAGAAAAGTGTTATAAAAAAATACTCACCTACTTTTTCATAAATAGTTACTTTCCTTTCTTCTGGTACAGGCACTTCTACATACAATACTCCACTTTCTCTATGCGGCATGTATGCAATGAGTTTTCCTGTTGCATCAAAAACAGCAGATGGCCCGAATTTATTCGATCGTATAACAGGAACGTGTATCTCTGAAGCTCGTAACTGCGCATTGAGATGATTGTATTCACTAGCTATTTCATTATTGAACATTGCTTCGGAACCAATAGCAAAGATCACGTCCGCGTATACGGCATTTTCTTTTGCGATATGCTCATTTGTCACCTCAGAACACACGAGACTCCCTACACGGATAGAGCCTATTGTGGTTCCGCTGGTGGACAACGTACCTGGAGTTGCATTGTAGGGCAAACTTGTAATACCTATTTTTTCAGCCCACGCCGGATTGTAGTCAAAAAATGGAAAAAGTTCCCTCTTTCTATCAAGTCCAATTAATTCTCCGTTTTGCCAATATACAATTTCGTTAAAATACTGACCTGCTCGATACGTCGTGTACCACGTAACGAATACAACGTCTTCAGGAATATTTTTCTGTACCCATTGACTAAATATAGTATCAGTCATAACAATCTGTCCCCGAACTGTCGAAGTATTATCGATAAAGTCTTCTGACAGCAATCCGAACCAGGGACTAAATGGATAGACGATAACATCTGGCTGGCTTCCGTTTGTTTCCTGTACATATTCCTCAAGAACTGGAGCAGTAAACACACCGTTTGTTACACTCCCAAATACAGAGTCTGGTGAACGATCCTGATCCTGGATCAGTGCAACAGATAAATAACTTTTCACAGGATATTCAGTGGTAAAAAAAGTCTGGTACAAAAATAAGGGGAGGGAAAAAACTATTATTATACCTATACATACATATGCATAGGTATATTTTTCATTAAGAAAGAGTATCACTGCTTCTGCCAATATTGCATTAACCAGAAGAGCTACAAACGTAAGTAATGCTGAACCACCCAACGACACTACAACATGCATAAATTCATTTGGGATAGCGGCATACGCTACAGAGAGAAAGTTGTAATCCAAAAATACAATTTGTAATCCATACTCAATAAATGTATATGAACTGAAAAATAATATCCGCCACAATGAAGTGTTGCCTAAAGATTTAAGTTTTACTAACGCTACCATCCAAAGAGAAATAATGGTAGCAACACTCGCAATTGCCAATGCGACAATAAGCTTGATAAATGTAAGAAATATTCCACTATCTGAAAACCATATAAAGCTATTGGACATGGAAAGTACCACATATCCAACAAAAATAAGTGCAAACAAACCTCCTCCAAGAAGGGCTGCTTTATATGTAGAGATTTTATATATAAATATATATAACGGCACCAGAGCTATAAAAACTAATGGAGTGAAGGAAAAAGGAGGTAATGAAAATATAAGAAGAAAACCTGACAGTGCAGGTAATCCATATAGATACGATTCTATGTATGTATCAACCTTTCCCTTCATTATGAAATATGATTTACCAATACTCTAGTTTTAACAGACTGTAACGAAACCCTTTCCACACAGGTGACTATGATATCGCTTATGAGACCCTTTTTCATAACATCTGCTGCGGTTAACTCTGCGGTAAATTTAAAAGTATCCAAAAACGCATCACGCACAAGGTTTACAACCGCTTCAGAGCTTTCGGATTCTGTTGTAACTACCTCTATCTCAAGACGAACCACATCTTTATTTTTTATGTCTGGGTAGACATGTATCTGATACGCAGAAAAAGATTGCGGTAAAGAATCAAAGAAGGAATCCACTGCTCCAACACGCATTTCAAAACCGTGTACCCGCAACACATCAACACCTTCCCTTCCAGACAAGCGCAGTACAGGAGTTTGCTCGCCACAAGAACACAATCCATCAACAACCTCAAAGAAGTCACCTGTCTTATACCGAATAAGTGGAAATGCTGCATTTTGGGCAAATGTGACCACTAGTTCACCATCTATTAGTTCCAATGCAACCAATGCCTCTTTTAATAAGTGAAATGTAGTTTCCTTTTGCTCCATGATATGTGCGCAGGGGTACAAAATACATTGCCCTACTTCAGCTGAGCTATATATGTTGGCAATCTGAGCATTTGGATACAAAGTTTCTAGCTGTATATACTTTGACTGAGTCAATAATTCAGACAACACTGTCACCAACTTGATTTTACTTGGGTCATAATACTTTTTTATATATGGTGCTAAGGTAATTGCGAGTGTCGGTGTTGAATAAATTGCGTCACACTGTGTCTGTTGCGCTACAATAGCTGTATTTGCTAAATTCTCTAAATCCCCAAATACAGGAGTCACTTTCTTATGTGCAGTCCTGCACATCTTAATCACCGATGCAGAGAGTTTATTTAATTGTGGATGTACTGATAAAAACCGATCAACATCCAAACCCAGAGACGGTTCAAAAAAGTAATCGTCGACTTCAGCAAAGTAGGCCATCATAGGCACTCCTGAAGTCGTGCCTGAAGTAAACCCCACCGAAGCAACGTCTGTACGAGACACATACAGACGTTGATCTGCGGGAGTAATCACCACTTCTTCCCGGGTAAGAAACGGGAGGTCCTCTATGCCACCAGAAAAATCATCCCCTAATGATTCATACTTATTTGCATAGAACTCAGAAAAATGGCTTTTTCTCACTGAAGTAATCAGTGATTGTAACTCCTGCTTGTTTTCCCATAAAATCATAAATATTCCATCTTAACTACAGATAGTACCTCCCCTGTTACCCTACGGCAAATACACTCGGGTGCTAGCGTGCGTCAAAAATAGCTCGCGTAAATACCGCAACAGCTTCAGAGTACTTTCCATACTGCTGTGCAAGTGCTTCTGCTTTATTTTCTGCCTCTGTAATAACATCTTGCTCAACAGGCTTCATTTCAAGTGTACCTTCAAAGACCAGCAGTAATTCTTTTGTCTGATCCATCGTTTCTGCTGTAGCGTCCATAAAGACAACATTTGCTGCCTGAAGCTCAGCTGGATGGCTCTGGTTAGACATTGCTACTTCATACTCTTTTAGAGTAGAAAATGAGTACTCAATATATGATCGGATGACATCTATTTCTCCCTGAGCATCATCCATACGATCTCTTAAAGAATCAAAGTCTCCAGCAACTGCTGTCTGCTGTACATTAAGCATTGCTCTGCTGATGTCTCTTTGCATCATCAAACTCACTTCAGCAGCACTGTTGATTACCTTATTCAGCAGTGCTGGAGTATCTTCTGTCATGAGATCAGTCGGGAGCGGAATGACATAATATTGATATGGCTCATCACCTAATGCATCCAGATACTCTAATGCATCTTCTGGAGATGTCTGGTAATTCAAAGTGAATGTTTCACCTTCAGGTAAGACGTACTCTACCTCATGTGCCACCTCAGGCTCAGAGATGGTATCAGACGGAGTAACATCAACAACCTCTATCGGAGTAACAATATTCTTATCTGAAAAAGGATAATATCCGCTCATTATGACAGCCACGAGTGTCACGACGGTGAGTAATAATGCACCAGCCATTCCGATTAAAGTATGTATGAAAAAACGATGTGATTGAAATGAACTTAGGGGCATAAAATTTTATAGACAAATTATTACATAAATAATACCATGTTGTTACCTATAGATAGGTTTTTTATGAACAACTCTGTATTACTTTAAAATAACCATTTTCATACACTATACACAGGGGAGTACTGCAAGACTTACATATATAGCTTACAATAATAAATTATACGCAGGAGACCTCAGTGACACACAAGCTCATTACAATCAAA
Organism: Acidimicrobiales bacterium; assembly: GCA_047638595.1. Classification (GTDB taxonomy): domain Bacteria; phylum Patescibacteriota; class Minisyncoccia; order Phycocordibacterales; family UBA918; genus OLB19. Next base: position 51,932 of record JBLIMJ010000005.1, read on the forward strand.
GGAAATATAGTTATATGAATCTACAAACAAAAAAAATAGTGACGGTACTACTTATACTCACATTAATGGTTTCATTTCCTCCTAAGCGGAGTGATGCGATTGTTCTGATTCTCACCCAGATAATCTCAGTAGTTACCATCGTACTCGATGCAATCATTCTTTGTGCAGTATTTTGTGTAGGAGACGGAGGCTCGACAGCGACGGAGGTTACTTGTGAAGCAGGGGACGTTGGCACAAGCTGTAATGCTACTGATACCTGCTCTGATGGCTCCACTTCAGACATCCCTGGTACCTGGACCAGTGAAGGATCCGGCAGCTGTACCTGCAGACCGAACCTTACTGCATGCTCCCCTGCCAACTACTGCAACATGAAAAATACTGGAATAGCCTCATGTGGATCTTGCTACGCCGCAAACGGTGAAGTGGTAACCGCTCCATCAGATTCACTGTGTGTGGAAAATCTCTCTGACAATGCACTTTCGATTAACCCTCCCCTTGTTCGCAATAATGGAACTGCAACCCTCGTATGGAATGTAGGTTCAAACTATCCAGCAGACTGTACGCTTGAAGGTCCTCATATATCCAATCCTTTTGCAGCGGTTACAGAAGCCAATGCCTTATCATTCCAAATGGGAACTATCGAAATAAACCCAGTTACAGGACCTCACAACTACACACTTACATGTAGAACTTCTTCAATCTCAAAGCAAATACGTATCCTTCCTGCATTCGAAGAAGTCTAGCTGCTATACACAAGAGCATGAACACATTTATACGGGTATATTATATAATTCATACTATATGCAAAAGTTCACATTTAATTTCTATGCCTCAGTAACTGCACTTGCAGTTGGTCTGATTGCATTGGTGGTACTTGGATTTCAGCAAGTCCAAGCCACAACTCAAGGCAAAGTTG
>JBLIMJ010000006.1:0-45616 GCA_047638595.1 Acidimicrobiales bacterium
CATGAGGTGGTGTAAAGGAAAATAGTTTTTCCTTTTATCCGTTCTCACAGAATGTGAGACATGCGTTGTGAGTGAAACGAACAAGCATGAGGTGGTGTAAAGGAAAATAGTTTTTCCTTTTATCCGTTCTCACAGAATGTGAGACATGCGTTGTGAGTGAAACGAACAAGCATGAGGTGGTGTAAAGGAAAATAGTTTTTCCTTTTATCCGTTCTCACAGAATGTGAGACATGCGTTGTGAGTGAAACGAACAAGCATGAGGTGGTGTAAAGGAAAATAGTTTTTCCTTTTATCCGTTCTCACAGAATGTGAGACATGCGTTGTGAGTGAAACGAACAAGCATGAGGTGGTGTAAAGGAAAATAGTTTTTCCTTTTATCCGTCCATAACTTGTTATGGATTTCCAATGTCGGGACGACAAGGAAATAGGTGGTATAAAAATAAATAGTTTTATTTTTTATCCGTTCATAACTTGTTATGGATTTTTGTTGCTGTGAGAGTCGGAGGAATAAGTAATAAAAAAAGTGGAATTTCTATAGAAATTCCACTCTTTTTATATTGTGTGACCTTTGTTAAAAACCAATCTTTGTAACTTCCCACTGTATTTCTATTCCAGTTTCTGAATATACTTTCTGCATGATGTCTTCGGCAAATGAAACGATGTCAGTAGCTGTGGCTGCACCTTTATTAATAAGTACCAATGCTTGTCCTTGGTATGTCCCTACATGCTCCGTCCCTTCACCTTTCAAATGAAGCACTTTATCAAGAATCCATCCTAATGGAAGCTTTACAAAACCATCTTCTACATCAAACCCAGGGAGTCCTGGGTACTGCACGCTCAGTTCTTCGAACTTTGCGCGCGGTACTATCGGGTTCTTAAAAAATGAGCCCGCGGTACCAACCACCTTCCAGTCGGGAAACTTTTTTGAACGAATAGCAATGACTGCTTCGCGAACAGCCTGTGCTGACGGAGCCTCTTGAAATTGATTTTGTAAATCTTTATATTCTAAACGAGGATTTTCTTGTGTACTCAATACATACGTCACAGAGACAACGATATACTTCTTCCCTTCTGGAGTCTTGAATACGGAATCACGATAGGTAAACGAACAGTCTTCGTTGGTGAGTATTTCGAATTTTTGTTCTTCTGTGTTGTAGACGCGGACTGTTTGAATGAGGTCTTTCACTTCAACTCCATATGCACCTACATTCTGAACTGGGGTTGCGCCAACGGTCCCTGGTATATGTGAAAGATTTTCCAAACCCCAGTACCTGTGTTCGACTGCATATGCAACCACATCATCAAGTACCTCACCTGCTGATGCAGTAAGTAGGACATCAGTACTCTGTATTTCGGTGGTAATACCACGCATGACCATACGAAGCACCAACCCTTGCACTCCACTGTCTGAAACCAATACATTTGTACCCCCTGCAAAAACCGTAATGGGTAAATCATTGTCTTTGGCATACTGCACCGCCCCCTCAAGATCTTTCTCAGTGCCAACTTCTACAAAGCGCGAAGCAACACCACCCACCTGTAGGGTGGTGTATTTTTTCAACGAAACATCAGTCTGCAGTGGCAGTGACATACGTATACTACTGTCCGCAGCCTGCGTCAGGTGCATTACCTTCTTCAAGATTTGCAATATAACACTGTGCTGAAGAAGCGAAGTCTGGAATGTCTACTGCAGCTTTTGTAAGTACTGCAACGGAGCTTTCTATATCTTTGAGTTTGTAATAGACAAATGCAAGACTAGCTCGGTGTTGTGGGTTGGCTGGTTGTGCAACAATACGTGCGTCAAATAGCTTTGCCAGGAATGGGAAATCTCCTGAGGCTTCAGTAGCAGAAAGTGCGTAATCATTGAGTGAAAACTCAGCTATGTATTCTTCTCCAATAAGTTCTTTTGCCTGATCTGGGTTTCCCGTTCTCATCAAAACCGCAGCATACAATATACGTGCTGTTGTATTTTTTTCTTCAAGCTCAAATGCTTTCTTCAACAACTCCAATGCTTCCTCTTGATTATTTTCCTGAAGTGCAACAACTGCTTGTTCTATCGCAAGTGCTGGCTTACGAGGAGAAAACGAGACTGCTAAAGCTGCTTGTTCATTTGCTTGTGGCAATGCGCCAATCATTCGGTAAAACGAAGAGAGGAAGTTGTGCACTCGCGCATCTCCTGGCTTCTCGTCTGCCATTTTCAACAGCTCAAGTTCTGCCCGTTGTACTACAAGCTTCTTCTGGTCAGGTGAGATGTTTTGGTTACGGGAAATAGACATTGCTTGTTGCGCGAGCTGTTCGACGATTTCCTGGTTTGCAAACGAACCTCGCTCTAAAGCACTATGGAATGATTCTAGTCTTCCTTGGATGTCAGAAGTAACGAGCGCATCGATCATGTCGTCAGCGGCTTGAATACCTGCAACGTTAATAAAGTACACACTAAAACCAGTAGCGAGAATCACAATTGGTGTCACAAACTGTACAATCAGCTGTTGGTCAATCTTATACGATTCAACTAAAGCAATTGGTTTTGCCACACGAGAGTGAATAAGTGCCAGTACCGTTCCGTAGAAAATGTAACTGATGATATTGTCGAATACCACCATATTGTGCATGAGGTATCCCACAAGCAATCCAAACAGCACCGCACGTTCAGTCACAGAAAAGCGTGACTCCTTACGCCTGAAGACTGGTTCAATCAAAAGATAATATACTGCAGCACCCATAATCGAGAAGTATGCAATGAACCCTAAGAATCCTCCTGCAATCAGCCAGTCAAAGAAGATGTTGTGTACGCGGTCGAACCATTGTTCCTGTCCGTAGAGAGACGGATTATACTGCTCATTAAAAACGTAGTTGAAGTTACCTTGCCCCCACCCAAGCAACGGTCGTTCTTTGACACCCTCCCACGCCATACTCCAGATGGTCGTACGGACCACAAGGTCTTCTTGAATATTAATGTTCGCAATTCGTTTGAGGGGACCACTCTGCATAAAATCCATGTCACGGACGCCCATAAATATAATTACCAATGCCGTTAACCCAAAGAGTCCCATTGCTGCATACTTGCGTAACTGTGGATACTTGCGTCCAAAGAGAGCAACGTAGACAACAGTCGCAACGGTACCACCTATAAGACCTAAAAAGGTACCTCGAGTTCCGGTCAGCAACAATGTATATACAAAAATAAATCCTATGATGCCGTACACTACCCTATGCGTTGTTACTTTCGAACGGGCGATAAGGAGGTAAACGAAGAAGATATGGAAAAGCATATAGATCGCCATGTATGCAGCGTTACCCAAGCGTGAGTCTACACGGGCACGACCGCCTTCAATCATTCCGCTATGCTGCGCAAGCCCATATACAGCAACAATGAGTGCGACAGCAAGCGTTGTATTGAGAAAATATGTCCATGACTTTTGTGAATTCATAACACTTCCAAGCACCAATGTATAAAGGAAGATGTGTACAAGGGTCACGTATCCATCCATACGTTCGAAGTTACTCCAAAAACTTTTTAGAGGATATTCCCCAAGCGCATTGGCAACAAGCATAACGCCAAGCAAACCGGCAAATGTAACCAATATCCATGAGAACTTAGGACGATACTTCACATCGTATAATGCGAGTAATATCCATGAAGCAAAAACAATCTCTACTATTATTCTAAATGCGAAGTTTTTACCCGTAATAAACGGAAAGAAAAAGTCATTTTCTACGTATAATGGTAGAAAAAGTACTAAAAATAACCCTCCAAACACCAACGCCTGTAACATATCTTTCATATGCGTAGCATAGTACCATATTGCCAATATACTTCACCTAGGGAAACACTCACAGACGGCACATATGGTTTTATGTCAAACTGTACAGGTAAATACAGAAGGGACGGCAAGCGAAGCTTGCCGTCCCTTCTGTATAATCATTCCCTAAAGGTCGTCGTGTTTTATATATACAACTCACTATGTGTTCCAATCTCATAAAAAGTTATGGTATTTTTCTTTACAATAAACAGCGCTCGGTAATATTCATGCTCTTTAAGGGATACTTATCACCTTTGAGAGCATGAATTCGCAATATAGAATCTCTTCCATCAGTAACTAAGATTCCCACTCTCTCTATACTTCTTCTGTATCTTGATAGGTAATTTCCCGTACTGTTTCTCAAACTTCTTATTGGAAATAAGTTTCATATGCAGCCTATGAATTAAGGTACTTCGCAAAATCTTCTACCGTTGTAAAAGCTGGAGATAGATTCTTGCCGTCCTTACTTTCTTCCATAGCTTTATCAATACGTTTGGCAACTTCTGGTCTCAGCCGAGGTTCTGCGCGCAGGGTGAATTCACCAGAATAAATAAACTCCTTTAAGTATGCATTGACTACCGTAGAAAGTGGCACACCCAAATGCTTCGCAAGCTCCTGAGCTTTCTTCTTTACCTCGACATCAGTTTTCACGTTTAATACGGTTTTCATAATATAACCATTGTATACACAACGGTTATTTTGTCAATCAAAACATCAATATCACACTGAAACACATTATTATTTTAATGATGTGTAATGTTCAGCAGAAAAATTATACTGGTCGATAAACAATTGTTTCATAGGCACAACTGAAAGTTGTTCGTAAAAAACAAGAAGGGATGATCTGTAAGTACGTTCATTAACATCTCGATATGATAGAGGAGAACAATTCTTCGAGAGCAATAACCCATTTGCTATTAGTCGTGCTGTTCTTTTATTTCCATCTACAAAAGGCTGTACATAACTCATTCCAATCAACGCGGTCAGTGCCTGAGTCCACACATCCTGAGATTCATTAACCGTCTCAATTAATTTCTCTAAAGCCTCGCGTAATTGAAACTGATTATCAAGAGGTTGATACCTTGACCCTGTAATACCCACTACACTCGCACGAATCCCCTTCTCTTCAATTAAGTCTTTCATCAAAATAGTATGTACTTGTTCTAACAAAGCAAAGGTAAGACCCTCAACGAAAGCATCGACATGCTCTATGACAAACTGAAATGCTTCCTTATGATTAAGTATCATTTGAGTCTCTTCCTTTGTATTGGATGAAGAAGCTATTCCATCTTTTAGCAATAATTCTGTATCCAGCAGAGTATACGTATTACCTTCTATTTGAGATGACTTCCACGACATCTCAATCACAAAACGTTCAAGCTCCCGTTTGTGCATATCGGGTGTTTGATTTTGTGAGCGTAAGCGATATTGGTTAGTATCTTTTTCAAGTGAGATTATCTCAGATTCAGTAAACAAAGTTCCAGGCCACTGTTCCCACACAGAAATAACATACCTCTCACAAACACCTACACGAGAATCGATATCAACTGCATTATATATATCAACATCAATAGGTAAAAATATACGGCTTGATTCTGTTATTGTGTACGTAGTTGCACGCCCACCGCCAGAAACTTGCAGGAAATTACCTTCCACAAGCCCTGACAGGTCCCGCTTCACACTTCTTTCTGAAGCCTCAGAAAGAAGTGTTTCAAAAATAACACTAAAAGAAGCCTTGCCTAAGCTTTTTACTATTTCTATAATCGAGAGTTGTCTTTGATTTAAATCATTCATATTCGTGCCAAATTATAGCATTATTTGTGCCAATTTGGCACGAATAATGCTAACTTGTGTCACACTACAGATGCTTATACCGCCCTCACCTGTGCAGACAATATAGTTATTTTCTCTTCAACTTCTTATATACTTCCCCTCTAAAACCCCTAAACACCCAAAATGGCCCCCATTTTGGGTGTTTAGGGTAAACTGTCTTTTTATGTCGCTTCTACAGGAACGTAATACACCCCTCTTCCAGTAGTTCCTACCTTTGTAAGAAGTCCCTCGTCAACTAGTTGGCGCAGATAATTTCCCGCAGTTCCATCACCAATACAAAACATATCCTCCACGCCGTCATTGGTAATTCTTCCGTCCTTTTGAGCAACTTCAACAATCCGCGCCTTCCGTTTTTCGATACGCGCATGCACTACCTTCTTCGCTTCCGTTCGTAGTACTTCCGCCTCAGGACTATCCACCTCAAACACAGACGCCGGGGCAGAACGCTTCGCCCACCAAGCACCAATAACCCCACCTATAATCACTCCAATAAATAATCCTATAACTAGATACATGCTTAAAATGTGTTACTACACGATGCTGAACGAATAAACCCTGCTTCCTCTGCTTCTTTCTCAGTACAAAAGTATGCTTCCCCTTTGCGTGTGTCTATCTTAATACGATTATAGTTTGGGCATCCTTCAGTGAAGTAGTTACGGCCGTACGCTTTCTCTGAGATATTACCTTTAATGGTACAAGACGGATTATTGGGACCGCTGTCCACCTCTCGCAAAGAAACCTCATCCTCCTGCTCGCACGCACCCCACAACCCTCGCGCATCTTTTTTTGCCTCCTCTTGTGCGCTTGAGAACAAATCACGATAACGATTATCTGGAGCTATCGCGAGCACCTTTGCATATCCTTCCCTCAACATTGTTTCATTTATAAATACATCATCTTCACGAATATCATTGGAAGGTACATATATATACCGCAATAGACGGTCATATCGGTCTGCACCACTTATGTCTTTCTCCAAACGTACATTTACTCCATTAACAAGCTCTTGAAGATATATGTGTGATTCACTATAGTAGCAAGTACCTTTTTCTGGAGCGTCAATTCCGAGTAAACGGATACGAACCTCATTTTCAACATCAAGAGTATCTCCATCAACTACATACAGTATTTCATGTACACTATTTTCAAAAATATCAGCCTTATTATCACGGATAACTTTATATCCATATCCACTTGCTCCACCAGCAAGCAACAAGGTAATCATGGCACCTATAAATGTACGAGTCATAAGTACAGTATACGCATAAAAATAAGCAATGGACGACGTAATCAACAAAAGAGCCCATAACTTCTTAAAACCCCTTCACACTATACGTATCAGGATTACACCTATATATGACATATTAATCAAACTATATTTTATGCTACAATCCCGTTTAATGGAAAATCCTCAACAGAGCTATATTGGAAAACGTTTTGAATTTAAATATTTTCTTAATCCTATTGAAGCCAAGAAGGTGGAAGCATTTCTACTTACTCATGCAAGACTCACCCCTGATGAAAATTCAAAGAATGGTGCCTACTTTGTAAACAGTCTGTACTTTGATACACCTTTCATGGGTGATTATATGGAAAAAGACGGATCTATCCTCGTGCGAAAAAAAGTACGCGCACGTATGTATGATGATTGTTGGCATGACAATCTAAAAGGTGTCTGGCTAGAGGTAAAGCATAAGAGAAACATGAACATCAAAAAAACCAGAGCAAGAATTTCTGGCGACACTTGGAAATCTTTCATCACACACAATGACCCGCATACCCTACTCACTACTGCAAAAGCTGACTCTCAGGAAAACAAAGACGATATACAGAACTTTGCACACACGCACATCCGTCAGTCATACTCACCCTCAACAGTCGTACGCTACAAAAGAAAGGCCTATCTTGCCAATTTCACCTCTCTTGTTAGAATTACCTTCGATTACGATATTGAAGCATGTCGATTTGAAAATGCCTCACATCCACACAACCTCGTTCCTGTTAGTCACCAAGCAGTCATCATGGAGGTCAAGTTTAACGACAAACTCCCTTGGTGGTTTACCCACATGCTCGCGCAGTTCGACCTACGGCGTACAGATTTTTCAAAGTACAGAAACTCAGTAGCTGTACTTAGAGGAATACAAAGAATACCAATCAGTAAATAAATAACAATATATGGAAAGCCTCACAAATTTTTACAACATCACCACAACAGAGCTCAGTGCTGGAATTATTATTTTCAACCTTCTCTTTTCGTTTCTTCTTCAGTTATTGATTGTCTATGTCTACAAAAAGACTCGGCATGGTCTCTCATACTCTCAGTCGTTTATTTTTACCCTTATTATTGTAGGGACACTCGGGACGGCTATCATGATGGCTGTACAAAACAACGTTATCGGTGCATTGGCTATCTTTGGCGCGTTTACCCTCATTCGCTTTCGCTCAATCCTAAAAGAAACAAGTGACCTGGCGTATGTATTCTTTTCTCTGGTAATCGGTATCTCTGTCGGGATGGGTCACTACCCACTGGCACTTCTTACCGCATTCTTCCTCTCTACGGTAATCTACCTCTTCTTCCGGTTTGGCTTTGGAAGTGTTTCAGATAACTTTGATTATCTTCTTATATTCACCACAAAGACAAACTCATTCACACTAGCCCCAGTCACTGCTATCCTAGAAAAGAACTCTATAACTAACGAGCTCCTTCATGAAAAACACTATGAAGACCATATTGAATATTCCCTTTCGTTGAAACTGAGTAAAAATACTGACCCTTCAGAGATTATTAATTCAATTAAAGCCACTGTGAATACAATCCGCACAGTAGAACTCATTACTGGGAAAAACACTTCCGAGTTTTAACCATGTCGTTACAGCACAAAAGACTTATCATTGGGGTGTTGTTATTTTGTGTATTCATCCTCTCTCTGTATGGACTTAACGAAGTAAAAAATAAGTATAGGGTTGAGCTTTTGAGTAGTCCTATTGTGCACCGAATGATTCCCACCTATCGGTCATTACGCAAGCTGCCTGATATTATTTTTATACCCTGGTCAGCATTTACTAAAAGTAGCCTTGAGACATACGAGATTAGCATTTCTCCACAAAATATCGAGAGAATGAACGAAGCACTCCCCAACGTTCCCTTTAACTCTGTTCTATTAGATGAGTCTAAATTATGGGTATCTGCCCATTTTCGTACTCAAGGGTATGAAGCAAATGTAAAAATACGATACAGAGGAAACCTTCCTTCTCACTGGAACGCATATCAGAAGTCATATTCAATAAAATTTGATAAGGATAATTTATTTCAAGGTAAGCGTAAGCTTACACTTATAATTCCCTCTGACCGCAGATACATCGACATGCAACTCAATAGCTACCGGGCAGAAAAACTAGGACTTATTCACCCAGACGAATTTTTAGTGAATGTGGAGGTAAACGGAGCTGACAAGGGAGTGCTATTAGCATTTGAATCATGGTCACAACCCTGGATTGAAAAAATGCCTATCTCTGCATTATCAGAAATATATGGCCTCGATGAATATGAGAACGGGATGACCTATCAGGATCGTTGGAGTAGCTGGAATGCTGAAGAACCTATAGATTTTGACCCACTAAAAACACTCGAGGAAATCATCGTGCATGCTCCTGACGATGTGTTCAAGAGGCTCATTCCTCAACTTATAGACATTGAAGACTGGTACGCATGGGACGTCATGAAGATTCTTGCTGCAGGTTACCATGAGGATACTGACACTACGTTTGGTGCAAACAATTTAGTCCTGATTTTTGATCGAGCTGAAGGTCTATTTAAACCAGTACCTTACAACACTATTATCTATACCCCTTCTAACCGACTTTTAACAGGGCAGCCTGGTATTGCAGGCGCACCCCCTTACCTCTTTCAGCGTATCTTATCAATTCCAGCATTTCGCGAACGTCGTGACGAAGTTTTTGCTGAATATGTAAAAAATGAAAAGGCTGATGACCTTCTTTTTGTTGAAAATTGGAAAAAAACATACAACCGTGAATTTTTGCTGGACAATGCAAAAAACGACAATCACTTTATGTATCTTTCTAAGATAGATGAGAGCGCCCAATCAATTAAGGAACATTTTGATGATCCCTTTGGAATTCTACAGGTTACCTATGATCCACCTGTAGAAAAGTCAGAAGCACTCAACCTTCCAGAATCATTCAAATACTTAGAGGCTGCAGGCGCTAATCCTCAAGTAGCAGCAACCCAACACCCAAGTCTTATATTTAACAAAAATACAATTACAATCCCTGCAGGAATACACACCTTCAGAGAAACTATTATCATTCCGGCGCATACCGAGCTTAAGGTTTTACCAGGAGCAACATTGCGTATGGGTGAGGGAGTATCCCTTGTGTCATATAGTCCTGTTACTGCTATTGGAACACCGTACAGGCCTATCACAGTAAAACCACTTATATCAGATAAACCTTGGGGCGTTTTTGCTGTACTTAATACCCCGAGTAGCACAAGTTCATTTCAGTATATGAATCTGCATAGCGGGGGTGACGACACGATTAACGGAGTAACTATCTCAGGAACTCTGTCATTACATAATGCCAGGAGTACGATTACTTATGTAGGTGTATCAAACGCTCAGGGAGACGACGGTATTAATGTAAAAGGTTCGTACACGGAAATCACTCATACAACACTTACTGGCAACATCTCAGACGGTCTCGATCTGGATTATATAGATCCAGATTCAATTATAAAAAATAATATCTTTATAGATAATAAAGGTGATGCTCTCGATCTCTCATGGAGCACCATACACATTACTGATAACACAATCACTACATGTGTCGACAAGGGTATAAGTGTCGGTGAAAAATCGAATGTTACAATAGTGGGTAATACAATATCAAACTGTGCCATTGGCATCGCAATAAAGGATTCTTCACAAGCATTGATTACAGGAAATACACTCCAAAATAACGCCACTGCCTTTTCTCTGTATCAGAAGAAACCCTACTTCATGGGTGGTCATGCAACTGCAACAGCAAATACGCTCTTAAATAACGACAACATCACCTACATTGATGCCATATCAACACTATTCTTAGATAAGAACACCACAAGCGCAGAGTAATATATTTGCATTATTTCATGTCAAAACGAAACAAAAAAATAGCAACATTTCTTTTTCTGGTTCTGGTTCTTCTAACATTAGTATCTTTTTTAGCATATATGAAGAAGTATCATAGCCAAACACTTCTAAAAAGCTCCGCAGTGCACAGAATCATCCCTCTCTATCGATCATTGAGAAAATTACCTGACATTATCTTGATGCCCTGGGCAGCGTTTACACAAAGTAATCTCGCTACATACGAGCTCACAATAAATCCTAAAAATGTCGAACGCATGAACACTGCGCTTCCTGAGGTTCCCTTTTCCTCCTTTATGGAGACAGAAAACAAAATCTGGGTCTCGGGTTATTTTCGAACAAAAACATACCAGGATAAAGTTAAGGTGCGCTATCGAGGAAATCAGGCAAGTCATTGGAATGCATACCAAAAATCATATCGTATCAAATTCCCGAAAGACAACCTCTATAACGGTATGAGGGAACTAACACTCGTCATCCCTTCCAAGAGGCGCTATTTCGCAATGTCGCTAAATAATTACCGAGCTGAGAAACTTGACCTCCTCTACCCTGACGAATCACTTGTACGATTAAAACTCAACGGTGCAGATGCTGGAGTACTCATCGCAATGGAACATTGGTCACAACCATGGATAGAGAAACTTCCAATGTCAGCGCTTTCTACAATCTACGGAGTAGATGAGGGTGAAGCTGCATATGAAGAACGTTGGCAAAGCTGGAATTCAGAAGATATTTTTGATACTGAGCCACTTCTGGCACTACAGGAGATTGTAGACCACTCTGATGATGAAACCTTTAGAAAAATAATACCGCAGCTAATCGATATCGATGATTGGTTTGCATGGGATGTTATGCGTATTCTCTCTAGTGGATACCACGCTGACCCTGATACTTCTTTTGGTGCAAACAATTTAGTACTTGTATTCGATCGTGCTGAAGGTCGCTTTAAGCCTGTACCGTATAATACCGTTATCTTCACACCAGACCATAGGGAAAAAATTGGAAGGCAGGGCATTTTGGGCGGACCAAGCCGTCTATATCAAAGAATACTATCTGTTCCAGAGTTTAGAAAACGTAGAGATGACATGTTTCATTCATACGTAGCTAGTGAAAAAGAAGACGACATTCTCTTTGTTAAGAATTGGATGGATACATACAATCGCGAATTTCTGCTGGACAATGCGAAAAATGATACCCACTTTTCGTATCTTACAAAAATGAGAATATACTCAAAAGCTGTTGAAGATCATTTCGCTGACCCTTTCGACATACTGAACGTATACTACACGCCTTTGGTTTCTATAAAAGAAGCTTTGGATCTTCCTCCAAAATACAGTAAACTTTTGGAAGCTATCATCACTCCTAAAGAAGCGCTTGAAAAATATACTTTCATGAGTATGAGGAATGATTCTTTATACATCTCAGCAGGGGTGCACCACATCAACGAGACCGTAATTGTTCCAAGTGGCACCGCACTCACTATTGCACCTGGTGCAATATTATATATGGGAAAAGATGTTTCTTTTATCTCATACAGCCCCTTAGAAGCAGAAGGGACTCTTGAAGCTCCAATCATAATTAAAGCCCAAGATTCAAAAAATCCATGGGGTGTTTTCGCTGTAGTTAATACCAGTGATTCAACAAGCACTATGACTCATACAACACTCATTGGGGGTAGTGAGAGCACAATAAACGGAGCCTATATATCTGGAACACTCGCATTCCATAACAGCAACAACATCCTGACCAATGTCACCGTCGAAGACGCACGTGGTGACGATGGTATAAATATCAAAGGTGGGCACACTGAAATAACAAATTCATTACTAATCAATAACAGTTCTGATGGTGTTGATCTTGATTATGTTCACAAAGATTCAGTTTTTGTAAATAATACACTTACCGATAATCATGGAGACGCTATCGACATATCATGGAGTAATCTCACCATTAAAAATAATATGGTGAATCGGTGTGGAGACAAAGCTATTAGTATTGGTGAAAGTTCAGCACCGTACCTGTATCAAAATACGGTTACGGGATGTTCTATTGCCATAGCGGTAAAAGATCAATCCCAAACAGTTGCTACTGAAAACATACTATTTGGCAATGAGACAGTCTTTTCTCTCTATCAAAAGAAGCCATACTTTGGGGGCGCACATGCTACCGCGACCAATAATATACTCTGGCAAAATGATGTTGTTCTCTATACTGACAATCTCTCTACCATTTCACTCTTTAACAACACCACCTCAACTATTTCCACTCTAGATACTTCTGAGTAAACCAAGCATCAAAATCTGACGAGAGCGACACACTCGCTTCTACACTCAAATGATCATCATCCATATACAGAAGAAAATCATTCTCTTTATTGTAGATGAAACACTCTTCACCTGGGCAAATAAATTCATACGGATCATAGATATCGACAAGCTCATATTTTGTAGCGAGCGCTTCTTGTACTGTAAGTACGACAGAGCGACGTTCCTGGTCGTATGCTTTATTCAAGGTGCAATGCACACCAAGTAACACACACGATTCTGGGCTAGTGGTAAATACAGGGGTCGGGGCTACAAAAATAAGTGTGACATATGGAGACAGTTCCTGTATATATTTCTCTAAGGTTTTTTCCATTATTTCGGGATAGTCTGCTCCATTACTCAAGAATAATGACGTCATGTAGTAGACAGTATCGTACCGTTCAGAAAGTGCTTGCAGCTCTATTTTCCGCGCTTGAATAGACTCACCAGTTTTTACTGGAAGTCCTTGAGCATTGATAATTGCCTGTCTTGGGAATCGGCTGAAATATATATCATATTCAAGTTCGGTAGCATCAAGCATAGGGATATAATGTGCCGCATGACTATCACCCGTGAGGTATATTACTGATGTACTGCCTATTGACTTTAAGCATTCAGAGCGCAAACCGTCATCAGTGGAGGTATAATCCGTGCTGCCCTCAGAACAATACTCCGAAACATTTACGCCATTAAGTAGATACTGTGGTTGAATCCGATCAGCAAGATTGAATTGGGACTCAATATAATTCACTGAGTCGACATGTACTGCAAGTGCATTAAGCTGTGCATTCACTTGTTTGGTAAACTCAGAAGGGCCGACGCTGATAACATAGATGACTAGAACAGTCATAACACCTAATGACACATACAGCACTCTCTTTAAAGAGAATGAGTCCTGCATGTGATGTCGAAACCTATTTTCGACATATATGTATGACAAAACTGCGAGTACAATAGTGAGTAAAATTGAGAATAAATAATACCAAACACCACTCAGATACAGATTACAAAAGTAAATCACCGGTAGATGCCACAGATATAGTGAATATGATATGTTTCCAATGTATACAATGGGGACATACTCAAACAAACCAATGACCGCGCTCCTGTGGCGAAGTCCTGAAAATATTAATAATGATGTTGCACTCACAGTCATAAGCAACTCCAGAGGGAGCGAACTAATATTTTTTTGAAATACTAAAACTGTAAGCAACATCAGCAAAGCGCCACCAGAGAGTGCCCCAGCAAAACGTTTTATCCCAAAATCTAATGAGAAGAAAAAGAGTGCACAGCCAACTCCCAACTCCCAAAAACGTGCAGTGGGGAAATAAAAGTCACCCAGCACAGAATCTTGGTTAAAATAAAAGCTCATATAGAGCAGTATGGAACCTATTAAAAATAGTAACGCAATATATGTTCGTCTAATACTCAATCGTGCAAAGATGAACAGTACAACAAGGAGCAGTAACGGATACAGTATGTAAAACTGTTCTTCAATACCCAGTGACCATGTATGCAACAATGGGTTAATCAAATCTTGATGGAAATAATTTTCTGCCTGCTTAAGGTAATACAGGTTTGAAACCGCGAGAATAGAAGTAATTGCACTTTTTATAAAAAGATTCGTATCCCACACAAAACCAAAAAAAACATATGCGGCAGTAGTCGCAGATATCATGGTAATTAGTGCCGGATACAAGCGCCAAAAACGGCGTATGTAAAACTGAGTTATATTCACCTTCCCTGTTTTCAAGTAATTTTTATACAATGACTGTGAAATCACAAAACCAGATATCACAAAAAATACATCGACTCCTAGGTATCCTCCAGGGAAAAAACCGGGATTAAGGTGAAATATAATAACCGCAACAACAGCCAGTGCACGCAGCCCATCTATATACGGCCTATATCTGATATTATCTGCATCCATATTTCAGCAAATCATAGCATAAATGTAAAAAATGAACCTTATCCATTAATTATTCAATAGATTTGCCAGTGAAACTCCCCTGACAGAGTCAGGGGTTTCTTCTGCTAACACTTCGTGCGACCTTCGGTCTGCCACTTCCATCACCAGACAGAGTCTGGTGTTTTCCTGTGGCAAAATAAAAAACCATCGTATCCTGATGCGATGGTTTTTTATGGCTGTATTTAACTACAGAGGTCAAGTAAATACTATTTTATTAAATAATATTTACCCGAGAACCAGTCCCTGGAAATTTCATAGTTTGTTCCGCTGAAATACTCATCAATAGCCTTTTGCGCACCTGGAAATTTATAACTATCTGATTCATGTTTATATTCATCAAAAAGAACCACTCCTCCTGGAACAACTTTAGGAAATAGGTGTTCTAGGCATGTTTTATATGAATCATAAAGATCAACATCTAAATGTAGGAGGGCTATTTGCGAGACATCATCAGCAGGGAGTGTGTCCTTGAAAAATCCTTTTATTGTTTTGATCTGTGATGAAATCCATTGAGAATCAAAACCTTGGATAAGCAAAAATTTTGCGACGTCATCTTCTTCTATGACTTTCCATTCTCCCTTTTGAGGATTTCTAGGGGAAACATCTTCTGGTGTAGGTTCAGGAAACCCTTCAAACGAGTCAAAACCCCATAATTTTCTACTAGAATTATTATTCTGTAGGTATGTAGCGAACATTTGGAAAGTAACCATTTTACCAACCCCACATTCAACAATATCACCCTCCATTTTTGATACCCTACGTAACATTCTTCTTAAATAAAAACGTCTCTTAACCCCCGGTTTAAATTCTAAACCAAAATAACTTAAACGATTTTTAATACTTCTTGGTAAGATCATATACAAAAGTTCACAAAATTATTTTTACAACTACATACTAACATTTTCCATAGATAGTTTCTGAGAAATCTGGAATCTGAGCAGAGGCAAATGCTCAGCTGTTTACAGTTAAGCCCCGCATGGCACCAAGAGAGCCTTCGACCCAACACTCAAACATGACTGTACTGATTCATAACCTTCACTGAGCTGGAAACATACTCTTCGGCACAAAGACTGCTACTGCACACATGTGGTCTTCCCGATAACGTTTTCAGGAAGACTAAAACCCCACCAGATTATTCTGGAGGGGCTTACACATGTCTACTCTTCAAATTCTTTTAAAACACTCTCCACCTCTGCAACACAGGCAACAGTCGGGAAAACTTGATCGCTTGTTCCCCACTGATTCCAGACAGACTCAACACCAACAAACGATGCGCCTATTTTTTCGGCAAAGTCCTTATCAGTCTGAGAATCTCCAATGACAATGTATCCATTACTGACGCTTCCGCCTTCGTTTTGAAGCAAGCGCTCGTAGTTACTCATTTTCCCAAAACGTGTAAGACCTGTTTCTCCTGATCCAAAGCCATACACTTTTTTAAAATATGGTCGAACTCCTAATGTAGTAGTCATTTCATCAAGATCAGTGTCGGTCCCTCCTCCTGAAATCATATACATGCAATACCCTTGAACAGTAAGCATCTCGAGCAATTGTACAACATTCGGGTATAACCCATCATTATATACATGCCTCTTCGCGGCACCGTCATAGATTTGTGCATATTTTTGTATGAGTGCGTTATCTTTCAGTACATCCTCAGAAATACTAACGAACTCAGGATTACTTGTTTGGATTAACGTATGAATTATTAGTCCGTAACGGTTTTTACCTTTACCTTCCTTAGACTGCAGGTGCCCTATAGCTATCTTTTGTTTTTGCGACTCATTCACAAAAACTTCTTTCCAAATGTCACCATATTTAAATGTCATGGAATCAACAAGTGTCCCGTCCCAGTCCCAGATAATTACTCTGTTCTTTTTTTTTGTATCATGCATGCATTTCACCTCCATAAACAAGCAACGTCATCCTTGTTTACAATATTAGCTGGAACCTTCACAATAAGCAAGCGTGCCACACCAGCACTCTGATGTACGTGCGGTACACCAGCGGGTATCCAAATAATGTCACCTCTGGTGAGAGTTACCTGTGTACCGCCAATAATTGAAGCCCCTCTTATCTCAGCGTTATTCCCACCTCCTTGTGCATCTTTCTCGAAATACCCGCCCTGTAATTCCCCACCAGTAATAAACTCAACGGAACCTTCTAAACATTGGAAGAAATCTGTATCACATAAATGCACTTCAGGGACAGTACTCACGTTCTTATCTTCAATCACTGCAATTGGTACAGAATGTTTTTCTGCATACGACTGCATCGGTTCAAGGGGATGTTTTCCGTCCAGTGGTGTTTGAGCTAAAGTTTCATAAAAAAGAGTTTCGGGAATATGTACTGCCTGTAATTTTTTTTTCATATACCGTGTATATACCTACTATTTTTCCTCCTTAATCCATGCAACAGTTTTTTCAATCCCCTCCTCCATACCAACCTCAGGAGACCATTGAAGATCTTCCTTGGTAGAAACTATGTCACCTCGGGAACCCATTGCATCTCCTGGAGTTCCCGTAGTATAGGTTACTGAATGGTCTGGATTTCCCCAAGCTGAGGTAAGTAAGCCAATAAGCTCGCCTACGGTTGTTCTGGTTCCGGCAGAAAGGTTGTATGTTTTTCCGAAGGTTCTTTCTGCATTAATAGCAGCAATCCATGCTGACACGACATCATCAATATAAATAAAATCTCTAAATCGATCTCCTGAACCCTTTACCAAGATTGGTTCACCTTGAGCTAAGTAATGTAGGTAAATACTCACCATGCCCTGTTTAATATTTTCCATATTCTGACCTGGGCCATAGACATTAAACATTCGTAAAATCGTTGTATCAATATCACTTGAAAATATACGCGCATAATGTTCTCCAGCCAATTTGGTAATGCCATAGTACGATTTAGGCTGAGTCGACTGCGTTACAGGGATTGGATTTACATCTGAATCGCCATACACTGTTGCGGATGACGCATACAATAACCGAGTAATCCCATTAGTTTTGCAATATCGTAATACATTGAGTGTTCCTAGTACGTTGATTTGTAAATCTTTATCAGGATCTTCAAAACTTATCTCGCCTGAGGTTTGTGCAGCCAGGTGAAGTACCGCATCAAACGTATGTTCGTTGAGTTTTTCAAACTGAGTAAAATTGGTGATATCAAACTCAAAAAAAACAACCTCTTTAGGTATATTTTCAAATAAACCAGTCAATAAATTATCTACACCGATTACCTTGTGACCATCTAGAATTAGTTTATGTGCCAATGCAGAACCAATAAATCCTGCAACACCTGTTACGAGATATGTTTTCATACAATTAAACTGACATTACCATGCGTCAACGGATCCTCCTTCGCAAATGAGGCACTTGTTTGTAATCCTTCCCTCCAATCAGAACATTCCATTTGTCCATCTTGTAACGGAATTGCAAAAAAAACATCCTCTGAACTTACAGTCTGCCCTGCACTCATGTCATGCTTAAGATACACACCTCGTTTCATTGAAGCAATTGAATTAATTTCTTTTTCTGTTGGTTGATAGGAATCAATATCTTCTGTGCCCAACATAATGACAGCATCTTTATATGCATAAATCCAAGCTTTAGTTTGCTCTGGAGTGGCGGTATACCCTAACACCTTCTGATACGAAGGGTCTGCTGCTGATTTTTCATCAAGGACAATGACGTGTTTTTCAAAACAACGAGCACCTAATGCATACGCTAACTGCACAGGAATTAAGTTTTCTGGATCTTCATGTGTAGAAAAACCAATAGGCACATTAGGATAACGTTGGACAAAAAGTTTAATTCTGTGTAACTCTTTATATTCCCTTGGAGTAGGATACATTCCAACACAGTGTAGTATCACAAAATCTGCCCCATTCTTTTGTAAAAAAGTAACCAGCGCATCAATATCCTCTAGCTTTAATCCACCTGTTGAAACCACGATAGGCTTTTTTGAAAGCACTACACGTTCAAGAAGAGGCCAGTCAGTTGCTGAAGAGCTTGCGATTTTAATCATGTCAACCCCTAGCGCATCAATCACATCAACAGACAGTTCGTCGAACGGTGTCGACATTGAAATAAGTCCTTTCTCATGAATGCGATCGACAATTTGCTTGAATTCATCTGTTGTTAAGTGAGAAGAAAAATAACGTTGCATTCGTTCATCACCATCTTTTTTAAACTGCGGGTGTATGTATGAATCTAAATCACGAAACTGCAACTTTATTGCTGCATGTAAATTTTCCCCTTGTGAGATCTCAGCAAAAGAATCAACAATCTCCAGAGCGCAATCAACATCGCCTGCGTGATTTTTTGACATTTCAAAAATAAACAAGTCGTTGAATGTTTCTGATTTTTGTACACTTCGATTCATATCCTTTGGTTAAATTAACAATTTATTAAAGCTACTTTATCCATGCCGTTTCAACCAACGCTCGCTTTCCTCGAGGTCATCTTCATCGTGTATATCAATATACGGGCAGTCGATAAAATAGGGTTTTATCTTATTACCCATAAAAACCCATGGTTTTTGACCATTGGGGTTATCAATAATCTCAGAACGTAATACCCAAAAATTATGGCAGAAAAAGTATGACGGATATAAATCTTGACGATTTGTAGAAACATCATTTCCCTCAAGATCAAGCAGTGGCACTAAACATCCGTTTTCATCCACTTTTTTACCTCTAATTGGATGATGGTTTGAATCATTGTATACAGGCGCCGCGCACGTAACCGTCTGGTCATCAATTAACTCCTGGACGCAAGAATCAATCCAATCAGTCTTCACAGCAACAGTATTGGCCAGTAGTACAACAACAATATCAGGAACAACACCATCCTTCTTTTTCATAACTTTCAGTGCATGGGTTATTGCATCTTTGTGCTGTGCGGTATCTGAAGCAAGTTCAGCAGGACGTTGAATTCTTTTATATCCATATTTTTCCGCTGTATCAAGAATTTTTTCATCGTCACTACTAACATAATAGTCAGTAATATAAACGGAATCAAGAGCTGCACGAGCAGGATACGAAAGGAGCGGATGACCTCCTACTGGAAGTACATTTTTATCTTTCATGCTACTTCCTCCACGACCAGTTAGTAGTGCAACAATTTTTAGAGGTTTGGTATTTTTCATATCCTTATATATTAAGTATTAACCTGTAGTTTTATATAGATTTTAACGGTAACTTCCATCAATAAGTTACACAACTACATTAACTCCTCTACAACAATCCTTGCTAAACGATTCGATGACTTACCATCATATGGTTCAACGAAGAGTTCAAGTATTTTTTTTCTTCCCTCGTTGTCTTTCATAGGATTTTCTAAGTAAGCATTAATACCAACAACAAGTTCCTCTTGAGAGTGTACCAACAAAGTTCCACCTGTTGTTACTAGTTTCATATAGTGAGAAAACTGATCATACATCCTATTTGACTGAAGCCAGTATGGCAAATTAACTCCTCCATCGAAATTAAGACATATAACTGGTTTACCGAACGCAACTGCATCAATTGCTGCTGAGGATCCTGCATTAATTACTATATCAGCATGGAACATACAATTAACGTAGTGTTTTGTATCAAACTCTGTAACAGCATCCCGTTTTCGTTTACCAAACACATCATTAGTTATGATATGTTTCAGAGCAGGGATCTTTGACCGATCAACCAAAGATGAGGAGTGTAGTCTATAAATCATCTGAGACGGCATGGAAAGATTACCAGAATCTAACAGATCATCAAAAATTTGAGGGAACACTTGTTCGCTACGATGCATATCTGCTGCAGCATAAAAAATAAATTTCTTATTCAAATCAAGCTGGTTATGAGTAAAAAATTCTTCTCTACTTTCAATTATTGATTCTGGGTGTTTATAGATGTCGTAATGAGGAAGTCCGATAACAACATTTGACTCACTGTAGGGAACATCTTGATGATCTCTGGCTACACCTTGTAAATATTTGTTCTGAAATATAAATCTATCTGGTAGCGAAGCTACCAACCCGTGACTATTTAAATTATCCCAACTTCTTGTCATACCTACAGTTCTAATGCCTCTACGCCTTGCCTCATTAAGCATTACCCCATCAAAAGTAAAGTCAATCGCTGAAGTGGCAAAAAGAAGATCTGGTTTATACACATCAAATATATTAACTACTGCTTCAGTCGAACGAGTTTTAGAAAAAGACCAACGTAATAAACGTTTATACCACAACTTGTTCCCCAGTATTTTACTAAGGAACATTTTTGTATAGGCATTAAAATTCGATACTGAACCATCTTCTTTGGCACGCATGACATAATAGCCGACACTTTCTGTCTTAATTGCAACACGAAGAAAATACGTCAATATGCGTTGTACTTTAGTACAGTTATTTGAGGATAACTCAATAACTTCTAGATTCTGGTTTTTATATTTATTTTCATAGTAGAAAGACTTTCCTTTTTCAACCACAAAAATAACTCGAGCGTCACTGTGCTCTCGAAACAGGGGCCAAAAATCTGTCTCAATAATATTTCTTGTCATCACATCCTTACATAGGGTTACACAAATAGTTTTCATAGGATATTAATATTTTAATCTAAAACATCTACAAATGCTTATTTTGAGACAACAAAGTAATGATGTGATGGTGTATCAGTAGGAACAAAACTTTCAAGAACTGTAAGTCCTGCCTCTTTAATTGCATCTTTAACAATTTTAGGTGTATATCCTTTTTTACCAATTTCCCAATAATGTTGTCCATCGAATACATGCTCCTCCCCTGTTGGTATTTTCACAAAAAACTCTTTATACTTTACAAAAGGAATTTTAAACTTTACGTGCAAAAGTATATGCCCGCGATTCGGTACTGAAAAAATAATATATTTCTTTGAGACCCTTGCCATCTCACTGATGTTTTTAACGAAGGTTTCAAAAGGGAGATGTTCCAAAACTTCAAATGCACATACAGTATCAAATGAACCGTCTTTAATAGGCAAAGAATCAATGGAGGCTACATAATCAGGATGTAATTTAGGATCAATGTCAACTGTTTTTACAGTAATACCCAGATCCTTTATGGTTCTTTTCATCCACCCAGTACCTGGGCCAATTTCAAGTACATTTTTAGATCCATATTTATTCAATAACCTCATCTGGTCATGGTAAGTAATCCACCGTGCCTTATGATTATAGTTGAAATTGTAGTAGTGACTTTTTGGGACCTGAATTTCGCTTAACATTATGAGATGGTGAATTATGCGTAATAATAATGTATCGTGCTTCCTATTTTCATCTATTTTAATGAAAGATATCAATTGCAGGTAGTATACACGATTGGAGATGTTTTATTTAATCACTTAAATTTCATAAACTCTGCGCAATGGCTACAGCAACGTACTTGCTTTAAGTATAGAAGTTGCTCGACTTTTCCATGTAAATTTTGAAGAAACTTTTTGTGTATGCATACTCTTATATCTCGCCCCTTCATAGTCATCAAATATCTGTGCAACAGCTGCTGCTAATGAATCAGAGTCACCTGGGGTAAAAAAGGTAACCTCCTCATTCCCTACAATTGCCCTAAGTGAGGGCAGGTTTGAAACAAGCAGAGGTATCCCTGACGCCATATGTGCAAATAATTTAATTGGTGATGTATATTCACACGATTCTTTTGTAATTGGATTATTCGGAACAATCAAGATATCAGCAGCACGTTGATGTACGCCAATTTCATCATATGGACGTGGACCAAGAAATACAACATGTGGGTATTTCTCTCTCCATGAGGACAATTCCTTTTCTGTACCACCTATGACCAGCGCTGTACAATCTTCATCAAAATTGACTGCAGCTTTTGCGAGTGTATCCACACCTTTCCAGTCACCTAAAGAACCAATATACATAACGACTTTTCCTGTATTAGCCAAACCGAGCCCTCTTCGTGCATCATGCTTTGTAATAGCCTCCTGAAGTAAAGCATCATCAAATCCATTATGTGCAACAGACGCTTGTAGCAAACCATGCTGTATACAAGCATCACGTGTCCCTTCAGAGTTACAGGCTATGTGTGTTGCTGAGGCTAATAGTCGCGTATGTACCCAGGCACCACGAGTAGGCCAATAGTGTTCCTCTATAATAACTTTTCGTCTCCTTAAACCGCATACGAAGGCAATCAACGGAGTACGTGTGTATACAATCACCTCTTTTGGGATACGCATCCCCACCACAGAACACATAAACAACAATTCGTGTAAATAATGGTGAATACTTTTCATTTCTTTAATGTGCCCAGTGATATCAAAAACTGGCACTTTCCAATGCTGTAGAAACTGGTTCAACTTATAGTAATCAACAACCGACTCTCTTATTGGATTACTTCTTGTGGGAGTTACCAGTGAAACAAAAAAATTAAGTGAGAGAAAAGCTTCACACATCTTTGCAATTTGTAGACCATGAGCCTTCTCTGTGGGCATACGAGCAAATGTGATATACCGCATAAATTGTGCAGTCTCATGTTCTTGCACCAACTGTTGTATATCTACTTCTCTATCAATTAATGAGACTGTTGCTGGTGCTAAAGATATTTTAATGTCAGCAACCTCCCTATCTGATCTCATGCATTTTGCTGAACCAGTAAGATCAGACAAAATATAATGGTCTGACTTTAAAATTCTGCGAATCATTCTCTTCATTTTTTCAACACTTCCATTTTGTTCACACAGATAGTGAACTAATTGGAGATATCCATCTTCGATAACTGCATATGGATAGAGTTTTGCTTTCATGTACTGAGCATTACACAAAAACATTTTCGAAAGAGAATTACCTCGACGACACGAACTAAGTCTTTCAGTAGATACGCACATTAAAACTAGTTGTACCAACAAAACTGGGTGAAACAGCAAAAACAATCCATTTAAAAACAGGAGTTGCACAAATGATGTAATCAGCACCTCCTGAAACCTTTCGGAGTGTGAAAATACAGTACCCGCCAAAATCTTTTCTTTCCCTGGTGTACATAATTCTATTATCATAGAACTCTTCTATTATATGGATTTTTCCTCTGGAAATAATCCCGAATTTTCCGTAGAATTACTCGATCCGTCTCAGTAACAGAAAATATATCTGAAAGTTGTAACGAATATCCTGGTAATGTTTTACGTAAATGTAAATATCTATTACACGAATAAACAGTTCTTGTAACAATAAACTCAACCGCAATACCGTACAGACCAAAAAGTAATATCGTGATTGGCAGTAAACATACTAAAATACCTAAACGGAGGATCGAAGCAAAAAATAAATTCTTTTGTGCTTTCAGTGCATGGAAGGTAGGTTCAAAAATACTCGTAAAACTTAGTGGGATGAGTGATGGTAGGAGTAAAATATACAATAGGTATGCAGGGGAATAGGAAGGGAAAAAGGTATTGATAAGAATTGGAAATACTGCTGCCATGAGTGCTGCAGATAAAACCATTGTGAGTAATTGATATTTAATAGCACTGTTTATTAAAAGATATATCATGTTTTTTTTCTCTAAATATTGTGGGATGATAGGGCTCACAACGCGGGAAACAGAGAACACTGATGAAGTCTGTTGGTACATACCTACAGCAAGACCATACAGACCAACTGCTTCGGTTCCCAAAAAAAACTTAATGACCCACGGACGAATATTCTGACCAAACATCCCAAGATAAGACGATAAGACACTCCACTTCCCGTGAGCCCTCAGGGTATACAGTGGGTCTTTCCAGCCAGTAAGTGAAAAATTGCCCTGAAAAAGATTTTTCTTGGTTACTAAAAAAAGCAAAGAAAACGACAGGAGTGCCACTATATCTGCTCCAACATATGCAGCAATTACCGCAGTAGGACCTAAATGAAATACAAACAACGCAACAGAGAGAACGGCCAGTTTACCTACCTCTTCTACAAAGCTATACCCAGCCATAAGTTTAAACTGCAAAGCAACCTTAAATACAACTAAGAATGTTGAACGTATCGGACTCAGAAGAAACGTGAAGGATATAATCCTTACCATGTCAGCTATTGCTTCATTATAATGAGATGCAACAAACGGAGCTACAAAGAAAAGAACTGCCCACCCGACAAACCCCATTACATAACGCACAGAAAGGTACGAATTATAAATATATCTCATACGCTCCATGTTTTGTCGCCCTTTCTCAAGACCCATGTCAGCAATTATTGCCAACTCCAGACCTGGTAAGTTCAAAAACCCAAGCAAGGGGGGTATGGAGAGTAGTAATTTCACTACACCGTACTGATACAAAGATAGGTTGGACAACACAATAACTAGATACGCTACACCAATTATTTTTGAGGCCACTGCGCCAATTGACATCCAAGTAGCACCTCCAACAATCGTTTTCTTAATTGACTGAGTCATACTATTTTCCTTTACTAAAATACAACTGTGTGACTATCTTAAAAGTGACCCATTGCGAATATAATCGATTACGTGTGTACCTCAAAGGTATAAGCTCCTTTCCAGAATAACGAAGACGTAAACGCATTTCTCTATATAGGATACCAACTGTTCCTTTCAATGGACGGTACAATGCTTTCAAAACATACATACGCGGACTATCAAGTACTGAATCTAAAAACATAATCCCCAACCGATAGTTAACTGCTTTTTTATATTCTGGGAAATTTATTTTACTAATGGGAACAAACCAAGCTCCATTGAGCATTCCTACTGGATACTTTTGTTTATCAAAAACAAACATTTCATGTATTTTTCTTTCAAATCTACCACCTGTGGTCAAATTGAAAAATCGAATTTGGTGCACCTGCTTCCAGGAACGATAAGTTACTTGCGCATCAGGACTTTGATGCACAATTGGAATGTAGTACGCATAAAACTCTGGAATTTCTTGAGTACAGACCTCTGAGATTTCGGCATGTAATTCCGTAGAAATATATTCATCTGAGTCAAGCCAAAAAAACCAATTCTCTGTCGCCTGCAGGATCATCAAATTGCGTTCACGAGCAAAGTTCGCGATTGGATGTGACGGGTCTGTACCAGGATGCTGTTTTGCATACTGCTCAATAACAATACAGCCATATTCCTTAGCAATAGCTAGTGTATCATCGGTACTCCCTCCATCAGAAATGATGATATTTGAAAAATCCTTAATACTTTCCAGTGTACGGTGAAGGGTTTTTTCTGAATTGTATGTCAATATACCAACACTACACTGTATTTTATTATCTTGTGTATCCATAGCAGAATATAAATTATGTACGTTCGTCTGGCTTAGTGGGTATCCTCGCTGCTTTTCCATCAAGCTCACAGATAGTGTAATACTCCGGTTGCCCTTCTTTTTTCAATACATAAATGATTTCGTAGGCAATTCCTGGATAGTTAATTGGCTGAAATTTCCAACCTAGTTTCATTACTCTAAAGGAAAAACCTATTTCATCTACCACACCAAACCCAGATCTATTTGCAATAGTACGCATATTATACCTTGAAAATTCATAAAAATGTACTACAAATTTTGATCTTGAAACACGTTTTTTAAAATAATGGAAAAAGATATTTAAAAAGTTTTCCCAATAATAATTAGGGTTGGGCGAAGAGAGTACCAAGACACCATCATCCTTTAAGACACGATTGAGCTCAACCATCAATTCAAAAGGATTGGTCACATGCGCAAGAACACAGCCCATACTCACTGCATCGAAAAAATTATCTGCGAAAGGAAGCTTGCATTCATTTAGATCTACATTGTGTACTTCTTTATAATTCTCAGGCTTGTGATCGGTACAAATGTCTACTCCATAAACTTCCCCCTTTAAATTTGTGCTTGGGTTTTGGGCGTACCCTACGTCAAGAATAATCTGCGCCTCAGGATGATTGTCGTAAACTGTTTTAGCAATCAAATGATGCTTGGCTAAAAACCTTTTTTATTCCCTGTATTTTGTGAATCGCACATGTCAAAATGTGTACCATACGGCTTAATTTCTAAATAAAACTACGTTATTTTTTATACGTCGCAACTTTTACATCCCAAGAAATGGTTTTCTGAGGATTTATTACTCTCTTTTGTGAAATGTACCGCACCGATGTCTGTATCAAGAACCAGATAATAATAGTTCTCCATGTTCTGTACAGCGAAATGATAAGTTGTGTATCTGCATGGGCATATTTTTTATGTGCCAGGAGAATAGTTCGGCTGTTACCATAGAGTAATACTTCACTAAAAATTATTACATCGTACTTATCTGTCAACACTGGATCTTCTTCGATATCAGCATGTATATAGTTTCCCTTAGGATACTGTGACTTTGCTTGATCTAATGCTTTCTGAGAAATATCAGTCCCTGTATATGTAAATGAAATCTCTTTCTCAGAGAGTAATTGAGGTATGATCCCATTACCACATCCTACATCCAGTATTTTGACAGGCCCATCAACTGCAATGGTCTCAACAATCGCAACTGTGGTTCGCACATTTTCCGAAGCCTTCAGCAGAAAATCCCAATATCCACTCTCAAATTGTCGATCCCACTGACCCTCAGGTAAACGCACCTCCAGTGGATTTTTTCCTATCAAGATTTTCTTTATCACCCTCAGAGCTTTATGCATATATTTTCTTTATTTGATACACCAAGCGCGTATATAACCCCAGTCCTATTGATAAGCGAGCTTTAAATAAACCTAATGATGTATTTCTATCTACAACAATTCGATTTAAAAGTAGCGGATTGTCTCCCTTTTGTACCACACCTATATGAGTAGTGAATGCAGCCTCATATCCCTCTTTCTGTAAGTATCCAGCCGTGAATGTATCGTGATTCCCTGCAGGATAGGCCACCATACTCGCAATTGTACCAAGCTTTTGTTGTATTAGTGCTTTACACTGCAGAATTTCTGAATCTTGTTTCCTCTGTTTCATTACTTCGGGAAAATTAATATGAGAATGTCCATGTACTTGTATACTCACCAACGGTGAATTACTCATCTCTACTAACTGATTCCATGTCGGACGTGGAAGGTTACCAAGCTGAGCCTGTAAGGAAAGATCTGTAGTCAAGAAAAGTGTGAATGGTGTATTGTATTTTTTAGCAAAAGGAAATAATACTGTATAGGTATCTTCATATCCATCATCAACTGTTATAGCTATTGCAGTAGCAAGTACCTTTGCTTTACCTTGGGTAAACGCAACGATATCTGAAAGAGGAACCACCTTTCTTTCTTTCACTAAAAATAAAAGCTGTCTTTCAAGTTCAGCTGGAGACACACCATGTCTCCATTTTTGAGTATCGAAAGAATGATACATCAGAATTGCGGGCTGTTTTTTGTAACCAACAAAATATGCTAATACTGCACAGCAATAGATTACTATCGTTTTGGAAGTAGATTTTATCCGCATACTGAATTTTGCATACTATTTTTCACCTCTTCATACGAAACTTCACCATTGTAGAAATAATACAGAGGATTATCTCTAATATGCTCTTTAAAAAGAGCATCGTTCTGAACCATAAAACCATCCCAATCTTCGTCTTGATCATGTTTCTTACGCCAAGATTGATTACGGACCCTTTCTCGCAATTGCTTTTTACGCTGATTTTGGTCAATGTTGAAGATAATAACTTTATCTACCTTTGGCAACAATCTTATATAAGATAGCAAATCACTCTTTGTTAAAACTGCTTCTGGATATGAAATAATCGTTTGCAATGGGCCTTCATCAAGTATTGCGTATGTATCGTTATTAGATATATGGCAAGCCTTTTGATATTTGGCATATTGTACAAAGTAAAAATTCCAAAGATAATACAAAGACCTATTCCTAATCATGCAATGCACAAGACCCTTAGTAAAAACTACTGGATGCAGCAGATAGCCCCAGATGTAATGTCCAAAAATATCAAGCTTCCCTGACATACGGATTCGAATCCAATTAGAGGAAGCTTCCATTTGCCTCACGAATGTTGTTTTACCCGAACCTGGTAAACCGTACAATTCTATAATCATTTTTTTTGAAAAACTATCGCATACGACTCACTGAATACATTTACAGATGCAAAAGGAAGTAATGTACAGACACTGGTCAAAAGCGAATCAAGGAAGCCACTATGCATCTTTGGGAACACACATGTTACATGAATCTTTTTATGAACAACACATCCATGTTCTTGAAAGATTTTAATTAAATCATTGGCAGAAATTTGTAATGAATGAATTTGAGAACCTTTTCTCTTACTAAAAATCCTACCTTCTTGAGGCGTTTTTGTAACCAGATATCCATATGCTCCTGAATGCATTGCTTGAACAATATTGTGTACCGCTCTGTTTTTATCGGGGACATACTCTAAGATACGAGACGAAAAGAAGAAATCGTACTGATCATCAACAGAGTATTCAAGAATATCAGAAGTAATATAGGAAATATTTTGGTGTGTTGAGAGCGCCTCTTTCGCCTGTTGCAGCATCTCTTTGGAAATATCTACCAAATTATACTCAGCTTGAGGTGCATGTTCTAGCATTAACTTAGTCCACGTACCAGGTCCAGGTCCAAGCTCAAAAACCTTCACATCATTCTGCAGTAGTGGCAGTGCATACTTTTGCATAGCTTTCTTAGTAGCACCATACCCGGCACGGTGTTGTCCAGACTTAAACCAACGTTCTTGTTCGTATGGCGTAGGGTTATTTTGTAAAGTAGTATTATAAAAATTTTTGACTGTGTTAGTTTCCATATATTATCTGCTTTAATCAATACTACAGACTTGCTAAAATATCATCTATTCTGTAGATTTAGTGTATACATTTATACCATATGAACGAATATAAAGTTGCGGTAATAGGAGCAGGAAACTGGGGTAAAAATATACTTAAAACCGTAAATAATCTTTACACAGTTAAAACTGTTGGGTATAACGGCTCTGAAGAAACGAAACGGTTTTTAAAACAGTATTATCCTGATGCTCACATCGATACTGACGTCAAAGCAATCGCATCTGACCCTTTAATCGATGCTGTTTTTATAGCAACACCTATCGGAACCCATGCTGAACTTACAAAACTTTTCCTGGAACATGGCAAACATGTTTTTGTTGAAAAACCTTTAAGCACCAAAACTTCAGAAATTGAGTCTCTCTATACACTTGCTGAAAAAGAAAATAAAATCCTTCAGACAGGGTACGTTTATTTCTACGACAAAGCATTTCAGCTACTACAAAAAGAAGTTCTTGAGGAAAATGACCTCGAACTTTCTCTACGTTGGGAAAAATGGGGTACCTTTGGCACACCAATACAAACCAATCTATTAGTGCACGAACTAGCACTTGCCTGTAAATTGCTTGGAGATGTCATAGAAGTTACTAATCTAAAGACTGCCGAAGATGCCATCACACTAAAAACAATTCACGCGCGTGGGAATGCGTCCTATTATATTGACAGACAGAAAAAAGAGAGGCAAAAAAGCATTTCCTTATGTACAAGCACTGGAACATCCTATGTTATTACAAGCGGTGTGCTCACGAGAGAAATAGCTGGTAAAAATATTTGTATTGCTGATTTTTCGTCTCAGGAAATACTGGTCAACGAATGTAAAGCATTTCAAGCAGCACTGCAGTCACTACATGCAGACAACACACATTCAAAATTAATAGACCTACAAGTTGCACAAATACTACAAAAAATATCTTCTATTGACGGCTCTTTATAAGAGCGAGTGCATCGCGAGCTGCACGTACGCTATTCCCCACCTTTCCTGAATAAATAGTAATAATACGATCGTCAACGGTGCTCACTATTGTTGGACGCGTATCAGTATCATCAACACGTGGCAATACGGTACGTACGGTAAACATAGATCCGACATGTTTTGCATCCTTCAATGACGGCATAAAATAGCTCGCAGCCTCAAGAAAGAGTGAAGCTCTTGTATTCTTCGGCTTTTCAATAATGCCGTTATTTAAGTATTCTCGTAGCTCATGAGGAATATCAGGGGTAACCCCGATACTCGTATGATGGATAGCATGTACGACATGACCCATTACGCCTGTATCAGTATTACCAAGGGGATCAAAGCAAGTAAATGGACCATCCATGACAACCGTACTAACCCCTTCCATCTCTTTAGGTGTTTCTATTACAATTTTTTCGCATACCTCAAACTGATACTCACGCTGCGCTTCTGGACGCTGATCAAAAACACTATTTGAAGCAGCATATGTTGCAACTACAACGAAATCATATTCTGAAAGATCATCTACATCAATATCTCTATTGAAGTGGGTCTGCACTGCGTTTGAAGCAAGGCGTTCACGTAATACTTTGGTCAACACGTATGGATCATAAAGATTTTCCGAAGCCTCAACCACGACATCTACTGCGTCATGATTAATATGTGCTGGTTTTACTACTTTATATGGCAAATGATGTTTATCAAGAACTGCTAGATACTCCTGTCCGCTGAGAAAACTACCATCTTTAGCAATCGCATAATAATGTGTGTGTGTATCAACAATCGCGTCTGCATATTCAGCCTCAAATTCGGGAGTTGCTTCAGAGCAAGAGGTAATAGTTTCAGCACTTCTAGGGTAATGGTAACCGCGATGCATACGGTATTGATTAATTCCTGATGCTGCTTGCATAATGTCACTTCCCTTTTCAAACAAATCTACAGAGAAACCTTCTCGTGCCAAAGTAATTGCAGTAGTACACCCAAATACACCACCACCAATAACTGCTATTTTTTTATTCTGTTTTTTATCTGTGGTTACCATACATTAATATAGAGACAGTATATTTTTTACTAAGCGTTGTAAACTATGCTTCACTTCAACACAAGTTCGTAAATCTTCTCGGAGAGCATCTTGTTCCTGGTTTGTTAATTGTCTATAGGCATCAAGTGATTCTTTGTATAAAACTGCTTCGGGTTCTTTAAAACATATAGACGGGAGGTCATCCTTATATGCTTGATTAGAGCTTACTACAAACAAACCTGAGGCCATTGCTTCTGGTAATGTCTTATCAGCACTATGGGTAAGACTCGTATGCACAAACACATCACACTCTTGCAATATGTTTTGCACACCACGGGCATTTTTGGGTCCATCCCAAATGACTGCTTCGCTTATAGCCATTTTTTCTACCATTTCTTTCAATGTCTGTACGTATACAATATCTTCTGGTGTTCCACTAGGGCCACCAACTATATGTAGTGTTGCATTACTTTCTGTTCGCAATAAAACAAGAAGCTCTAATGCTATCTCGATATTCTTAATAGGAGATATACGTCCGACAACAACAAGTTTAGGGTTTTGAATGTCTATATTCGACTTAAATGTAAAGAACGTTGGGTCAACACCTTGTCCCATAACATTTCGTTTTCGCGTACGCACACGGAAACTACTTTCTGACCCTGTGAAAATTACATGTGAAAAAAATGTTGCCAAACGTAATTTAAAATCAACACTTGGGTGTGTATACCAAAGTCCAATCCGTTTACCTAAAAGGCGCCACCATATCCCAGCAAGTGCTACGTGAATTGGATTCATATGTACAAAAACACAATCGTACTGTTTTCGGTAAATGAATGAATACTTAAATAATCGGTAAAGCCACACTAACTTCCCTTTCCTGTCACTCTTACCTAAGCTATGCACATACACGTTCGAGGGAAGTGTTATTGGTTGTGCTTCAAGACAAAATACATGCACTTCATCACACTGTGATGCAAATGCCGTAATCCAACCAATAAAAAAACCCAGTAACTGGTCCTGGGGATCTACTTTTTGTGTAACAATTAACAACTTCATAAAAATTTAAACTATACTGAAAGTATTATAGTTACCAATGACTGTTGACGGTTACTACCATACGCTCTCCATTGGAGATTGGGTTTACTCCGTGGAAGGTGAGGTCTGCAAACACAATAAACAACGTGTCTACCTTATAGGCCACCTCTGTTGGTCCATACCATCGTCTGAACGTAGCAGAATGGCGGAGCATTCGGGCGACAATCTTTGAAACCAGTGGAGGGTACTTCAATCGTAAGTTTGGAAATGCCACAAGATTACCTGAGCCATCACTTTGATCCGCTGGAAGAATCAGCGGTAAGAGGTAATTTACATATGCGCCATCGAAGTGATACGAAGTTTCCGCGTTTTGATCTACGTGTTTTGCGTCTTTATACGGCATACCAACGACTTGTTTCTCTTTGAGGATTGGTGCCTTGGGTTCTCCCGTGATTTCACACCGCGCATCATAGAGCCGTTGACTGAGCAGTAACAAATCGTCAGAGTAGCCAAACTCATGTACTGGTGTTCCTCGTAACTGTTCGCCTTTTTTATTTCGAACAGTCTCATCCAAAGATGCTGCATGAAATGCAGCTGCCGAAGGTTCGTCTAAAAAAGAATCCAATGCAACATACCCCGTATCGAGTATCTCTTGCACTACTTTCTTTATTGCCTCATTGTCTGTTAAAAGTGACTGATATTTTGCATTAATCATACGGAGCATTATACCACCCAAAGCTATCCTGTCTTCTTATCAGGAAACTCCTTCAATACTGTCGCGGTATGCCAAGCCGTACATATAGGAATCCTCTTCGATGCGAGCGCGGAGCATTTCTTTTGCTTTCTCTGCAAATTGTGTGCGCAGTTCGACATCCTTGATGCACGTAAGTAACTTTTGTGAAAAATCGGTAGCGTCTGAAGGGTCACACAGGAATGTATTTGTCTTATGTGTGAACAGATCTTCACGTAGTGGAGTATGTAACATCACAGTAGGCAGACCAGCGGCTGCAGCCTGTAGAGCTACTTTTTCGCTTTTGGCGTCCGTATCAGTGCACACAAGTACATCTGCAGCCTGCATATGCCCCGTTATGCTTACTGTACTCGGTAAAAATAATACTTGTTTATCGATATGTAAAAGTCGGGTATGTTCACGCAATTCTTCTTTAGCGGTACCATCACCTATAACAACTAAACCAACATCAGGAATGCGTAATAAAGAGCACATTTCATTTAAGACCATAAGAAGTGTCGTGTCTTGATTCAGATCCCCCACAAAAAGTAATGTGAACGCAAATGGTGATTGATGCACCTCGTCACTTTGTGGCGTTTCAGTGACCTCCTGCCAGGTAAGACGGTGCGGTAGCTGGGCAACATCTTTAATACGCTTAAACTTTGTTTTAATTTTTTGCTTTATTGCGTCGGTAGCAACTCGAACGCTGGATGTTTGTTTTAAAACTTGATTTGCATGGTGAAGTCTCTGTTGATTGTAGGGGTCCTCTTGCAGAAAAGAGTCCCTATAAAAATCCTCTAAGACGTGCACCTGGAGGGTACGTTTGTACTTTTGAGCAATGTGTTGTGCAGCTATACCAGACTCAAATGGATCCAATGCAACAATCACGTCAGGTCGGAAACCTTGTGTAAATTTCAATTGATTCTCTGCAATAGAGAGTGCATCAGTTGTTTGTTGTACAAAGTCTTTTGATGCAGTGGTATACATCCATACGTCTGGAGCAATCCTTAACGTTTGTTCCTTCTGCTTTCTTTGTAACCCAAGCACAATAATATGCACCTCATCAAACACATCAGATAAACCACAAAAATGTCTCTGTTCTTCTGAATCTCTTTCAAGGAATTCTGAATTGTTAGTTACAAAAAGAATTCGTGACCGCGTACGACCTTTTTTCTGAATAGCGGGATGTTCTCTATATAAATCATCAAAAATAGATACCTTGTCTTTTTTGCTCTTCTGGATATTTTTTAATATTTTTTCAGGGGCAGAATCAACAGCAACCTTTACTTGGGTTGGTGCTGCATCAAAAGATTCCTCCGTAAAGAGCCTCATCATATACATGTATTGTATCGCACATCGTGTGTTATAAAACTAATTACATGCACACATGTCTCACCCAAGCGTTTTAGCAAACACATCTGCCCAGGCCTGTACGTACGCTTCAGTGGTGGTGTGTGCCTCCGAACCATCGCTCTTTCCTGTGGAAGCAAAGCGATGACGTAACTCTCCATCGTTCATCAACTCCATAAGTCTCTGTGCAAAGCGTTCTGTATCACCTACTGGCACTACAAAGCCGTGTTTTTCATCGAGCAATACTTCACCTGCGCAGCCAACGTCGGTAGTAACGACCGGTGTACCAGAAAGCATCGCTTCAATGAGTACCCGTGCCCATCCTTCATAGTTTGAAGTCAGTGCATAGATGTCTGCTGACTGCATGTATGCCTGTGGTGTATCGGTCCATGATTCAAATACAACAGACTTCTCAAGATGTTTTTGGGTAACGAGCTCTTGTAACTTTTGTTTCTCAGCTCCATCACCTACGAGCACTAAAAGAGCCTGGCTGTTTTGCTTGTGTACTAGTGAAAAAGCTTCTATGAGCATCTGGAGGTTTTTCTGTGGCACAAAGCGTGCCATGGAGAGAATAATAACTGACGCTTCAGGGTGTTGTGTATGTAAATCTATATTTTCTGTTGTGTCTTCTGTGGCACGGACGTCAGTGCGCACTGCAAGTCGCAAGATTTTTTCTGGAGCAACTCCTATACGCTTCATCGCAGACTCCATCCTCTTACTTACTACACGAACAGTATCTGCTTTGCGTAACAACCACTTCCCTAGGATAAAACGTACACGATTTAACATGGATTCCTTTCTCCAAAATGAGTTCGAAAAAAAGTCTGCGTGTTCTTGCATGTTCAATGCAACCTTGTATCGCTTTGATAAAATATATCCCACCAGACCAGCTTCAAAAGGATCTTGTGTGGTAATTACCCACTGGCCAACACGTCCTTTCAGGAGTGCCCCTCCTAGACGCACTGCATCATAGAGCATATGTATACGGGTACTCGAGTTTGTTGGATGTATGATGAGTCCATTTTGAGCGTGCACAACCGACAATCCATCTGTGCGTCTGGTAAACACAATCATGTGGTACTCACCCACAGTTGTCGCGCACATTTCCATGCGCTTTCGTTCTAGGTTATCAGCATCAAACAGATCTCTGCCGTAACTTATTGCCAGTACATTTATTTCTTTTGCCATACTTGTGTATTCATCATCGAGACAAACTGTTCTACAACATTGTCTTGGTTGAAATCTTTTGTCCTTACTCTTGCTTGTGCAATCAGACGAGTACGGAGTTCATCACCTTGTATCACACGCTGTATTGCAACCTTGAGTGCTTGTGCATCGTCATACGGTACGGTAAGTCCCGAGATACCATCTTGCACAAGCTCCGGGTTTCCTCCTACGTTAGTGGTCACTATCGGGACACCTAGATGCATTGCCTCAAGTAACTGGTGAGAGAGTCCTTCGTATGCAGTATTGAGCACAAACAGGTCAGACGCCTTCAGACGCTTCCCTAATTCTTCTTTAGGTAGACGTCCGGTAAACTGCACAGAGTCAGTTATCTCTAACTGCTTTGTTTTTTCTACTAAGGTTTCCATGTGTGGACCATCACCTGCTACCACCAAAGATATATCAGGAATTTCTTTTACAAGTGCCGCAACCACTTCAAGTAAGACTTTAAACCCTTTCCAGGGCGTTAATCGGGCTGCACTAAATAATACTGTTCCGGTGTAATTCAGTTCACTGCGGAGTGTGCCGCGGGACTGTTCTACATCCAATGGAAACAAGGCACTGTGAATCACTTGTAGTTGTTCTTCAGTTGCTCCCCATGTGGCTACAATACTTTTCATATAGTTGCTGGGCACAACCACTTTTGTAGCGCGGCAAACCACAAAAGACTGCACCCCAGCAAGCGTACGCACTTGCCAAGGCGCAGCTTTCTTGTGTGCCGTATACTCGTCCAGCAACTGAGTCAGTCCGAAGCGTTGCTGTCCTTGTTCCCACGCATAGTCACCGCCAAGACGAATCAAAAATGGTTTTCTAAAAATTTTACTTACCACCAACGCAGGTAGGCCAACACTGATTGGATCCAGAGCATAGACTGCATCAGTACCATATGCCTTTTTTATTAGTTTGAAAAAAAACACTACATGACGCACAATCTTCGGTAAGTGCCGTACATGGGTAAACGGGACAATAGTAAAACCAATACCGTGTTCAGATAACTTCTCTTCTAACATCCGCACATATGTAGCTGGTCCGCCTATGTCGGGCGGATACAGACCTGTTGCGATGAGTATTTTTTTTGGTTCAGGTATTTGTTTCATTTAATTTTACAAGTTCCACAAACTCAGCAAAGCTTCCTACTCGTGGGAACTCGAGCATGACTGGTACTCCTTCAGTATTGGTCAAATACCCCTTGCCTGCTCTATCCATCCAGATACTTTTAATGCCCAGTTCATGAGCTTCACGAACATACCGTTCACGATCATCAACAAAAACTATATCCTCACCCTTACTTTCTTGTCGTTCTTGAATCTCGTGCAAAGCCTCAGATTTTGATACACCTACTACACGTACAATACCAGCCAAATCCTTCACCCCGGAACGAACTATTTTCTCCATTTGAAATGCAAGTTGTTTTTCTAAATCAGTATTATTTTCAGTTGTTTCGCTTGTAGCAGAAGACACGATAATACAATCTTTCCCATATTCATTGAGAAACTTTAATGCCCCCGGAAAAACAAGTGACGCGAAGTCGAACTCAGGGTCCAGCTCCTTAATACGATCAAACACCTCAAGACCACGCTCTGTTTCAGAGATCTTTAGCTCCCCCATTTTTTCTTTTAAAGCGGTTGTGTTAAAAAGTACTTCATCAAAATCTAAAATATATTTCATACTATTTATGACTGAACCAATTCAACTAATAATTTTGCAAACTTTTCACCATCTCCACGAACCAAACTTCGTTGCAGGACATCACCCTTCCTCTTTATCACTTCTTCGGTACTGAGTAACTCCGCACGGATCACCTCACAATCAAGCTTATCCGCGTCGTCAACCACTGGAAACTGGAATGCGTCTGCATACTTCGTCAGTAGATGCTCAGGCACTTCGCCAGTATTTACCACCACTACATCGGGGATTTTTCCGACATACTTCTCTACCTCACTTACGTGGTCAGCTACGGTCATGCCATGAGTTTGACCGGGTCGTGTCATAAGGTTTGCTGCGAAAACAAACTTAGCATTTGACTGTAGTATGGCAGCACTTACTCCACCAATGACACAGTTAGCAAACAAGCTTGCATACAAATCTCCTGGACCGAGCAATACAAGGTCTGCGTTTAAAATCGCTTCACGTGCATCGTCAGTAATAACACCTTTGGGTTCTGTCGTAAATTTTTCAATGTGATGTTCGTAGCGTTCTTCAGGAGGTTCATCGATATCGTGTTCGCCTTTAACCACAACACCATCATCATATTCTGCAACAATGTCTACTTTATCTGCAGTCACTGGCAACACTCGACCCCGTATACGTAAAATACGCGCAGCGGCCTTCACAGCTTCCTCTTCAGAACCAAGAATTTCTGTCAGCGCCACAATGAGGAGGTTTCCAAAGTTGTGTCCATTGAGCCCCTCTCCTTTATCAAATCTGTGTAGGAATAATTCCCGCAATAAGTGGTCGTGTTCGTCGACATCACTTGCGAGTGCCGTCAGCGCCATACGCACATCTCCCACTGGAAGTTGACCAAATTCATCACGTAGTCGGCCAGTAGAACCTCCAGAATCAGCCATAGAAATAACCGCGGTGATAAAAATATCATCTTTGTATTTTTTCAGGCCTTGCAACACGGGGTGTGTGCCCGTCCCTCCACCTATAACGACTATCGATTTCTTTTCTTTCATATATAAGTACAACTTCCTTCTTAAGGTGTAAGTTATCATATCAGAAAATTGATGTATAATCTCCTTATATGCGTATTGCACTACTGACACCACTATTCCCTCCAGACAACACTGATTCGGCACAATATGTCAAAACACTTTGTACGAAACTAACAGAACATCAGGTGGATTTATTTCTATATACCAATATTCCTGAACAAATAGAGAATGTCACGATGTTTCCTGTTAGTAAACGAAATCCTTTACCTATACGTTTATTACAGTTTACATATGTCCTCTTACGCCATGCGCGCAAGCATGACGTACTACTGGTACAAAATGGGCCGTCAGTGGAGCTGCCTGCACTTTTGGTTTCGTTTATAAGTCGTACTCCTGTCATACTCACTATGAGTGATCGTAGAGCCACACTTTCAAAACTTCCTCTTTACGTACGTTTGCATCGTATGCTTAAAAAAAGAGCTGTTGCAGTTTTTGCAGACAATCTCGACACACACATGCCACCAAACAAACCCGATATACTTCCATTTGTACCCTACCCAGAAAAAGAACTGCAACAATACAGCGATGCATGGGCAAATCATATAAAAACATTGCAAACATATCTACAAAATGTCATCTAATACTCAAAAACAATGGCAGTCATATTTTGACGCCGAAATAAAAACACTTACTTCTATTCTCTCTAACAATGGCTATAGTCTTGATGAATCCCAACCTCATACCCAAGGAGAACGCTTCTTAATGCAAGCGGTTACAACCAAAAGTGGCAAGAAAATTATTCTCCTAGGCAATGACGATCACACAGGAAAACGTGTGGTCATCAAAGCAAGTAGCGACCCTGCTGGTAAAAAAGAATTGGCGCACGAACGAATTTGTAGAACATTACTTAGTAACATACATTTTTCATATAGTATTTTTTCTGTACCAACAGAGCTTTTGTACACAGAAATAGATGGAATGCTGGTAACCATCCAAGAATATATCGCCCAAACTTCTACGTTCTTAGATCGTCCTACAGCAGAACAATTTACCCTTTCACTACAGGCTCTCAAAATACAGGAAGGAGCACATGCAACTACGCGTGGCCATTTTAAATCTATCGCGCATACTTTTGGTAGTCGAACCAGTGAAAACTACATTGACATGTTCCAAGCATTCACCAAAGAAGTTATCAGTATTCTTCCTGATAATCACGGTGTGCAACAAAGCCTTCTCGAAGCAGAAGTTGCGCTGATGCAAAATGAAGAACGTATAGAACAATACTGTGGCTTCCTTACCCATACTGACTTTGTGCCACATAATTTTCGAGTTCAGGACGACCAAATGTACCTTCTGGACTTCTCATCGTTACTCTTTGGAAACAAATACGAAGGTTGGGCACGGTTCTTAAACTTCATAGCACTGCATAATCCTGAGCTTGAAGAAGCTCTAGAGCAATATGTCACTGATAACCGGGCACCTGAAGAAGTCCAGACACTACATCTTATGCGATTGTACCGACTTGGTGAAATCATACGGTACTATGCGGGCACACTTTCAAGTAGTTCAGGTGACCTGCTTACACTTAACACTGCACGTGTTGATTTCTGGCACGAAGTACTAAAAGTCACACTTGCAGATACTCGCATTTCGGAAAAAACTCGTGATGATTATGTCCTCTTACGTGACTCATTGCGTAGCAGTGGTGAGAAAGAAAGACAGAAAGGATTGTTGTAGAAGAATAAAAATAACGACGCCTTTAAGGCGTCGTTATTTTTATTCTTCTAAAGTCTCCAACGTATCAATAAGTTTTCTGTATCTCCCCAGCATTGGGTGTGACCAGGACTGAGACACTTCTGCGTGGAGCAAGTTTTCAAACCAAAGTTTTTTGTTTTTCCCTCTATTAAAAACCGTCCAAGCCTCCTTCCCTCTTACTGCATGAAAATCAATAATACTTTCCGCGTTGTGAATTTTATCTGCAATGGATACTGCTTTTACCACCTCACCTGCATCTGTAACAGCCTGTACATATAACTCTTTACGTTTCTCCCACTCTAACGTGGTGTCTTCACTGACTACGTCCACAATCTGCACCACAGCTTCACCAAGCTCAACAACGAGTATGCCTCTATCAAATGAAGTATCTTCCAGAACATCGTGAACTAATGCTGCAGCGATAGCAACCTCATCAAAACCATATTCTTTTAAGATAAGAGCAACCATAACTGGATGTGCAATATACGGAGTTCCGTCACTTTTGCGCATTTGCCCTGTATGGGCAGTAATTGCTATTTGTAGTGCTTTCTCAGTTAAAGTCATAACTATGCATTAACTACTTTATTGAATACTTTTTCCTGCATATCTTTTGTAATCACATCCCAGTCAAACTGCTCTTCAACCATTTTTCGTGCTCTATCTACCACTATCTCTACTTCTTGAGGATGTTCCATGATGTAGGTCACTGCCCGAGCAATTTGTTCAGGGGAATCAGGGTCTACTGCCCACCCTGTAGTTTCTTTATCTGGATTACGTTGAGCGTCAAATATGAAATCAGCAATTCCACCCACTTGAGTAGTTACTACCGGTAACCGACACGCCATAGCAGATAAAAATGCATGCCCGAGTCCCTCAGAACGACTGGGTCCTACAAAAATGTCTGCAGCAAAACGATAGGTGGACACGACAGTTCGGTCGACGTTTCCTGTAAAAATAACCCGGTGTGTAAGTGAGTGTTCCTTTGTAAGTGCTTCGAGTTTCTCCCGCTCAATACCATCACCCACAAGTACCAACTTCACATGCTCAGGCAATAGTAAAAGAGACTTTATGGTTACATCGGCTGCCTTCTGATGTACCAGGCGTGCTGTGTTCATAAGCAATACATCGTCTGGATTTTGTGTAAACGTATCACGAAGTGTCTGAATCTCTTCTCCAGAACAGTCTGGGTGAATAGACTGAGGATTCGCTCCATCGTAAATTATCTCGATGGTGCCTTTATATCCTAATTTTTCAGGCCAGGTGGCAAGATACTGTGAAATCACCTGAACTATCGTGGCACTCCTAAAACCATACCTCAGAAGTGGGACCACTGGCTTTATTTGCCAACGTTCGAACACACGTTCAAACGTATCCCCATCTTGTAACGACAATGCGTATGGAATCTTTATACCAATCAAGCGCATAAATACTACTGGAATAAGCATGTAGGTCATCATTGCCCAAAGGCCGTCATACTGATACTTCCTATGTAGTGTAGCTCCCATCGCTGCGGCCATCGGAATGTACATTGCTTTTGAGAAGTAAGAAGAACCGCCACCAACACGATGCACAAGCACATTCCCTACCTGTTCTATCTTAGGCTGACTTTTGTCATACCACTTGGTCACCATATGAAACGTAATTTCTTCTGGACGAATGCGATCGGTTGTATCTTTAATTGCAGTCTCGGCGCCACTTACATGACTCGGGTAGTACGCAAGCGAAAAAATAAGAATTCTTTTTTTCTTTGTTACTTCTTGCATGATTCTATATATTGCTTAAGTGTCTGTTTCTGTTGCCAGCCTAATTGTTGTAGGTGTGTGGTGTCATCAGCATCCGATGAACGGGATGATTTTGTTGATGGTGCAAATTCAACTTCCAAGCCAAACATCTCAGCCAACTCAAGTAATGAATATACTTCCTTGGCACAAATGGCATACTCTTCTTTTTCTCCCTTTTCTTCAATAAAAATAAGTGCATCTATAGTATCTTGTACGTGTGTAAATGCTCGTGTCTGTTCCCCAGTACCATTGATAGTACAATGTGTACCACTGAGATAACACTGCCGAAACGTTTCAACGATTGTGCCATAAGCACCATCGAATTGGCCAGAACGTTCTCTTGGACCATACACATTATAAAAATATGCAATTGAATACGACAAGTCATACCAACGACCATAGTTGTGTACCAATTCAGTATTCATCGCCTTGGCCCAACTATACGGCGCACGATCTTTCCCAGATACCTGGTCGTCCCGTTGTATAGCGAACTTAGTAGATGACCCGATGTATATCAATTTACATCCACACGCTCTCCAGTACTCAAGTACAGCCAGAGTCCCAATAATATTTAAATCCCACACAACTTCCGGTTCTTCGAGACTTGGTGCTACTCGAGAGTACTCACCAAGGTGATATATACTATCTATCTTCTCAGGAATCAAAGCAGCGATATCCTTTGTGTGACCAGTACGGTATTCAACCCCATCGACATGATTGTCAGGTGAACCCGTAAAATAGTTATCGAGTGAAATAACGTTATGTCCTTCTTTTACTAACCGTTCGCACAGGTGCGAGCCCACAAATCCTGCTCCGCCGGTAACTAATACTGTCTTTTTCATAGTGTGTATAGTAACAAATTTTTTAATTGAAATGTTACAAAACCCCTAAACACCCAAAATCAGGTTGATTTTGGGTGTTTAGGGGTTAAGTCTTTACTTTACTCGCAAAAATGGTGAGAACCCCTAGCGCAATCACCGCTAAAAGTGCGAAGTATGGGAGCATGCTTTCTGGC
The DNA here is from genome assembly GCA_047638595.1 of Acidimicrobiales bacterium. Lineage (GTDB taxonomy): Bacteria > Patescibacteriota > Minisyncoccia > Phycocordibacterales > UBA918 > OLB19. The sequence continues at coordinate 43,342 of JBLIMJ010000006.1, forward strand.
ACAGTGTCAGCTGCTTCAATTCTTGTTGCACTTTGGGATATTTCTTCTGGGTCACTATCGGGAATAACTCTTTCTCCTGTTTCTTTGGGAGAATCACCAGTAAATACAAAATCTTTTGTCTGACTCGTTATTGGCTCAATGTGCGGTGTATATGCTACTGGCAGTAATATATGCGAGGCAGTATCCTGAGCAACTTCTGGTGCCACGGGAACAACTGATGGAGACAAAGAAGCAATGACTGTCTTCATATCATCACGTAGTTGCACTAATCCAGATCCATCATACTGTAATTTTTCCTTTGGAATAGTTATAGTTCCATTGGGTAACAAAATAGTTCCTTTCGGGAATTGTAAAGTCTTCCCTGCAATGATTGTGTATCCAGACACATCGACCTCATACCGTGCATCATTATGTACCTGCACGTCTCCTTTAGTATTTATGGTCAGTGAAAAAGAAACAGGAAGTACGACGACAATTTTTCGTGTATCACTTTCATACTGCTTATACTGACTGTGGAGTGTCACCACGTACTCACCTGGGTATTCAAAACGATGTGTCGCCTCTTTCCCTGTATCAGTATTAAAGTCACCAAAATTCCAGTCATAGCTAAGTGAGTTCAATATTCCATCTGCAAGTCCAGAAGGCTGAGCAAGGAATGAAACTTCCTGAGTCACATACACTTGCAGTACTGAAACAATATCAAGTTGCAACTCTCGGGGAGATAAATAAAGGCTTGGGGCCTCTTTTGAGGATGAATCTTCATCTTCAACAGTGTTATTATTTTCTTCTACCGCCGGTGTCGCACCCACACCTTCTGTATTGGTAAACCCTGGGGTTCCTATAGCAGTTATCCATCCGCCGATTGTGTACTGAGCAGTTTCTTTTGTAGCGTTATCACCACCGATGTTCTGCCAATCTTCCCCGCCAGCAACTCTATCTTCGAGTGCTCCATCAGTACGGTACAGCGACAACGTTGCTCCTGCATTAGGTAATACTCCCGTATAAATCATAAACGCAGTACCTTGTGCTGAGGTATCGTCAGTGCGCTCCAAGACCGCATACTGGCCGGAAGCTACGCTTCCGGCCAGCCCCACCTCAAAGTTCACTCCATCACTCATTTCCCATCCATCTACGGACACACTTTCAGAACCAGTATTGTATAACTCAATCCATTCGTCATTTGCGGACACTTCGGTTCCCATCCATGCTACTTCGTTGATAACAATTGCTGCACGGGAAGTGACTGGGAGGAAAAGAAAAAAACAAATAACACAAACAGCCCATGAAATACGAAATTCGTGTGCCAGGGATGTTCGATGCAACGTGTCCATGAAATTTTACTTTATGGGAGGTTTGTCGGATGTGGTAGTTCTCATCATCCTTTCTAACTTCTTTGGTGCAAGTGGGTCATCAATATTTTTCATTTGTGCGTACATCTGTGTATCAGTGGTAGTGCTTCGCGTTTCAACACTTTCATTACTCACCGTTGGCTGCGGAATACTTACCTCTACCTTTGGCACCTCTTGAGTCACGGCCTCATCATTCTTCTGTGTTGTAGGAGGTTGTATATGAGTAGGTGTTTGATGGTTATTTGACTGTGTTGAAGCTGACTGTTGGTGACTTTTTTTAGTACTTGTTTTTATGTTGTCCTGATGGTTTTGCTTTACTTGGGTGTGATGTTTGTGGGCAGGTTGCCGTAGGTCAACTTTCTGTGTCTTGTCATTTTCAATTCTTGCAATAGAGCTATTCCCGTCTTCACCCTTTTTCTGTTGTTTCTCTTCAGACGGTTGCGGAGTTGTTTTCTGCTGTGCTTGAGTACCCAAGGCTACAGCCAGTGCATTCTTCAATGGTGACTCTTCCACTTTCTGATTATCATTTCCAGTTTCATTTTTGTCATTTTTTGTTGTACCTTTTTCAGCTGATGGATCTGACGAGATATTCTTCAATACAGAACGAAGGTCCTCAAGGCTTTTTTCTTTTTTTGCCTGACGTTCAGCAGGGTTACCATTTTCATAGTTTATTTTTTCCGGTGGTGATGTCCTCTGAGACCTTTTTTCGTCAACGGGGGTGTTGCGAGTTTTGGTATGCACTTCAGAATTACCTTTTGATACATTAGCGTGCTTTTCAGTAGGTGGACGACTCGGTGTTGGTGTTGGTGTTGGTGTTGGTGTTGGTGTTGGTGTTTGTGTTGAAGGTGATGTTCTGTCATTGCCAGCGTTAGTGTTCCCATTATTCCCCTTGTAATTATTATTGCCAGTCGTATGGCTTACAGGAC
>JBLIMJ010000007.1:0-36742 GCA_047638595.1 Acidimicrobiales bacterium
ACTGAAGGGTACTTACCTGAAGCCATGGTGAACTTCCTGGCGCTTATCGGATGGAACCCGGGAACAAATCGGGAAATTTTCTCAATGGAAGAGCTTACAGATGCATTTACCCTAGACAAAATACAAAAGTCAGGAGGTGCCTTTAATGAAGAAAAACTACAATGGATGAATAAAGAATATCTCCAAAAACTCGACACTACCACATTTGCAAAAATGGTTATTTCAGCGTTACCAGAAGTTGTTACACAAATGCCTCTCTACACAGAAGACCGGGCAATCAAACTTTCACCAACCATTCAAGAACGTGTGCATACAGCAACAGAGACTACGTCTTGTGCAGAAGCGGGGGAGTATAACTTTGCATTTTCAACACCAGACGTCCCTTCTGAACTGCTCAAATGGAAGAAAGATGAAACTGCAAAAGATGCACTACCGAGACTGCGAAAAGTTGTTAATTTACTTACAAAAGCCGATTTTTCATCTCCTGACACTATTAAAGAAGCAGTATGGGAATATGCTGAAGAAGTAGGAAGGGGTGAACTCTTGTGGCCACTACGTGTATCCCTTACTGGTATGGAACGTTCACCAGATCCTTTTACAGTAGCTTATATCATCGATAAAGAACAAACTCTTATCCGGATACAAAATGCTATCACAACTCTTGATGCTACATAATAACAATATGATAAAATAAGTATACAATCTATGTGTACACGTAAACTTATTGTTTTTTTCATTGGACTGTTAATCATACCGATACTTTCACCTGGTACTGATTTTGTATTTGCTCAAAGTGAGGTGCAGAAACTACAAACTCAAATCTCCGATAAAAACAACCGCCTTTCCAGTATCGAACAGGAGATTGCACAATATGAAGCAGCATTACTTGAAGTTGGAGCTGAAAAAAGTACGTTACAAAGCGCAATCAATCGCTTAAGTCTTGAACGTAAAAAAGTACTGGCTGATATCAGTTACACCGAAAATAAAATTACCGCTACTGATTTGACTATTGATAAATTAACACTTGAAATTAGTTCAACTGAACAAGACATTACACAGAACGAGGCCTCAGTTGCAGCGATACTCCAGAAAGTATATGTAGCAGATAACGAATCTTTTATAGAAGTATTTTTACGACAGGAAAACCTCTCGCAATTCTGGAATGAATTCGAAGAACTCGAACAAGTAAAAATGACTATGCTTGAAAAACTTTCGTTCTTAGATGAGTCAAAGAAGACACTTGAAGCAAAACGTGAACAAAACACTTCTCAACGTAAAAGCTTACTTGAGTTGAAAAATCAATATGACGATCAACAGAGTATCCTCGACAGTAACAGAGCTACTAAATCTGAACTATTGTCAGCTACAAAGAATGAAGAGACAACATTTCAAGCTCTATTAAAAAATAAGCAGACTGCTCGTGACAAACTGCTGGCAGAGGTGAGAGACATTGAATCACAGATTCAATTCATTCTTGATCCAAACACCATTCCTATTCCTGGTACACCTGTATTTCAATGGCCGTTGTCAAATCCTTACATAACTCAATATTTCGGATATACAAAATTTGCTCTCTCTGGTGCATATAATGGAAATAAACATAACGGTATGGATCTCGGTGCACCAATTGGAACAAAGCTCAACGCACCACTTACCGGGACAGTTCGTATGATAGGAAATACCGATTTAGTACCAGGATGCTATTCATGGGGTAAATGGCTTCTTATTGATCACCCAAATGGACTATCTACCATGTTTGCTCATATGAGCCAAATTGCAGTTTCACCAGGGCAAAAGGTAGGTACGGGGCAAGTCGTGGGGTATGTAGGGAGCACTGGCTATTCCACCGGCCCACACCTCCACTATACACTCTATGTAACTGAGGGAGTTGTTGTGAAGCAATTCAACCAATTTAAAAAAGTAACAGGGTGTGGTGCCGCACTCTCACCGTTTGCAGCAGTGGAAGCCTACCTAGACCCATTAGATTATTTGCCAGCGTTGTAAACAGGCTAAAGCACTAAAGGATATTTAAAAAGTATAATAGAGTTATGGATACTAAGGTTCACATGCACTTTAAAGTGACTAACGGACATGTATAATAAAGTAAACAGAAAACATCTGAACAAACAAATTGCATTTGTAGGACTCGGTAAAATGGGAGCTACGATGTCAGCACATTTGTCTGAGCAGGGATTTGATGTACACGGGTCTGATGCTAATGCTGATACTCTTCAACAAGTAGCAATGGAGGTGTTGGAACACAGGATAGCTTAGAAGGAACTGTTGCAACTCTGGATGCAACTCGAATCATCTAGATGATAGTCCCTTCAAAGTATGTTGACGATGTCCTTACATAACTTAAAACACTTTTAACACCCGATGACACCATTATTGGCTGAAGCAATAAAAGATACACCATGAAAATCAACACTTCTAAAAAACCACATATAGAAGTTGCTAAAGCGCTTTCAAAAGCACTGAAAAACCATGCTCATTCTGATGTTTTATTGCTGCTCGCTGGTGGTTCAGCGTTGCAAGTTCTCGATGAACTCTCACTGGACTCAGTAGACGAATACACTACCATAATGATGATGGATGAACGTTTTTCAAGTAATCCACTGGAAAACAACTTCATACAGATGACGGGACATGCTTTTTACCAGAGAGCAAAAGCAAATGGAGCAAGCTTTATTTCTTCAGTCCCGCTAGACAGTGAATCTAATGAAAAATTCGCAGTGCGGGTACAAAATAAACTTAACTTATTCTACACAGAACATCCCAAAGTAACGACAATTGCACTGTTTGGAATAGGGCCCGATGGACACACAGCAGCAATATTTCCAATGCCGATGGAAGATTTTATAGACACCTACGCACAAGGTTTTTTGTATGTACCTGTAAAATATTTCAAAAATACATTTCCAAAACGATCTAGCATCACTCCTCAATTTATACACAGATATATAGATGAGGCGTATGTATATGCAACAGGGGAGTCAAAACTTTCTGTACTGAAGTCTCTGCATGAACCATGTGAACTACATCAAATGCCTGCAAATATACATCATCGTATAGACTCAAAACTTTTTACCGACCAACCTGTAGGAAAAAATCAAACCAATAACAACCTGCTGACAACAGCTCTATTGGTCTGTGCAATGTTTTCATTGTTTACCTTTATTAAAGTAGGGGACACTGAGAATCTAGCTACTGTGCTAAAAGCTCCTATAAATATAACGGGTGGATGTTCTGAAGATGGTAAAAACAGAAAAACTGTAATAGTTAATGAGATCAATGAAATATCCTCAACACAATACACACAAGACGACCACACTTACATTTTTAGTGAAGAAAATTGTCAGTAGAAATATATTTGTGTGATAAGTATTTTATAGTTTATTTAAGTTAGTTCGCACAATACTATAATGCAGGGGAGTGGAGACGGGGCAGGAAAGACTCTACTCTGGTGAACCAGTTAATAATATGGGATTCTTCTGCACCTAAACATTTTAAGTATGATATCAACATAATCATATAGTTGAAATTTATGAATATAAAATTAAATATTTTTTAAAGTTTAAATTATTTAATTTATATGTAGATGAACCAGACTACCTCTACAGTCGAAAATATAATGTAAGCATTTTTACTGAAAACAAATCAGCTTCAGAGAGAAAAAAGAGGTACCTTAGTACCTCTTATATTTTTATTAAAACTAAACAATCGACTAGCTGGCTGTGATATTAAAATAGACGATACAACATACCTTTATCTGCAGCCACAAAGCTTAAAATCGACTACAGGGCTTCTAAGGACATGGTTTAGTACATATAATATCATTTCAGAGACAAGCGATAAAATGATCAAAATCAAGAAGGAGGCTAGAAATGAAATCATATGATATTAAGAAAGAAGATACAGGTTACTTATTTCTAGGCCTTAAAACGTGAGAGACTGAATAAGTGGATAAATGGAGTTGTAGTGAGGTAATATCTTTGGTATTTTATAGTAATAACTGAGTATTAGAGATATTATACTCAGTTATTAAAACAATTAATTATACTCTCTATTTCAGTGTAGAATGTATTAATACTTCGACACTCGCCCTCACCTCTTCAAATTTCTATGAACAAAGTTAACTCGCTACAACTCCCTCTCATTGATGATTTCTTGCTGCATATCCAAGCAAACAATTATTCTCCTGAAACTTTATATAACTATGAACGAGATTTACAGACCTTTGAAAATTTCTTACATGTTGAGATGGGCTCCCTTCCCTTCCATAAAGTAACTAAAAAGACCATTGAACAATTTAAGGCCTACCTTAACTCTACTGACAGAAAAACAGCAACTGGTGCCAAGACACAAAAACGACTTGGTGCAGCTTCGATCAACAGAACACTCACCTCGTTACGAAGATACCTCAACTATCTTATTGACATGGATCAAGACGTACCAGTAGTGCCTCAATCAGTAAAGTTGGTGCGTATGGGTAAAAAACACGGACAGGTCGCCGAGATGGACGATTTGATCAGACTCATAGAATCTCCTATGACATATGAAAAGAATAAAGATATTGCTTTGCGCAATCGAGCTATGCTTGAAACACTTTTTGCTAGTGGTATGCGTATTTCTGAACTCATCAGCCTCAAAAGAATACAACTAGATAAGTCAGGGAAAATTTTTATCGAAGGTAAAGGTAAAAAACAACGATTTATTTATTTAACTGCAAGGGCACAGGGTCATATTCATAACTACCTGAAAACACGTAGTGACGACTCTCCTTATCTCTTCATCCCTAAACGAGGCCTTAACGCAGCAGACAAGAATAAGCACATCTCACCAAACTACCTACAAATGAAGATCAAGTGGTACCGTGGACTACTAGGTATCAACGTCCCCACCAGTGCCCACTCTTTACGTCACGGCTTTGCTACTTATCTTGCAGAGCAAGGTGCAAATCCGGCGGCACTTCAAGTACTTCTCGGTCATGAGTCACTTGAGACCACTACAAGATATGTACATGCGTCTGATAAGTACGCTGAAGATACCCATAAGAAGTTTCACCCATTGAAGAAATAACATGAAAAAACTTTGGACACCAAAACGTATCAAAGAAGGTTTCGAGAAGTTTATTGCTCTCCACCAACGACTCCCTACCGCAGGTGAAGTTGATACCTTCCAATACCTACCCTCGTCTCGGTACATACAAAAACGTTTTGGAGGACTTGAATTCCTCAGATATGAACTTGGATATACTGACGTACACTTAGGTAAAGGTGATTTTAGAAGCAAGATAGCAACCAAGGTTGGTGAACGAGGTCGCCAACTCGAAGCTGACCTCGAGCTGGAACTGCAGACACTGTTCACAGATATCTGTGTCCATACAGAAAAAACTTTTTGTGGCAAGAAGCGAATTGATTTCTATATCCACACCCAGGAAGGTAATTTTGGTATTGATATATTTTACGCAGAAACCATGCGCACACTACAAAGTAGCGTCAACATAAAAATGAAACGTTACCAAGAGTTTAAAGAACCACTCTACCTCACCGTTGCAAATAAAGATTTTAGGCAGACGGAATTAGATACATACGCAAAGAATAAAAAATACCCATTGCCGAGCAACGTTACGCTCATAAATTTAAAAACATTGCGGGAAAATCTCAAAAACATGGTGACTCATACCGAACTGCCTATCATAGTTTTCTCTGTGTTCAGTCAAAAACACATTACGTACCCCCGTTCTACTGAATAATTATTTTACCTCACTTCTAGAGTTTAAAAATCTTCTTGAGGTGGTTTGATATGTTTTAAACATACTGTGTTTCGAGGGTTCCTAACTCTCCCAAGATAACCTTTTTATCAAGCGTTGCAACTTTTGAACAGACCGCTTGTGACGTGACTTTTAGCCCATTTTGATCTGTTGGTTTGATAGGAACTAGGTGAGATAATCGAGTTTTCCTTTGAGATGTTAGAAAATAACGACAACATCATTTCCTTTCAAATTGTGAGACACCACAACTGCAGGCCTTACTTTGTCGCCGGTAAGGTCCGTAAATGGAAATGGAGTTAGTACAACTGTCCCTTTTTTAAGCATAACTCTTCTTCAGGTCATCAACTGAGTAGAGATCAGATTCAGATTCAAGGAAGTTAAAACTTTCCGAATAGGCGTTGATATTAGTGATTTCGTTTATTTTCTTATTATAGGTGATTGGGAATTTAATGAGAAGTACCTCGGGTTTGTTACGACGACCAATTGCAAAAACCTCACCAGTCTCACGAACATGGTTAACCATTTTTGAGATTTCTTTTCGCACATCAGTTGTTGAGATTGTTTTCATATCAATTATTGAACATTTTATACAAAATATAGTCAACTTATCACTTCCATGTCAAATCTTTACTGATCAAATTCAATGCTTATATTATTAATTTCAGAATCTCTGAGTAGCTCGATTTCGGTGGGGATTTCGTAATTTTGGAAAAATTCATTAATTCGTGTCAGGTCATCTACTTCTTTGTTGAAATTAAGTCGTTTTTCCATATTGAGGTGTAGTTAATATTTTCTAATTACACCGGTTACGATTGCGGCTATGCGCATTTCGTACTCGGGGTAAATTGGTTTATAGTTTTTGTTTGCTGGCAGAAGCCATATTTTTTTACCGTCTGTCTTGAAGTACTTAAGTGTCCAACCTCCGTCAACTTCAGCGATAACGATGTCACCATCTTTGGCTGTCTGAGAGCGCTCAGCGATAACCATGTCCCCTTCATCAATGTGAGCTTCAATCATTGAGTCACCTTTTACCTCAAGTATAAATGTCTTTTCTTTCTTAGGGATGAGATACTCTTCGATGCTCAGTGTGTCGAGTACTTGTGAATCAGCGGTACTCGGGATACCTGCTTCAACAAGTCCGAGCATTGGTACCTCTCCAGCACCCATAGCAGGGATAATTTTCCCTTGGGCATCTTTCTGTAGAACACCTGCATCAATAAGCTTGTACACAAGCTTAGAGACTGCATTTTTTGATTTGAAACCTACAAGGGTCATAATCTCCGCATAACTTGGCATGCGTTTGTTTCGATTATAGAACTCAAAGATTTTATCCTGGTGACTCATAAATGATATTTAGTCTTATTCCTAGTGTACCTTATACTCTGCTGAAGAAATTGAGCTTCAGTGGACTAAGTACTGCTCGTATTCGTTCTTCTTTTCGTACTTGCTGCAATAAAGCTTTATGCCGTTGAGCTTCTCTCTTATAGTCTGCATGCTGCACAATCTTGCAATCAATGATTCCATTTAGGTTTTGGATCTCTTTGTTTAGTGCCTTTAGATATTGTTTTTTGCTCATGGTATTTTCGTTATGTTTATAACCGCTCCTTTAATAAACATAGTATAGGTGAACGAACGTTCACCGTCAAGCAATATCCTTTGTCTGTAACTGTGGATACTGAAATACCTATATTTTTAGCCAATGAGTTCAAATCTATCCATCACTTTTCCATCCACGTCAATAGTTTCCTCAAACATATCTCTAGGCCGTATAAAAACAGGATTCTCTCCAAGGTCGTCAGTATTGTATTCTGCTCGGTAGACTACACACTCAAGTAATGGGTTTGACTCTGTAAAATATCCTACAGCAATAACAGTGTACTCCTTCTCATTTTTATAATGTTTATATACCTTCCCAATCTCTGCATTCATATTAGTTACGATGAGCTTGATAGATAGCATTTACAGCAATTGATGCAACAACTCCTATAAGGAATGTCCACTCGATAGGTAAGACAAAAGTGAGACCCACCATGACAATAAGTGCCAAGGCCCGACCTATATGTGATGCCATTTCCCGCATTACTGTAAATTCATCCACATACTGACCTTGTTCACCCGACATGTCGTACAGAATTGCACTATACGGCGTCTTGATGAAAATCTTTGTGATGTTGTGATACAGCCCCACAAAGAACACCTGACCTGCGGATATAACAAAAATCTTAAAAATCCATCCAACTGCGTAGAGCAGACTACCTCGCTTAAGTGTCTGAATTTTATTACTTCCCTTCCCATCGAGATGTTTCCCCACAAAGAGTTGGATAACAACAGTCACTGCCACAATCACAGTCGACAGCGCTCCAATCTCAAGCATGTTTCCATTGAGAACATGGTAAAGGAAAATAGGCCATGCAATAAGCGAAACAATCACCTCAGCACCATTGGCCATTTCGCCAACAAAAACATTTCTAAAGTCTGGTGAAAAAAGTTGCTGTAGAGTTTCTTTGTATGTCCACGTAAACTTCTCATCAACCGCAGGCACGAACAGGTATGAAATTCCTGATAGTGTAAGAAGAATGACCCCGATAGCAAACAATACTTCATACCCACTATTCTGGACAATATACCCTGCCAGGATAGGGCCAAGCATTCCCATAAATGCAATTGTTGCGAACATAAGCGAAACATCTTTTCCTCGTTCCCCTCCTTTAGTGAAGGCAGTAAAGTCAACGTGGTATGGAACCCAGTGGAAAATTCGATATAGTACGTTAAGTACTACAAGGGGTACCAAGAAATACCAAATGTTAATCTCATTAGCAAAAAATAAAATAACAAATTGACCGACCGCAAAGATTGAACCGAAAGCTAGAGCTCGACTAAAACCAATCTTATTGGTAATGGTCATACCGGGAATCAAAAAGAGTGCATACCCAATAGAGATTGCTGCATAGTAAAGCCCTATAACCCAGAACTGAAACCCAGCAGTCTCATAGATAAAAATAGGAACAAACATCCCCATCATCGCAACTGCTAGACCTTGTACCAATCGCTTAGAAATAAAGAGTTGTAAAAAACCTTCTTTTCTATGCCCTCCATTAGTAGCAAGACGCTGCAACACCACGGTGATTCTTTCCATATTATCTTATTGTACCGTATAGACACCTCCAAAAAAATTTGTTACTCACCTGCCATCTTTACAATTTCTGTAAAATGCCTTTTGTTCACTGGCATCACTGAAAGCCTATTCCCTTTTTTGACCAATGGCATAGTTTCAAACATTGGATTGATCTTAATTTCAGCTAATGAAACTGTCCGGGAAAATTTACTCTGAAACTTTACATCCACACAAAGCCATCGAGGATTTAAAGGATCAGACTTCGGATCTGGATGTTCTGACTTTGGATCAAACTGAGTTGGGTCTGGATACGCTTTACTTGTCACCTTCATCGTCCCCACTACACCAATTTCTTTCGTGTTGGAGTGGTAAAAAAGCACAAGATCACCTACCTGCATATCGTCACGCATCATGTTGCGTACTTGATAATTACGAGTACCGTCCCAAGGTTCCACCCTGTCACGTTTCAGGTCATCAATTGAATAACAAGCAGGTTCACTTTTCATAAGCCAATATTGTGGTACTTTCGTGTTTTTTTCTGTCATATATGCATTATACTGTATTGAAAGGGTTTATAGACTTTATTTACATAATATACAACTATGCACAAACATATTCAAAAATGTGAGACGTATCTCGAACCTGCTGGACGTATTGTCATCGGAACATTCTTCATGTTAGCAGGAATAGTGAAATTCCAGGATATTGCAGGAACAGCAGGCTATATTGATTCAGTTGGACTACCAGCTGCATCAATACTAGCTGTCGCAGTTGCGGCCTTCGAAGTGCTCGCAGGCCTTGCGCTTATTATCGGAAAATACACAAAATACGCAGCACTACTTCTTGCGGGATTTACACTAGTAGCAAGTATCATATTTCACGGGCCAGACACATGGACTGAGGCTCCAATGCAACAAATGATGTTTATGAAAAACATCGCAATCATCGGTGGGTTACTTTTCATGTCAGCTCACTTGACTCGGGGTTGTCACGCAAAAAAGACTACAGGAGAGTAAAACTTTATAAAACAAAAGCCCACGCCAGTGGCGTGGGCTTTTGTTTTATGTATTTATCTATACAGACGTTTTTTCCTGTGGGACAGCTACTGGTTGGACAGGAATAACTACTTCTTCAGAAACAGGTTCTTCTACTGAAGGTTCAGGTGTTGTTTCAACTACAGGTTCCTCAATTTGAGTTGTTTCTTCTGAAGAAGATGCGGTTTGAGTTTCTAGTTGGGGTTCTTCTTGGTTTGGTAGGTTGATTTGTTCTGTAGTACTTGCAGATTCTTGTGTACTTGAGTCTGAGAAAGATGCTGTGGGTTCTTCTGTGGGTGGAGGATCTTCTGGTTCTGGAGTTGTATTATTGTTTGTTGATGGAGTGACATCTAGTGCAGCTTCGAGGGTTTCGATTCGGGATTCAAGAGTATCAATTTTTTCCGTATTCCCCGTCACAATTTCCCATAGTTCCTGCACCGCATTAATCACCACAGCCAAGAGTGGTCGGTCAGAAAGTGTCAGGAACCTATGTTTGTTTTCACTAACTGCTTCAAGGTGTGTTAACTGTATATTTTGAGCAGAGAAACCATAATAGCTATTAACAGTGTCATAACCAGTGGGAGACGGCCACTTATATTCCATTGGTTTATAATCAAGACTTCTTCCGATGCATATTTGTAACAATGTAAAATTGGTATTTGTTGACAATAAAATATGTAATTTATCAATAATGTTGGGTAATGTGCACACACATATGGCGGATTTAGTAACATAGCTAAATGGTCATTAAAATGAACACAACTATAAAAATAGCAGTGTCGTGGTATGGTAAATAAAACAAGTCATTACTGGTATAAACCAAAAGATATGACCCGGACACCCGCAGACAAACACATAGCAACATTGGCACGAATTATTTTTGGTTGTTACTTCATGTATTCAGCAATCATTGATATGAGCAACTTCGGAGAAATTGTTGCCAGTAACGGATTTCAAGGGGCAGGTATGCTTTTGATTATTGGAATCACTGTTAAATTTTTCTTTGGTGCGATGCTTGCAATGAGGTACCACACAAAGTATGTCGCAATTATACTCGCTACCTACTTAGTATTAGTAAGCATCACATTCCATAACCCAATCCAGTGGTCCGTCAATGAATTTTCTGAACTAATTTTCATGCGCAATATAGCTATTGTATGCGGACTGCTATTTATTTATTCACATAGTCGCAGCTACACAGAGTGGCAAAAAAGAATTGAGCCCTATTAAAAAAACTCTGACAGAGTCAGAGTTTTGCATTGAGCCCTATTAAATTATAGAGTCGGGGTTTCAGGCAATGGTGGTGGTGTAACTCCCCCTCCAAAAATTCCTGTTGAAAGCATTCCAACAATTCCCCAGATTGATACCATCAACACAAATCCCATGACTGCCCATACAAGGAGTTGTTTACCTTTCTCTCGATCAGCTTCATTTGCTCCTCCGAGAATAAAATATTTATACATTCCATACACAAACACAAGGAGTGCTAGGGTAAAGACAAACGGGACAAGTCTGGAACTAATAAATATATTAAGGTTACCTACAAAAGTATCTACCTCACCAAATTGAGCTAACACGACAACGGGAAGTAAAAATACGGAACTACTGAGTATTATAAATTTATTCATAGGTCTAGTATATAGTATAAATAATTGGATATATCACTATATACACAAAGACCGCAAGCTTCGCTTACGGTCTTTGTGTATATGCTTTCACACATATTGCCCTTGTGGAGAATTGTTAGGCAGACGCAAGCGTCCGACCCCAACACGGCCATGAGGCACTCCATGGCTGTGTTCCTTGACGCTCATAGAGGTCTCGGGCATACGCCATGTTATCGTAGATATTTTCTAAGTCGAATCCTAAAGTATCTGCAGTATCACCATGATAATAGGTGTTAATCTGCATCACTCCTGTATCTCGATCGTCTACATGTCCACGAAGAACAGTACCGTCAGTAAGTGTGTGTCGAAACGTTGATTCACATCGTGCGACCTGAATCATTACCGGTATGTCGCTAAAGTACTCGCGTACTACAGCTTCTGTACTAGCAATCACTTCCGTCTGTACATCTACATTAGTTACAATGTTTCCGTACGCAGTATCAGTTTCAGAAACTGATACTGTAGCTGTAAGAGCCATAATGGCTGCAATGACAGTGGATATTATAAGCCAAGTGTCTTATCTAACAAATAAGCGTCGTGAGAGTCTCGCAAAAGCCGTAGGCTTTTCATCGTGCAGAAGTTTGTAAATGAAAGTGAACTTTAATTTACAAACTTCTGCACGATGTGAAAAGGGTTTACCCTTCTGCAAGACCGAACAAGTGCAATTTGTATCGTCGAAGGACGATACAATGTTACCTATCAATGACGCCCCCACATGTCCCGTAGGACGATGTAGATAATCAGCCGAAGCCGACAACCGGAAAATCATAACATGATTCTCGGATTTATATTACTATACCATGTTTTAGTACTAATGTCAATGTATATAACACACTTGAATTACTAATGAGGCTCTGTAAAGCCATATTATATTCACCTAAAACTGTAAGTCAGAGAGCTAGAGCTCATAAATAACGTCTTTTCGTTCTACAATAGTGTCCCATCGTCTGATTTTTGCATAATCGTACAGTGACTTATTTGGATTAAAACAAATTGGCCGAGCAACAGATTCAAGCATTGGAATATCTCCTTCTGTATCCCCTACCGCCACCGAACCTTCTGTGGTAACTTCTTCAGTTTCAAATACACGTTTGATGATATTGGCTTTGTTTTGAATAATATGCTCATCAATTACAACGCCAGTAAAGCAATCAGTTGGTCCAACTTCATACATCCGACCATATACTTTATCAAACCCGTACTCATTACAGAAGTCATTCAAAATCGCTTTTGGAGACTGCGAAATAGCAACAATAAAATAGTTATCTTCTTTAAGTTCTGCAATAAGGTCACGTGTATATCGATATACACGTTTACTGTGTGATGCAACAACTTCCCTACCCAGGTCAGCGACAATTCCATAATGAACACCTTTAATGTGATTGTAGAAAGTTTCAATCATTGCATCTATATAGGTCTCGTAACTACCTTCCCTATTGAGCCATGCTTGGTACACTTTTTCGTATTCGCCACGTGTATCTGTTGGAAATACATCTTTCGTTATAAGTTTTTCTACTAACTCTATGAAAAGACTTGATCTAAAGACCGTCCCATCAATATCGAAAAAAGCAACTTTCTGTTTCATAGAGTTAGTATAGCAAATAAATAATAAAAGCCGCCAGAGGTGAAAACATTGCACGTAAGCAGTAGTGAACAAAGCTGATCTGAGTGAGTCAACCGTTGCCTCAGCTAAACCAGATTTGGAACAGATTCAACTTAGAAGTACAGTGGGACAGGACGATGAAGTTACCACAGAAACACCGTCCTGCTAAAGGTCAATTCATGACTTAATAAGGAGTTTATCTGATTTTGAAGTCGAGGGAAACAACCTTGATTATTAAAGTATACAAGGGCTTCAAACAATAATAAATTGATAAAAATTTGATATGTGTTCAATAGGTAGATTAAGAAATTTCTATAAAAACTGGACGGAGTTCTTTGTATTGTTCAGGAGTGAGTATTTCTTCTGTATATGAAGAATCATCACACTTCCCTATTTGAGTTATCTTGATGCTTTCATCTGGGAATACTGCTTCCACAAACGCTAGATAACCAACATCATCCATACTATATTCCATTACTGCCTCAGTTTTGGCAGTGATACTTATATGTATACCTGTGTAGCCTCGTAGTTTCCTCTGCCATGTCCCTGGTATTCGAACGCGCGTAGAACCCCACTGAATATAACGCTTTTTTTGCAGTAACCTATATTGTACATACTCTGCTGGTGATAAAGGATGCTCAGCACGAGCTGCACCGAATTCGTCATCAATACACGCACGAAGTTTTACCGTCTGTGGATTTTTAGCATCGTACTGAACATCAGATTGTAAACGAGGATATACATCCTGTGCCTGAAGGACAAGCGAATCTTTATGTACCCAACCCAAAACATCGTCAATACGAACTTTAGCCCAGCGTCCTTCTAATTTTAATAAACGTAGTTCCTGACCATAGGCCAAACGTCTCAATGCATTGTCAAAAGCAACCACCTGATCTGCATATAGATATACACCTATAGAGCCAATAAAATATTGATCGCCAATACGAAACATACTAGATACCACCTCTGGTGCCCGGTTCTGTTCGGCAGATGTATGCAGCACTGTGTGTGGAGTTCTAGACTGAATCTGAGTAAGTTTTTCTTGATATACCTCCAAAACTTTTTCAGGTCGTGCTGTAAAAGGTATCGCTCCAGAAAAAACTGTACGTACAAACTGGAATAAATCGTCGACTACCGCTAACAGTACCTGCATAGTATCTACACTATACCATCTGCAAATACACTTTGACGTATTGACGAAAAGAGGTGTTCATTACATCACTTAGACTTGGGCCAAAGTTCCATTGCTTTTGGGTACACTTTGCTTAATGGATGATTTTCACAGTCATGTTTATGCGCCTTACAATAGTCCCGTCCATAATTAACCAGCCGATGATTAAACCCCCACCAAAGTTTACGTGGCATAATCTGCATTAAGTCACGTTCGATTCTCACAGGGTCAGTATAATCTGACAAATCAAAACGAATCACAAATCTTCGTACATGCGTATCAACAGCAATACCTTCGTGGATACCGTAAAGCGTTGAAAGAACCACATTAGACGTTTTTCTCGCAGCCCCAGGGATGGTAATCATCTCTTCGAGCGTCTGTGGCAGTTGCCTATTAAATTCATCTCTCACTTTCTTTGCTGCTGCGATAAGGTTTTTTGCTTTATTTCGATAAAAGCCCGTTTGATACACATCATGCTCCATTTGTGAAAGTTGAGCATCCGCATACGCATCGAGCGTTTTATATTTTTTAAATAATTTTGAGGTAACTTTATTAACACGTTCATCTGTACACTGCGCGGACAACTGTACAGCAACCAAACATTCGAAGTCTGTAGAGTAATGGAGTGCAATCTTAGCTACAGGATAGAGCTCTTGCAAAATAGCATTCATTTGAGTAACTCTGTGTGTCCGCATTCTTTTTTTGTACGGTGTCATAGGGTTATGCAACAGCACGGTAGAGGCGTTGTACAATCGCTCCGACAGTCACTGCAAAAATGGAAAATACTGCAACAGGGCCGATCACAGGTACAAGGATAATACTCTGTATACCTACCGCTCCAAGGAGTATTGCAGGTAATGTGACACGAAGTTTTTTAGTGAAAATACGCATTATAAATGCACCAAGAACAACACCTGAAAGTGCTACACCTGCAACATACAGCATCAACACAAAAGAAAGAGCAAGTAGACCTACAAGTAGACCTAACACCGTAATCATTAACAATATCGAAACCAAAGGCCCAAGCAACACAAACATAACTCCCACTAAGAAATTCTTAGAAAATCGTTCCTCAACTGACTCTACCACCGACTGCAATTCTCGCTTAAACAGGAGATATAAAGAGAGTGTTGCAAAAAGAGTGATGAAAATAGGTATCAGTACATCTCTTGCTTTTTCTTTAGCTGGGATTGACGCATATTCATTACGAACTACTTCACCTTCTACAATTGATCTCTGCCCACGTGAGAGTGGTACAAAACTAGTATACAAAACTGAACCAGAAATAGACGCTCTATCGCCCAGAGTAATCCCTGCTGGAGCGGATATGTCTACATCTCCACCGACACCTGAATCAATGCGGACTTTTTCAGCGGACCCACGTACAGATCCAGCCACGTCCCCCTCAACCGTCAGATTACCTCCAAAGAAGAAAACATCACCTGCAATTTTTGCAGAAGACAAGATAGACAATGACCCAGCGAGTACAAATACGTCACCTCCAACTTCTTCAGCAATGGTAGCCTCCACTGCAACAATGCGTACATCATCAGTTACTGAAGCATGTATTTGTGAAGAGCCTGAAAGTATTGTTACATCATTACCTATCTCACCATTTACAATCACTTCAGCACCAAAAGCATACATATCTTCAGCAACTTGTCCTGACATGGTAGTACGTCCAAAGGGACCAACAGAAACGTAATAGTCTCCTTCCACAACCTGGTCAGACTCAACAGATATATCACTCCCAGTACGCAGTACCGTTTCCGCACTGGTAACAACGGGAAATATAAATAATATTAAAAATGTAAGTAAAGTAAAGTATTTCATATCTTGATTCTCATTGTGCTCTTTTTTGTGCCTATTGTCTATCTCAGTTTTAAAAACTCAGAAGTGACTCCTAAAAGAAAGTTATAATAAACTCATTGAGATGCACAGCAAGCTACAAACAACCAATAATAGACACGCTCTCAAGTGCTGATGGAGTTGACCCGTTCAGGAGCTCCTCTATTCGTGATGAACCCAGTTTCAGCTCAGCACATGAAACCATCTCCGGAGTAATTGTAGTAGTATCAAGGTCAATACCAATTTTTTCTGCCGCTGCTTTCTGCTCATCGGAAATGGCACTTGTGTCAACCTTTAAGCCTTCGTCTGGGATACTGTTTGCAACTGGTGTTGCTTCTGGCTTTACACGTACCTTAAGGGCAGTTGTTTCCTCTACTTGTTCACTTGCAGGCACTGCACCCCCTACGTTTTGTAATTTAAACCAAACATACCCAGAAGCCCCAATAGCCACGATTAAAAGAATGAAAACTACAAGAAGAAAAATTTTTATTTTACTCATATTAATGAAATTATAAAGTTGTGTATGTTACTGGTGTTTGTAAAATGAAAGCCATTAGTATACCCAGTGAAATGATTGAAATCATTGCTGAGAACAAAGCCACGCGAGGACGGGATAATTCTAAACGCCCCGTGTGCCAATCACGTGCGTATAAAAATGGGAATATAAATTTAAACAAATCTGTATGACTCATATGTATCATCCTAACTTCTTATATAGTGTACCAGTTATCGTCAAGACTCCAACACCAATACTCAACATAAGAAATGGTCTGTCATTGATATAAGCAACTTCCGTAAGAACCTTTTCAAAACCGAAAAAGGTAGCAGCCACGCCAAACGTTACCAGCAGGGTAAAGGGTACAGGAAATCGAGCAAATGCTGTTTTCTGTACTGGCTGTATAACAGCCTCTACTTCTTTTTCAACTCGTCCAACAGTTCTATCAACACCTTTTAAAATTACCACTGCTGATTCTATAATCTTCTTTGTCATGCTATATAATTATTTCATTCTCTAAATAACTCTTTTCCTCGTTGCCATATCTCTGAATGTCCTTGCTTGTGTAGCCAATACCACCACTCTGCGCCCCAGAGATACTGTTTTGTATATCGAGTATTTTCAGCATATTCAAGAATATCTTCAATTTTTTCCAAATCCATTCGTGAATACTGAGTTTCAATGTCTACTTCGACGATTGGCTCAAGTAACCACGGCTCAGTTGAAAGCTCAACAAGCATAGTTTCTTTATCACCATACAATAAACGCATCACATTTTCTTTTACCCTGTAAAACCATGGGGGTAAAATAGTTCTAAATTGCCCAAGTTCCGGGTTCCAAAAATGTACATACACACTGGTACCAAACGCATCACCGTATTTATATGGACCTGTCCATTTTCCAAGATTACCACTATCAGTAATTAAAAAAGGTCGTGTGTCGTCAAGTGACCGAAAATATTCCACTTCTTGCTGAAAAAAATCTTCATCAAATTCACCACAATGTTCTTTTGCAAATACTTCCAAATACGGTTCGTTTTCAATTTGCCAGTATGTAATCGCTGGACTGTCTTTATAGCGATTGACTACAACGGTTATATAATCCAAAATCTGTTGTTGTTGTTCTTCCCACTTCATTTCCTTTGCCCAATCAGGGACATGGCATTCTGGCCAACGAGGAAGTCTCCTACCAACAGCTAAGATAACATCCGCACCAACTTCCTCAGCTCGCCTTACTTGATAGTCTAGCTCTGAGAAATTAAAAACATCATCAGCTGGTTCTATCATCGGCCAATGTGCAGCAAGACGAAGGTGCCTAACTCCCAGGTCATTTAAAATCGCTTCATATGTTTCTTTCCAGTTCAGATCAAGTTCTTTTGCGTACAATGTATTAAATGACATTCCATACTGAATCTGTTCTGGTACTGGTTTTTGTGCAAGAGTAAAAATTAATGCTACAAACAAAAGAACCGTTGCCAAAAATATCAATAATACTCTTGATCTTTTAATAAAGAACTTCGGTATTTTGTACTTTTTATATTTTTTTCTTAATTGAGTAAAGTAACGCATGTGATCACACTATTTATCTATCCAAATAACATTACAAATCCAATTGAAATCACCAGTACATAAAGAACCTTGCGCATGATTGTTTGTGTGTCATGTTTATTCTCACCAGCGGCTACGGGGATGAATTTACCAAACATGAGACTTATGACGATGATAAATACATATTTCAGTCCATCTAACGCTTGAACAACCGTCACATCACCTATGTCAGTTGCCTTAAGTAACATAAATGCTGCAATACCGGCAAAAACCTTAGCAGTTAATACCAGTATTCCCCCTTTCTTTGTAGTCTTCTGTGTTTGTTGAGTAATTTTAGCAAAGTATGATGGTACTAATAGTAACGAGAGTGCAAACACAACAAAGCTAATTCGTGACCAAAAAAATCCATCATCAAAAGAGGTTTCTAAAAACAATCCTTTCATTGCAATATAGTGGAGGGCAAAAAATATTCCACTGTGGATAGTCTGAAGGATTACCGTTTTAGTAAAATGCATTTGAGAGACGAGAAGAGTTCCTACTGTCAACAAAGCAATGCCCCATATGAAATTTGGAGTCAGTTGTGTTCCAAGAAACAGAAAGGACATTCCAAATGATGAAACCGCAGCAACTGCACCAATCACCGGCATTACATCTGATGCATCAGCTTTTTTTAACCCATCATACATAGACACCAATGCCATGAAAAAAGTGTATGCAGCTAAAAATGACATACCTACAACTTGAATAGTGGGAGATTGTACGTTTTTAAAAGTTGGAGCACCTAAGTCTGAAAGTCCTGGTATAAAACCAAGTAAATAGATAACTACCCAAAATCCAGTAATTAAACATGAATAAAAAGCATACACAAAAGGGCGCGGAAGAATATTTTCATCAGTAACAATATATTTATCAAGTATAGCAACAAGCGCATTTAAAAATTGTCCTGCAGTCGCAAGTAAAATCCAAGCCATATATTCATACAGTATCCCACTATTGTGTCTCAAAATCGCACTTTTTATCCTCAGGTACAGTTATAAAAACCACAGAGACGAAGTCTTTGTGGTTTTTATACTCTTCAATACTGCGATAGTGGTCAAGCAATGAGATGTCTAGGGAGATTATTTTTCTGTATATTTATCTATCAACTCCTTATACACCCATGCTGAAGGCCTAATGGTGCGCTCAAGTGTTTTGTAGTCAATTTCTACAAGTCCAAATTTTTTTTCAATGCCAAGTGCCCACTCATAATTATCAATGAGTGACCAGTACATATGTCCTCGCACATCGATTCCTTCCTCAATTGCTTTTGCAACAGCTTCTACTTGGCGTGTAATATAGTCTGCTCTATACTTGTCTTTACTATCAGCAAGTCCTGCTTCAGAAACATAAATTGGCTTTTTATACTTCCACAACATTTTAAGCGAACCTAGTATCCCTTCAGGGTATATATCCCAATCCATATCAGTCTTATCATACACTTCCCTGTCTCCAAATTTCTTATGAAAATAGTAATTTAACCCAATAGAGTCACATTTCTTGTGTGTACGTTTCATAAATATGTGAGTCCATATATGGTTTGCAAACCACGCCTTCATTATATTCAAAGGATTCCAATTCGCATGGAAATAAATCACATGTTTGACCACACTTACATCTTTGTTTGCACTCACATTCTTTATGGCATCGTATGCAGCATTGTGGGAGTCTGATAAGTTACGCATGACTCTAAAGTACAAGAACAAAGGAAATAGTCCTTTCTTTGCTTTGGACTTAAATATACGTCCGGAATTTGTAATGGACACTAAGTCAGTGGCTGCAAAACGTTTAAATGGTGGCCAACTTCCACGAAGCCAACCGTTTGATGCAAAAACATTTGGTTCATTGATAGTTGAATAATTTTCACATAAATCACCTAACTCTTTTACTGCATATGCACAATATCGAGCGAAGATAACAGAAGAATCCTTTCGTTCAAAACCTCCAGATTCAGAAAACCAAAGTGGGAGTGTAAAATGCCATAGTGTAATGAATGGAGTAATATTACGTTTCTTCAGCGCCTTAAGCGCACTCCTATAGTGTTCAATTTCTTTTTCATCAAATACACCTTCTTGAGGTTCAATTCTTCCCCACTCAATAGAAAAACGTTGTGCATTATGTCCAAGTTCTTTAGCAATATCAAAATCCTCTTCATAGCGATGGTAATGATCGGCGAGTCTTCCTGCTCCCGGAACCCTTCCTTCCTTTGCAGCTTTTGCCCAATCACAATTCTCATTAAATCCTTCAACTTGATACGAAGCTGTTGCTGCCCCCCAATAAAATCCTTCTGGAAACTTTTTCATAATAGAAGTATACCAAACCACGCTGCAGAATAATCTCCCTTATACTTTACCTATTGCCTCCTCAAAGTCATACACGAAACTCAAGCCACTTTTTATACAATGTAGTAGTTGCAATAACATCATGAGAGTTATAAAGAGCAAAATGTTCACTTTCAGATTGTGCGGTTTTATCTATCCACCGAGACAGGACTGATTGTGTAGCGCTGTCCTTAGAATCCCATTCTTGTCCTATTGTTTCGATATCGAAGATAAGGGTGCTCATACGCTACAAACTAAATGAAACAGGTGGCGCCTTATAACAACCTACAAGATAGTCCACATCTTTTGAAACTACATACCGGTAACCAGTAGAATGCTGGTACCCACCACATTCATCTACTTCAGCTCCGTATACTCCATAAATAGGAAAGCCATCTCGTGCATAACCAATCAATACATTCTCAGGAACTTTTCGATATGAGTTTACATCTCCATTAAACATTAAAATACCAGCACTGGTAACCCCGACTACTTCGCTTGGTACACAAGCAACCTCATTCTGTATTTGCGGATGCAGTGGTAACTGCAATAGTGGAGTTACAGTTGTTTCAACGATTTCTTCTACTGTGCCACTTGCTGAAGTTATACCTGTACCAACAACTACAATCTGTTCAGAAACATATACCAAACGAGCACCTTCTTTTTCTTGTACCTCCACGCCTGTCAGTGGCCAACGGGGAGCAATAGACAATGCATCGTCTGGGTAGAGACATTTTTGAAGTACACCATCATCTATTGATTCAGAAGAAACGTCTGATGCTTCAACACTTGGTGAAGGTTCTATACGTTGTTCATCGTTAGCTGCAAGTTTTTTTCTTAGTTGCATGATATACAGATCTCTGTCAAACGCATCATCAGGCATAGTTGCCTCAATATGTTGAGCTTCAGTATCATCTACTTTTAATCCACTGCTTTCAGAAGCTATTTGTGGTTCTTCGTCACTCTTAAATAACGTTGCCGAAATAGACACGCTTAAGAAAAGTAATACCAATATAAACAACAAAAAATCACGTGTTTGAATCATATATCAAAAGTATCATTACTATACCAAAGGACGGCATACGAAGTATGTCGTCCTTTGGTATAACTCTAGGTTATTTCTTTTTCCCTCTACCATTCTCTACTTTCACTTTCACCATTTGTTCAATGCGACGTATATCAGCCAGTAACTTAGATCGGTCACTATTATAGAGATACAGGTTAAACATTGATCTTCCTCCGTTGCGTGCAAAAACAGACCGATCTCCTACTTTTTTGTTTATAACAATACTATGGAATGATTCCAAGCCTTCAATTTTCTTAATACCTTTTGTTTCAAGAATCACTCCTTCTTTATCTGCAAAATACTTTAGATAAGCTGCAAAACCTTTACATTTTTTTGGTACTACAGGTTTTCTTGGTATACGAATCAACACATCGTTCATAGTGTGATTAATATCACAGCTCAATTTATGTAAAATGTCTCGTGCCCCACCACATCGTGGCCCCACCTCAATCACCTTCCATTCATCATCGACTTTCATGAGTTCAACATGTGCAGTGATACTTCGTAGACCCAGCGCGTGAATAGCTGTCTCTGCTACCTTATGCGCACGTTCAACTGTTGAAAGTTTCAATGCTGATGGAGTCATCTGCAGATAATTATAAAAATCATCATGCCCCATCTCGCGACCAGTCTTCTGACGAACCATCGGACAGTGATACACGTCACCTCGAGCATTCACGTATGAATCAATAGAATACAAATCACCTTCCATATACTCCTCTGCAATAATTTTAGGTACTTCCGTACGGTTATTATTCTCATACGCTTTCTGTAGTTTACGGAACTGTGTACGTAGTGTTTTTTCAAGCTCCTCTTCGTGATAACAAATCGTTACAAACAGACTCCCCGCAAGATTTGCAGGCTTTACAATCATTGGAAAAGAAACTTTTTCAATAACACGTGTACGTTCTTTTTTCGTATTTTCTTTAACCCAAGTAAATTTAGGTGTATTTTTTTTATCAAACAGGCGTAGGCGCTTTCGCATCTCGTACTTGTCAGTAGCCCATCGCAATGATTCAGTATTTGAAGAACGGAGATATGGTACGTGTGGTAAAACTTGTGCAAAGCGTGAAATATTTGCCTCAGAGCGGCAGGTAATTGCAGTCAATTGGTCTTGATATGGGAGTAGTGCTTCTGCAATCTTCCACGGTTTTGAAAAATCACACTCTACGAGAATGTCAAATCCTTTCTTTGTATCTGGCCGCTTTATCTTCGAATCCCAAATAAGCATGATTCGATAGGTTTTACTGTTTTCTATTTCATACTCACGAATATCATCAGCCATTCGAGGAGTAAGGTTCATTACATATGCAATTATATTTTTTTCTTTTTTCACTTTTATATATTTCTTAATGTTTCAAAGACTGAATATGGTCAATACTGGCAATCAGAGACAAAAGCATACACTAAAAAGACTCTTTTGTTCGTTTTTAACACACAAGTTGTTAAAAGCAACACTTGACAAAATACTCGATATATTGGATTTTCTATGGTATAAATGCTCACGTATGAAAAAAAACACATCTCCAGTTGCTCTCTATACTGAAGCCGCTAAAAATCTTGGGCTAAAAACAGAACTTGTCCAAAGTTCTCATGTCCGGAAACGACTTCTTATATCAAATGACAAGGCATTTTGTCTGGTGAGTGCCGGTAATCCTGGGTTCTTCCCCACAGCAACCAGATGGGTTGCTCACTTTACTGGAGGCAAGCTCATGACACAAAAAATCCTCAAACGCTACGGTTACAACGTTATTAGTACTACTGAGGTAAAAATTAGTGAATACACCTCTCTGAAAGACTTCACACAAAAACTTACTTCCAAACACATAAAATTCCCACTACTGATAAAACCAGATCGGGGACACGATGGCATTGGTATTGAAATAGCTGATAATACTATTCAATTTAAGAAAATATTTACAAAACTGTATCGAGATAAAAAGGATTTTCTTATACAGCCAATCTTAAACCAGAATGAATACCGCATTCTTGTCGTGGGCGGCGAAGTGATGCTTATGCACTCAAAACATAAACAAGGAGTCACTGGTGACGGCACATCAACCATAAAAAAATTACTTTCTGAGGTAAAAGAATCTACAAAAGACCCTGTGTATATAAAGTGGCAACACCAGATACTTGGCACAAAACCATCTTCAGTATTACCCCAAGGAGCACTTTTTGAATATCACCTTGTAAAACTCCCCACAAATCAATATTACAAGACC
The DNA here is from genome assembly GCA_047638595.1 of Acidimicrobiales bacterium. Lineage (GTDB taxonomy): Bacteria > Patescibacteriota > Minisyncoccia > Phycocordibacterales > UBA918 > OLB19. The sequence continues at coordinate 23,906 of JBLIMJ010000007.1, forward strand.
TCACACTTCCCTGCTGCAACACGAGAATGGGCTGAGGCGGTAGCGAAAACCATTTCTTCATCAGTGGTGGGTATTGATGTATTTATTCCGGGAGATTTCAAAGATACCAATAAATACACCATTATCGAACTTAATACGAACCCAGCTCTCTATTATCTACCAAAGCGATGCGATGATGATGAAACAGCCCCTAGAATCATTGAAAAGGTACTTCGTGATTACTTCAAATTAAAATAACACTGCAAACATATGAAAAAACAACTAAATAACACAGAACTCTATAAAATTGCAGCAAAAAACCTCGGACTAAAAGTTGAACGTGTCCAGAAAAAGGAACGGAAGAACTGGGAAGTATTGATGATTTCAAAGGGGAAGAAGTTCCTCCTGGTCAGTGGTGCAGCTCCTGGTCTTTTTCCTGAGGTGAGCCGGTGGAACGCTTACATGTCCGGCAGAAAAATACTTGCACAGCAGATACTGGTAAAAATTGGCTACAACACCATTCCTACAAAAGAAATCGTCATTTCTGATTTTACATCCGCAAAAGCACTTTGTGACCATATCTCTATCAAAAAATATAAATACCCTGTTCTTATCAAACGAAACAAGGGTCAGAATGCAAACATGATCAGGCTTGCTGAAACCAATGCGCAGATTCAGAAAATTGCACGGGTTCACTTTGCATCAAAGAGTGATTTCATGATTCAACCGATTTTAGATCAAAATGAATACCGCATACTCATCGTCAACGGGACGGTAGTACTACTACACTCGAAAGAAAATCGATTTGTAGTTGGGGATGGAAACTCTACAATCAAGCAACTACTTGCAGAAATACCTGCTGTCAAGAAAGATGAGGTGTTTGAAGCATGGCAGCATAAGAAACAAGGAACAAAGCCAAGTACGGTACTTTCAAATGGTGAACGGTTTTACTTTCACTTGACTAAGATACCTTCCACAGACGTATACGAAACGAAGAAAATTCCTCCAGCTGTACAAAAGTGGGCATCGCAACTCTCAAAAGACCTTTCTGCACCAGTAATAGGCCTTGATGTATTCATCCCTGGAGATTTCAAAGACACAGAGTCATACACGATTATTGAAATAAACAGTAACCCTGGAGTACACTACCTTGCAAAAGACTGTAACGACAATCAGTCAGCAGTACTCATTTATGAAAAGGTGCTCAAAGACTTCTTTAAAAAATAATACAAAACACCTCACAAATGTGAGGTGTTTTGTATACATCTATGTACCTTTTACGTATAGAGAATTTCAGCTTCAAAACTTTCTTTCAAGAATCCGATAGACCGATCGATATCATCTCCTACAATAGAAATAACAACATCCCCATCCTGTGCAACTTCAGCAGCTTTTGCAATTGCTTCATCCTCTCGCACAATCCGTTGTGAACTACCTCCATACTTCTGTATAGCTGTATGTAATACATCTGAAGTACGTCCAACAATTTTAGGGAATTTTTTATTCCTCTGTTTTTCAGGGTCAGGATCATTCCAGTGGCCATCAATTTTGTCATATACAACAAGGTGGTCATACTCCAGAGCGAGTACTTTCGCAACCTTCTCTATATGCTCATCAGACCTGTTGTGCGCAAGACGTACCACACCAAGAACCCGTCCGTTAGTTTTAACTATTTTTTTCGACAAGAGGGCAATTTCTCGCAATGACTCCCCTTCATGCGCATAATCCGCGATAAGCGTTATATTTTTCTTGCATGCAAATCGCACAAGTCGTCCACTGCGCGAATCAGGATGTATATCCTTCAGCGCCTCAGCTAAACGTTCGTGTATTATTCCCTCGTAGTACCCAACGGCAATAGCGATTATCGCAAGCAAGTTATATACAGACGGTTCATACATGCCATCAAACGTCCATGACACGTCCTTAACGGCCATGACTACAGCAGTCGACTCCTCTGTGATATATACAATCTCACCATCGATAACCGTCAAAACCCCCTTTGTATCTTTTTTCTTTAGGAGACGAGCAATATTTTTCTGTAGGCCAAAATACAGTATCTGTACCTCCTTGTTCTTTGGAATTACCTTAAGGCTCTTAACTACCAGAGGATCGTCTGCATTACACACAGCATAAGAACCCTTCTTCATTCGAGTATAAATGAACGACTTAAGTTTTGCTAAGTCTTTTCTGTTTTTTAACTCAGTTCGCGCGGAACTGCCGATATGATCATCAAACACATTTAAAAATGCTGCAACACTGACCACGGGATACCCAGTGCCAATAGTAGTGCCAGAACTCAGTGACGCCTCGAGGACAGCCGCAAACTCGTCACCTTCGTTCTGTTCATTGTGAAGAAATTCAAACAAATATCTCCCCGGACTTACCGTAGGACGCATACCCCATGTAGCAATTGAGTCACTGGTAGTACTTTTTTGTTCACCATTCACAAAATGTCCATCGGTATTCACCAGAAGAACCTTTTCTACATCAAGTTTTTGCAACACTTCAGCAAAAACATTCGCAACTGTTGTTTTACCTTTTGTGCCGGTAATTGCTACTTTATTAATTTTCATTTAATCAGGTATATTAGAATCCAAATCGTACAGATGTTTCTGCAGATGCTTGTGGTGCAGATACTCCTTCCTGAGTTTCATCTTTCACACCTTCTTCGTTCGCTGCTGCTATGGCAGATGTAATCTGATCAACAAACTCTTGATACATTTCAAACTCCATTCTTTTTCCATTTAGGAAAAAGGATGGTGTGCCTGGTATCCCCAACTCTCTTCCTTCATTCATCTCTTCAGTGATTTTATCTTGAATAACTGAAGCACGCATATGTTGTTTAAATAAACCGACATCTAAACCAATTTCTTCGGCATACTTATTAAAGTGTGAATGAACATTTGCGCTATTTGACCAAATTTGTTGATTTTCAAAAAGCTTATCGTGCATCTTAAAAAACTTTCCTTGCTGGCCGGCAGCTTCAGCAGCCTTCGCTGCAGGAACTGCGTAAGGATGAGGTTTAATCAGTGGAAAATGTTTATATTCAAAGCGAATATTATCACCTTGCTCAGCTAAGACTTCCTCTACAATTTTATAAAACTGAGCACATGCAGGGCATTGAAAATCACTATACTCTACAAGTGTCACTGCAGCATCTGGATTACCCTTCACATGATCTACTAGCTCGATTCCATCATTTGCTTTATTGCTCACTGAGTTTGAATACACTATAGAACCCCCTATAGCAACAACTGCTACCACTGCAATAAGCTTCCAAACATGGTCTTTCATATCTATAATATTATTCATTAAGTCTTAGAACTATATCAAACTGCATGTAAAGACACTAGCATATCTACATACACAGCTTATGAAAGTGTGTGTGTATAAAAAATCAAACCTCCAACCATTACTATGCCTGCGAGTGTCGTAAGAAACGCTGGTATAAAAGAACCACTTTTATGTGACTCCTTATGTACACCAGGCAATAAATCCGAAGTTGCTATGTACAGTAAGTTACCTGCAGCAACACCAGTAAGTACCCAAATATATGAACTTAAAAATTCAATAAATAATAGGGAGAGAGCCGCTCCAGCAACTACTCCTAGAGCTGAGAAAAAGTTAAGAAGTAGTGCCTTTTTTGACGAGTAGCCAGCTTTGAGTAATACACCAAATTCAGCAATTTCTTGAGGAATTTCATGTAATGCAATACCGAAGGTTGTAATTAAACCTACAGTTGGATTCACAAAAAAAGCTGACGTAATGACAATACCATCAGTTAAATTATGAACAGCATCTCCCCACAACAACATCATTGCACTTACTTTTGTAGACGCACAATGATCATCATCACCATGTTTGTCGTGGTGGTGATGATATGTGTGTAACACATTGGACAACAAATAGAAAAGAAGAAAGCCAGATACAATCGCAATCGCACCATATGACTCAGATGCTTCAAGTGTTTCTGGTATGAGTTCAAAAAAAGTAACCGCTAAAAAGGCACCAATAGCAAACGGGACAATAAATCGGTGTGTTCCTACAATCTGACCAGCTCTACCGAAAAACACCACACCAAGTAACGATAATGACGAAATACTACCTGCAGCAAGTAAGATATCCATATGTGCAAACATAACATTCAATAATTCAAACAACAACAAGGTGACAAATCACATACATCCGACAAAATATCAGTTATGTATCACGTTCGTTATATCCGTTCGGACTACATACCAAATCCCACATATGTGAGATATACACCAACAGGACCATGAGCCAAAGTGACATTTTCACGATACCTATTATTGTCTGAAAATGCGTCGACATTTTAATGATCATATCTGGCATAGGTATCCAGGCAGATCCCTTCAGAAAAGTAAGTCAGACAAACGCTTGAGCAAGAAATAGTGTTTATCCATAAGGTGATATTATTCCAATCAACCAATGCGCTATATAGCAATACTATTATATTGAATAACTCCTTATGAACTCTTGTGTAAGAATTATACCATTACCTTTAGTGTTGTCTAAAAATTATTTTAATAACTCTACAGCTCTCTTCAGTTATATAGTGCATACCTATTGAATTATCTCAGAAATGTCATGTTTTTGGATAATATCTGCCAATCGTGTCACCAGATCTGACAGGGAGGTATCAGACTTTGTATAGATCGCTTCAATGTCAAGATTTGCTATTCGTGCGTTTTCTTCAGTAAGACTGGTTCGGTTAGTTAACACAACAATAGGTATCATGTTTGCAACTTCAGTCTCTTTTATTTTTAAAACCATTTCATAACCATCCATATCAGCCATCATCACGTCGGTAACAATCACATCAAAATCATTATTTACTATTGCGAGTTTCTTCAGACCATCATTACCACTTATCGCACGAGTACAAAGAGCACCTTCAGCTTTCAGCTTACGCACAAACATATCACCGATAAAGTTATCGTCTTCTACAAGTAGTATCTTTTTCCCTTCTAATTTCATAATATAAAACTTGATGTTCTCTTACTCTGCTAATTCTATTGGAAACGTTACTGTAAAAATTGTACCTTTATTTTCAACAGATACAAAACGAATTGTCCCTCCCAAAGACTCAACGATCGTTTGTACAATATGTAAGCCTAAGCCTGTGCCGTCTATAACTAAGGTTTCTGCATTGGTGGCACGGTAAAAACGTCCAAAAATTTTTTCGTGTTCACGACGGGGAATTCCAATACCTTGATCCCGAATAGTAATACGCACAGAGGTTGCAGTAACGTCTGTAGAAATAACCAGGAAACAACCATCGTCCTCAGGACGAGTATACTTGAGTGCATTATCAATGAGATTCTGAAAAACCTGATATAATCTTGTATCATCACCCTTTATCAGAGGGATCTTTTTATCTGTGGGATTGTATTGTATCACCATCTTTTTTTCCTTAGCATATGAAGAAAGGTCTTTAATAACCTTCTCAAGAATAGTGTCTATTTGTACATCGGTCACTTTGAATGCAAATTCTCCTTGTTCAATTTTGGCGATATCAAGCATCTGATTGACTAGCGTGATCATATTTTCATTTGATGCCGCAGTTTGCTCTATGATTAAACGTTGTTCCTCGTTAAGTGGGCCAAAAGATTCATCAAGTAACAACTCTGTATTTCCTTTGGTAATGGTCAAAGGAGTTCGTAGTTGATGGGATGCTACTGTAACCAGTTCGCTTTTAGAACGGTCAAGTAGTCTTTCTTCAGTGATATTATCAATCCAAACCAATACCCCTGTTGTGCCATGTTTGTCAGTTAATGTTTGAAATAAAACGTTAAAAATAGAGTTTTTTATCTGAGCATCATTAATTTCCAATGCTTCACCTTCCAAACTTCGCTTTAGGTACTCCTCTACTGGATATGAAAAAAATGTTTCATTCAAACTTTTTAATGATCCTACATACCCTTCCTCATAATAATCTATGAACTTTCTTGCGGGACCATTAATAAATACCACTTCCCCAGAACTATCAAGAAGTATTGCTCCTGTTTGCATATTTTGTGCAATTTTTTCTAGTTTAGCTCTTTCTAAAAAAAGTTCATGTGTTCGTAATTTCACTTTCTCTTCAACTTTTTTTGCTTCTTTTCGTAATTTCTCAGTTAACTTATTTTCAATTTCAATTTCTTTCTGAAGAAGTATATTAAGTTCTGTTAACTCTGCAGAGCTAATATCCAAAGAACGTTCAATGAGTTGATACTCACTTTCATAGTCGTCATATGTCTGACTGACTGCCACCACAAGCTTTTGACACTCTGGTGGTACCTGGTCTACTGACCCATAGAGACGTATTAGTTGTCGTTCAAGTGTTTTGTGCATATTCATCACATCACTTCTTTAAAAGTGGTTATAGTCATTGTCTGGTTGTGTAGTTCACATTGTTTCTGAGTTGCAGCGACGGGTGAAATTTCTCCATATGAGTAAAAACCTGTAATAAAAGTGTCTGAGTTATTGCCTAATTGTTCTTGTACTGCCTCTGTCTCTTCCTCGACTCTGTCTTTTAAGACTAGTTTTCTTCCTACACAGCTTACTAATATAGCTAAGTCGGGAACATCAGCACCTAGTGCACTCTGGGTCATAACTGCAGCACCCGCTGCACCATCAACCAATCTATCAAAGTTAGCTTTCATTAAGTTGACAGTCATACCTTCAGGCAAGTCACCTGCAAAAGTCATACTCTGTTCTTCTTCGTTGACCGCTAGTAACGTACGTACAACTTCAACATCTTCATTCAAGTGCAAACTGAGCGGAAACAAGAGTCCTGAACTGGGGAGATGTTCTGCCTGATCGCCTAAATACCTCTTGTAGAGTTCTAATGCAGGTTTATTATCTAACTCATACAACACATTCTTTTCTGATTTTGTAACCAATCGTACGGGACCAAACGAATCCCACCCACCAAGAGAACCATATCCAATTTGAATATCAGGTCCATAAAAACCAATCAACACAACCTGTCCCACTTGTGGAATTGTATTAAGTCCAATGACTGTTTCTGTGAAGTTTGCTCCGTCACCCACGAGCCCTCCCGTGACAGAAACATCTTTCGGAATGTGCTTAGAGATACCTTTTACTAAACTCGTTCCATTCACTTTTAGACCATCAGCAAACACCATGACATGTCTCAGGCCTTCTGTTTTTAGTTTTTGTGCAAGAGTACCTCCAACAACTTCCCCGTCATCATCAGCATCAATACTTCCTGATTCAATAGAAAGCTCAGTTTTTTCAAAATAAATAGAGCAAACTGACAGAGAGTTATCTCGGACAACAGTATCTGCAATTTCGCCTGCAGTTGAACACAGGAGAATGTGTGAATTTTGGTACCAATTATTAAGAGAATCTAAGTGTTCTTGCTTTAGAACCTCATCTTTACCACCAAAGACTAATACTAATTGTGGAATTTCCTCTGTTAAAGTACTTTTTAGTATTTTCCAGCCATCTTCTTGCGTCCAAATTTTTTGTTCAATTTTCATAGGAAATATTCATTAAAGCGATATATTACTTATTATATCACGCCACTTCTTAACTCAATGAGTAGTACACACAAAAAACCGACCATAAAATGGTCGGTTTTTTGTGTGTACTAAAAAATTATGCAGCCTTTTCAACGTCTACTGCTGCAGGACCTTTTTGTCCATCTTCGATTTCAAAAGTAACTGCATCATTTTCTTTCAATTCATCGAATACAGTATCTCCTACTACTGATTGTGCATGAAAAAATAGCTCTTTCTCTCCTTCTGCTGGCTTTATAAAACCAAACCCTCGGTCATCTACGATCTTTACAATTGTTCCTGTCATTTTAAATGAGAATTATTTTTTAACTACAAACTTCTACTACACCTGTCTTACCATTGATTCCAAGAGGAGCGAACTTTGTCGCGGTAATTAAAGCATACCGGTATTAAATAGCAACCACCAATATTTATAGTCGAAGGCTGTTATACTTACGAAATGACACAACTTATAAATACACTATTTAATGGTCGTATGAGTAGGCATAATTTTTTACTCAGTCAAGGTGCCCTCTTGGCCGTAGCTCTTGTATTAATTGCATTTGCACTACAAGGTGATATTAGTTTTCAAGGCTTCATAGGTAATATTGAAGAGCTTAAAATTATCTTAATGTTTTTTGCACCAGTTGGGATGTTCTTCCAATTTACATGTGCTTACAGACGCCTACATGACATAAACCAACACGGACTCTGGGCACTACTTATATTTTCATCTCTGACTCTTATTCCTTTTGTCGGAGCGGCATTTTTAATATATATTTCATATAAAAAGGGTGATGAAACTCCAAACAGATACGGAAATCCTGATACCGATACATTTGTCGATTCAATACTAAACAAATCACAGAGGATATAACCACTGCTTCATAGGCACTTATGACATCGTGTGACTATCTTCATTGTGTGGTCATGAAACAAAAACAGCTTAATACACTCCATACACAAACTGTTAGATAGCTCCATCTACAGACAAGCTGTTTTACTTTCACATACCATTATCTACACAGCTGTTTCTTCCGCTGAATTATCCATAAGCGGCTCAGGGATTAGGTCAACTGATGGTTCTTCAAGTATAGACTCTTCGATTGGAGGAGTTTGTGATTCTTCAGGTATAGAGGGTTCAGGTATTAATGCTTCCACAATTGGCAAAAGTGATGGTGGTAGGATTTCTGGAACAGCATCTTCGGGTGGTGGTTCAAGTACTAAGTCAGTTGAAGAAGCGGAAGGTTCTGTCGTTGAGACTATTGGCTCGTGCTGCAATTCAGTGTCTGAAGAGTCATTAGTCTGTTCGGTTGAGGTAGACATGTCTGGCTGGGTCTGGTCAGTAGTTGTAGACGTTTGCTCTGTGGAAGTACTGATGATATCGTCTAAGACATCACCTATCATTTCATTTATATCTGACACGTTGTCAGACTCTGTAATTACATCTGTAACTACCGCACTTGAGGTAGTACTAGAATCCTGAGATTCAATAATGTTTATAGCATCACTAGTAAACTCATACGATTCAAGGTCGATGTCTTCACATACTCCAGCAATACTTACTGGTGCACCATTTGCCACTACAAGACAGTATGGATTTCCCGTTACTGCGTCGTACAGGGTTGCTCCTGCTGGAATTTCAGAGGTACCTAAGGTGAATTTTTCTGTAATTACTCCCATCAATGCCAAAGTTCCATCCACAAACCTTGACGCCAAGTCAGCCAAGCGACTCCAGATAGACACTGACTGTACTTCAGTGTATTCAGTTGAGGTAGCAGTAGTAACAATGTCGGTAGTATCTGACGTAGATGCAGTCATTTGTGCTGAGGTGGTTAGACTCAAAGAAGCAGCAAGTGGTAGTGCAAAGGTGGTAGATGCACCTTCAAAGAGTACGTTGGTCAGGTCGGCGATGTTCACTCCTTCTTGGAGGTCTACGAATACGGTTACCAGTTGTGTTTCTTCAGTATTTTCAATGTCGTAGCCTGTTATCGCGGTACCTACGGACTTATCGAACAATCCTGCTTTCTTTCCTTCTCCTGGTACTGATGATGGTGCAATACGGTCTCCTGGGAGTACAGGGCCGTTTTCTAGGTTCACTTTGGTTGGTACACGTCCTGATAGTGCTAGTGGTTGTGCTGTTGGGCCTTCGGTGCCGTCGCTGAGAAGCTGACCTGGTTGGGTTGAGATAATACCTGCCAGTGGACGTTCTCCTTCCCCGCTGTCTGTGGTCAAAGCATACTCGTTGTCGTTGGTGAAGTATACGATGTCGGCTGGTGAGACGGTGCCGGTAGTTGGGTAGAGTTCGGCGAGGTCGGCGCCGAGGGTGGAAGTGCTGTTACGGAGGACCAAGTAGTCATGGTTATATGAACTATCTATGCCATTGCCATCGTTTGAACTATTAATTATTCCGTAGGTAATATAGTTACGGTACGAGCCGTCATATCCACCGTAGTAGTAGACATAGTCGTTGTCTACATATGCCTCCCCACCACGTAGAGAGCTATACACGTTAAATCCAGCATCTTCAACTTGGGTTGGTGTTGAAATATGTGCTCTGAATATATCACTCCCACCACCGGTGGCAAACATATATACATAGTCACCGACAATCATCAAACTTGCTTCACCGAGATGGTGTCCAGGCACATCCACCCCAGTATCACTCCAGTTTGTTGGGTCATTAACCGGTGCTTGCCAAATGTCTTTTCGATAACTAACTGAAGCGTAACGTCCACCATACTGATAGAGATAATCGCCTATCTGAATTACTCTGGCCTCTCCTAGAGCTCCAGGCAAATTGTATCCAGAATCGACCAGATTAGTCGGATCAGAGGTTGAAGCCCAGTAGATGGCATCGGTGAAGGCAGTGGAGCCAGTGCGTCCACCAAAGGCGTAAACATTATCTCCAATCACCATTGAAGCCGCTATGTTTTGTGGGACTGTAGTACCTGAGTCAACCCAGTTGGTTGGATCAGAAGTTGAAGCCCAGAAAGTTTTACCACCGTATCCGACTTCAGCAGCATAGGCGATGAAATTATCACCTACTGTGATTACATTTTGACAGTTAAATGTTTCCGGAAGAGTATCCCCTGTATCAGTCCAGGAAGTTGGGTCACTTGTGCTGGCAGCCCAAATATCCGTTTGATGACTTGAACCATTGTACCCACCAGCCATATACAAGTTGTCGCCTGCAGTGTAGAAACATTGTGATGATCTGGCTTCAGGTAGAGTGGTGCCATGAAGACTGAAATCATCTGCAACAAGTGTTTCTGTTACCTCAACGACTGGCGCGCCCCAGACAACCCCAGTTGCAGTTCGTTGTAGTATGTCACCCGCACTTCCAGTACTACCTGTTTCGTCATAGAACTGCCCAGTAAGCTCTAAGTCCCCATCAACAGAAAGTGTCCGGTTTGGCGTAGTGGTACCGATTCCTACGTTGCCTGTACTATCAACATAAATCCCCTCATCTCCTCCATCACCTGAAAGGTAGTTAGAACCAAGCGCAATATTCGCTGCAGAACCGCCCATGACTAAGTTTCCACCTGAGATAGTGTCCCCGCCCGTACTGACAAACGCAGTATCAGCCGCCGTCATAGAGTAGAAGTCGGTTCCCGCTTCAAGGTCAAGAAGTGTTCGCATTGCTGCGTAGCTTGCTCCTGCTACCAGTGATTGACCGTTTGCTGATGGGGTGACTCCTGCCCAGGTGGTGAGGTCTGCGTCGTATGCTTGTATGGTAGAGCCGATGTCTGTGTCTAGAGCAAATGCAGTAGCTTCGTAACCATCAAATGTTCCTGTCCATGCGCCGGTCTTTGTGATGTATGCGTCAGCAATAACGGAAGCATTCCAGACACCGTCAGTAACGACTCCAAGGTCAGAGACTAAGAACTGTTGTGTTGAGGTGGATCCGACGGTAAGCATTGAAGACGGTGTTGAAGTGCCGATGCCGACTCGGTTATTTGTGTTATCAATAAATAATACTGAGGACTCTGCGTCAGTTCCAAAGATAATGTCATTACCACTTCCTGGTTCTAGTACAAGGTCTCCTGTTGTTTTAATACCATTGGTTGTTATATATAGACTACTGGTACCAATTTTCAAGCTTCCTTGTACGTGGAGGTTGTCGGTGATGGTTGAAGTACCGGTCCCGGCGATGTACATGAGACCGTTTACGGCGAGTTTTGCTGAGGGGGTGGTGGTGCCGATGCCGACGTTGCCACTTTCAAGAACCGTGAAGACTTCGGTGCCGGAGGTTTCGTAGAGGTTGAGGATGTCGGTGGTACCTGTTGTTTGTACCGTGAGGTACCCGTCAACAGTCGTGGTGCCGATAGATACTTGACCTCCAGCGAAGCTGATGTCACTTCCGTTTTGAGTCCAAAGTGATAGGACAGAGGTGGATTCCGTTGAAACAGCGGCGTGAGCGGTGCCAGCAAAGAGGTCACTGATGTCGTATTCGTTGATGTCGTCTCCAGTTTGGCCAATAACATAGAGTTTGGTTCCGTCGTTGTTGAAGGCCATACCTAGAGGGGCAGTTTCTTGTGCTGAGACGCTGAAGTTGTCGACATATGAACCGGTGGAGACGTCATATGCGGAGAAGAGGTCGTATTCGTTGATGTCGTCTCCAGTGGAGCCAAGAACATAGAGTTTCGTTCCGTCGTTGTTGAAGGCCATGTCTTGAGGTGCACTGTCTTGTGCTGAGACATCAAAGCTGTCGACGTAGATGCCTGTAGAGACGTCGTATGCAGGAGAGAGATTATACTCATTGATATCATCTCCTGTAGTCCCTATAACATACAACTTGGTGCCGTCGTTGTTAAAGGCCATGCCGATAGGGATAGTTTCTTGTGCTGAGACACTAAAGTTGTCGACATATGAACCGGTGGAGACGTCATATGCGGAGGAGAGGTCGTATTCGTTGATGTCGTCTCCAGTGTTTCCAACAACATAGAGTTTCGTTCCGTCGTTGTTGAAGGCCATGCCTTCAGGAGTAGCTTCTTGTGCTGAGACGCTGAAGTTGTCGACATATGAACCGGTGGAGACGTCGTATGCGGAGGAGAGGTCGTATTCGTTGATGTCGTCTCCAGTTTTGCCAACAACATAAAGTTTCGTTCCGTCATTGTTGAAGGCCATGCCGCTAGGATTATCTTCTTGTGCTGAGACGCTGAAGAGGTCAGTGAATGTACCGATGGAGACGTCGAAGGAACCATCTTCAGCAACAATACTAACGGAACTGGCTGCGTCAACAACGCGGTAGTCCTTAGATCCCGCGGTAACACTTGATACGAGAATACCGTCAACGCTAAGTTCTAGAGAACCCGAGGTAAGGTCTGTG
>JBLIMJ010000008.1:0-31213 GCA_047638595.1 Acidimicrobiales bacterium
GCAATATCCTTTGCGAAATAACTCTGTACACGATTCTTCAATGAAGTTGCCTTTCCAATATATAAAATCTCTTTTTTAGACCCTAAGAAAAAATACACCCCTGGTGTCTCTGGTAGTTTTCCCTTAGCTAAATCAGACTTCTCCACACCACCAGTATACACAAATCATAAATATAAGTCATCCGATGACTTATATTTATGGTAAACTATGCTGTGGATATATATCATGTTTTAAATAGGGGTGTCGATAAACGAGCGGTCGTTCTTAATGACGGAGACCGGGTTCGTTTTGTAAGGTGTCTTTATGTGTTTAATGATATTAACCCACCTCCTAACCCTAGTACACAAAAAAATCTTCTTCATAAACCACGACCAAAAAGGGAAAAACTTGTACACTTACATGCTTGGTGTTTAATGAATAACCACTATCACCTTTTACTTTCACCGGTAAATGACGATACCCGGAAACTTTCACTTTTCATGAAAAAACTTAATATGGGGTATGCACGTTTCTTTAATGAAAAGTATGACCGATCGGGTTATCTCTGGCAGGGTAAATTTAAGAGAATACTGATTGAAAGGGATTCTCATTTTTTATATATACCATATTACATCCATTTAAATCCGCTAGATTACTCTCAGCCGGAGTGGCGACAAGGAAAAGTAAGTGATCACCAAAAGACGTTTGAGTCACTAAAAAATTATCGGTGGAGTAGCTACCAAGATTATATTGGAATGAATAATTTTCCTTCAGTGATCAGCAAACGGCTGCTTACACAAACTTTAGGTAATGAACAACGACAAACAGATGAAATAAAGAACATCATCATGACTCGAAGTCTAGCCGAAAATAGTGAGTCAATCGAAATATAAGTCATCCGATGACTTATATTTAGTGGGATTTTGGGTACTACAGCAGAATTAGCAACGCCGCCCTAGGTTTAGGGCGGCTTTATTTTTCAACTACTACAGGCAACTTTGCCAGAGCAGTATTGTAAGACAAATGGAGGAACCATATTTCTTGTCTTAAAAGACTGCACTGCATCAGCAACTACCTGAACACCAGGCTCATACGAAGGTATGCCAGTTGTCTCCAGATAACACTTTGCAAAAGCTTTAGTTATTTCAGCAGTATCAGAATTTGGGGTCACTCCAAATATTTTATCCAAAGAACCTAGTGGGTCTTTTGTTACAGCATGATGTGCGGCGACTCGTGCAGTTATAGACATGCTTTTCCCTTTCAGCATATATTTAGTGGAACTTCTAAAAATTAATTATACTCTTCGATTAATGATTATTTTAAAATTTATCCACGTTTTAGAGCTACAAAACATTTTTTAAGTACCGTCCAGTGTGCGACTTTTCATTATCTGCAACTTCTTCAGGGGTTCCTTTCGCTACAACATTACCACCACCAGCACCTCCCTCTGGACCAATGTCAATAACGTAGTCAGACGACTTCACTAAGTCTAAGTTGTGTTCAATAACCATTACTGTATTCCCTTTCTCTACTAATTCTTGAAGGATATAGATAAGAAGCTTCACATCTTCATAATGCAGTCCAATAGTAGGCTCATCTAAAAGATAGATGGTCTTCTGAGTGTGTGGTCGATAAAGTTCTGAAGCAATTTTAACTCGTTGTGCTTCCCCACCAGAAAGAGTTGTCGCACTTTGTCCAAGTTGTAAATAACCAAGTCCAACATCCTGTAGTGCCTTTAGTCTCTCGTAAATTGCAGGAACATCTTTAAAGAAAATGACGGATTCTTCCACGGTCATATGGAGCACTTCATGAATGTTTTTTCCTTTGTAGTACACCTCAAGTGTCTCTTTAGTGAATCGCTTGCCGTCACAAACATCACACCCAACATATACTGTCGGCAAGAAGTGCATCTCTACAGCAATTGTTCCATTTCCTTGACAAGCCTCACAACGACCTCCTTTTACATTGAAGCTAAAGCGCCCCGGTTTCCATCCACGAGCTCGGGCTTCCCCACTAGCAGCAAACATGTCACGAATATGCGTAAAGGCGCCTGTGTAGGTTGCTGGGTTTGAACGTGGTGTTCGACCAATCGGTGACTGGTCAATAAGAATAGTCCTTCCAAGGTATTCTGTACCATCGATACTCTTTACATTGTATGTCTTGGCAGTACGATGTTTCATATCAAGCCGAGCAAGCAAATTCTTATGGAGAATCTCATACATAAAAGTAGACTTACCTGAGCCTGAAACGCCCGTAACTGTAATTAGTTTTCCTAGAGGTATATCAATATTCAAGTTCTTAATATTAAATGCCTTCCCTCCTTTAATTTTTATTGATCCTTTTTCACTTGTTCGACGGTCAGGTATCTCAATAACCCTATCTCCTCGAAGATAGTCGAGAGTAACTGACTTTGAGTCATTTTTGGGTGCCTCAAGAAGCTTTTGCATATAATCAGACACGACCACTTGTCCACCGTGCACACCAGCACCAGGACCAATTTCAATCAAATAATCAGCAGCAAGAATAGTGTCTTCATCGTGTTCTACAATGATGATGGTATTCCCAAGATCACGTAATTCACTCAATGTTTGTACTAACTTATCGTTGTCACGTTGATGGAGACCTATAGTTGGCTCATCCAGCACATACAGTGCACCCACTAACCCTGAACCGAGCTGTGAGGCTAGACGGATACGCTGTGCTTCACCTCCAGAAAGAGTATTGGCACGTCGGTCGAGTGTAAGGTACTCAATTCCCACGTTCATCATAAAGTCTAGACGTTCAACCACTTCACGTAACGCAGGCCATGCAATATCATGTTGTTTCTGAGTTAACTTTAGGTTTGCAATAAAGTCTGCTGCTTCATTTACCGTCATTGAGGTAAAATCGACAATTGTCTTCCCTAAATCCTTTCCTGACCCTCCAAGGTATACACGCAGTGCCTCTTTGCGTAACCGAGCTCCTTTACACTCAGGACAAACGTCTGAGTTAAACAATCCCACTACACCTAAACCATTACATTCAGGGCATGCGCCATACGGTGAGTTAAAAGAAAATAAACGTGGTTCTACTTCAGGGAATGACGAACCATCCACCGGACAAATGAACTTTGCCGATAGTGTACGTTCTGCTCCGTCTGGAGACTGAATTTTGACCAATCCGTTTGATTGAGTAAGGGCTAACTCAACAGCTTCTGAAAGTCGTTCATGGGACCCTTTGGGATCAGCGGAAAATTCGCTGACATAAATCTCATCTACCAACACATCAATGTCATGACGCTTGGTCTTGGTGAGTGTAATCTTCTCACGGAGTTGCTTGATTTCCCCATCAATTTTTACCGTTTCAAAACCCTTATTGAGAAGATCATAGAGCATTTGGTAGTATTCACCTTTGCGTCCTACAACCATAGGAGCGAAGATTGATACACGCCCTTTAGAGAGTTCAATACCCATTACGTTTTGTGATTGTTCCTTGGTTGCCTTTTTCACCTCTTTATCCTCAATAGACTTAAGAACGATACCTAAGATTTCATCTTGGGATAATTTTTGAATTTCAACATCAACATCCAGACAGTACGGCTGACCGATACGTGCATAGAGAATACGCAAGTAATCATAAATCTCAGTAATAGTAGCCACTGTTGAACGAGGATTCCGAGAAGCAGTCTTCTGGTCAATTGAAATTGCTGGTGAAAGACCCGAAATCTCATCAACATCAGGTTTTTGTAGTTTATTTAAAAACTGGCGTGCGTAAGGTGAAAGTGACTCAACGTAACGACGCTGTCCCTCAGCAAAGATTGTATCAAACGCCAACGAAGATTTTCCAGAGCCAGAAGGACCTGTGATAGCAATCATCTTACCTCGTGGCATCTCAACATCAATATTTTTAAGGTTGTGTGTACGAGCACCACGCACCACAATTTTACCTTGACGTTCATCGTCAATGTTCCATTCTACTTTAGTTTTTTTATCCTCTTTTTTTTGCATTTGTATACACATTAACCCTCTTCACATGGCGGTGAAGATTTATAGTGAACCGATTATACCTTGCTAATATATATATGTATAGCTTTATAACCTCTTTTTAGAAATTTTTGGCAGCTCTTTGTTCAAAGTCACCACAATATGGGTTCCCACACCTTTAATCGATTCAACTCCAATCTTTGCACCCATAAGCTCTACCAACTGTTTAGTAATCCACATTCCCAGGCCAGTACCTGTTATCTGACTTACATCATCGTTTTGCACTCTAAAGAATGGGGCAAATAGTTTTCTCTGATCCTCTGAGGAAATGCCAGTGCCGGTATCTTTCACACGTATTTCAACAATAGTTTTCTTCTCTTCAATAGATAGTTCAATATCCCCCTTCGGCGTGTATTTAATGGAGTTACTCAATAGGTTTGTGAGTGCCTGATGTAAACGCTTCCTGTCACCAATAGCTAAATGTGAGGAGTCCGTACCAATACTAGAAAGAGTGATATTTTTCTCCTGAGCGGAAATGTGTAGCTCATCGATAACAGCCATGAGTATCTCAGAAACATTAAATGTTTCCGTTTCAACAGATAATTTTCCAGATTGTATTCGAGCAACATCAAGAAGATCATTCACGATAGCCAAAAGACGTTCTGATGATTCCTTAATACGTCCAGCATATTTTTTATGTTCTTCATTTTCAGAAGATTCATCCACCATTGATGCATAACCTTTAATTGCAGTCAGAGGCGCCCGTAATTCATGGGCAATCATGTTGGTAAACAAATCTTTCATCTCATTTGCTTTTTGTACCTTGATGTATAGATATTTGTAGTCAGTAAGCTTAATATGCCAATATGCTAGGGCCATCATAAAAAGAAAGATCGGTATCAAAGAAAAATAAGCATCTCGTTTACGCGACTGCAGTACAGCGTCAACCGCCTCAAGAGATAATTGTGTATAGATAAAGTAAAAATCTCCCACATCGCTTTGTATAGCACGATACGCAGACCATATCCTTCCCTCATTAAAAAGTGCCGCGTACACTAACGTTTCGTTATATGCAGTTGCAGCACCTTGATAAAGATTTACTGTTGTCTCTGGAATGTCGATAATTGTAGTATCAAGCGCTGCAATAGGTACAAAGTCTGCACCCTGCATTTGCACAATTTTAAAATCAACAATATCGGTGTTAAGTAGGGAAATACGTTCAATTTCAGTCTGCATGACTTCAGGACTGTAGTTACTTGCAACCAAAATGGAAACAAACAAATCTTGCATGAGTCCAATTCTTTCATGTAAAAGTTTATCTTGATTTGATTTCCCTACATCTAGAAATCTATCTCCGTTCTTAAGAAACAATAACGGCAACAATACAATCAGGATCAGAACAAAAAGTATCTGGGGATGCTCTCTGACATACTTTACAGATTGTTCTGCTGCAAATAGCAATCTTGAAATCATGCCATTTCAGGTTCTTTAGTCATTATCGCAATTTGCTGTCTTCGATTATCTAGATGGAGGCCTAAAAGAATCAGCACCAAACCGATAGAAACTACGGAGATAGACAGGACTAAGTACATCATATAGCCAGATAGCAAGGAATCATCAGAAGCACCAACGGATGATGCAGCAACTACATCAGGATCAACAGATGCAAACGCTTGTGCTTCTTTAACAAAAGTGAAAGGATTACTTTTTGCAACAATTCGTCCAGTGTTATCGGTCATACCTACATATACCGTATGTTCTCCATTCTCCAGCTCCTTATCAAAGCGATAGTTCCAAGATCCATCTCTGTCTGTCTTCACCGTCAACACAATAGGTGTGCTAAAGATATAGAGTGTTACATAACTATTAGGCAATCCTTTACCTGAAATGAAAGCTTCAACGTCATTACCGTCTGGTTCAACAGTCAATTCAGGCTCTGCAGTTTCTACAGAATGAACCGCAAGTATATCTGAACGTACAATCCCCTTTTCTTCTGGCGACTCAAAGACAACCACCGCTTCTGCAACGGGATCCTTTGGATTAAATCCACTCAAAATCTCTGCACCATCCGCAAATCCATCACCATCCGAGTCAGCTACCAATGGATCTGTTCCATATATCTCAACTTCATCGTAGTCAGTGATGCCATCTTTATCACTATCTTTTGTTATTTTCTCACCAATGCGTTCTGTGACAATCTTCTCAGTTTTTTCTACCGCTTTTTGTACATGTGCAATAGAGTCTTCCAGGCGTATATTTATGCGTTCAATAAGTTTATCTGTTTTTCCTTCGAGTGCTTCCGATTTAAGTATCTTAGCCCTAAATTCGTCAATACGCTTTTTTACATGATCTATTTCTGACTTATCTCCTGCACGAATAGCTGACGCTAAGTGACCAAAGAGTGTATCAAGATCTTCTCTGTATTCAGACAAAAGATTCTTAACCTCATTCTCAACTTCAATAGTAAGAGCCTCAGCTTCACTCTGGTTGTCTCCTTCAATTACAGTAACTGTGTCAGGATTATTAACGGTTTCCTTAATAAACTCAGTTTTACGTGTAGCATTTACTACACCAGTAATTGCTGCTGTACTCTCTTCAATACCTTCTCCATCTTCTTTGTCAGAAGAAAAAACAGTGTTATTGAAAATTTTTAACGAAACGGATTCACTTGTATAAAGACCTGTCTCATTTTTTACCCGTGCGGTCAGTAAGTATTCTCCATTAGGGGTATTGGTTGTATCCCAATAGTAGGACCACTTATCTGAGTCCGGTGCTAGTTTTTTTGCAAGGCTTATAAACTTTTTAGTCCCTGATAGCTTACCTCTGACATATAACTCTATAAACTCAGCACTTTCAACTTCAACGCGAATTTCTGCCACACCAGAAAGTGGTCTGTCACCTTTAACTTCAAGTGCAATATCTGGATCAATAAGGCTTTCATCGACAACATCCTTTGTTCCATCAGCTACGGTTATCGGTTCAGTTTCTTCTGAAACATCATTTTCAATAACAAATTTCCTTATCTTTGTTGCAGTTTGACTATCAGTAGAAACTACCTGTACTTTCAGTGCGTATGATCCATTTATGTATTTTGTAGTATCGATTAAAAATCGCCATAGGTCACCATCTTGGTAGGCATTGGATAAGAACGTATATGTTGCCACTCCTTCTTGTTTTACATATACCTTGACCTGCCTTGCGTCAGCTAGCTCAATTTCAAGTTTTACTGATTTAGAAACTGGGGATTCTTGTGACAAACGTAATGTCATGTCCTCACCAAAAGAAGTATCTGAAGTAACTGTTTCGGAGTTGGATGAAGTTGAGGTATCTGAAGTAACTGTTTCGGAGTTGGATGAAGTTGAAGTATCTAAATCTATGGAAGATCCAGAAGATTCAACAGATACTGTATCTGATTGAGAAATAGGGTTATTTTCTAAGAGATAATACGAATCACTCGAAAATTCAAACACCCTACCTTCTGTGTTAGCCACATACGCAACAACCTCATAGTTACCATCATGATAGATTGGACCATTTGCATTTTCCTTTAATGTATCCCAGGAAAACTCCCATACATCAGCGTCAGATGATTGAGCACGTCCTAAATGCACTTCCTGGTTATCATTTTCTTTATATAGAGCGTATAGCTTGACTGTTTCTGCTTGAGTTGTTTTGATTTTTATATGCACGGCTCCCGATAATGGTTCACTGGTTGAAATATCTATCACAGCTGTTGGCTCAGGTGATAATTCAACAGTTGGTTCGGTAATAGGCTCAGAAACAGGTTCTTTTGCTAATACTCCTTCGTCGGTACCGCTGAGAGTGCCACTAATTGTGGCAATATTACTACTGTTCTGTACTGAAGACATCACTGCGTCAGACCCAATATATTGAGCAAAGTTGAGTGTAAAAAAAGCACCAAGCATAACTAAAGCAACACCTCCAATACGCGCTGTTTGGATGGCGAAAGTGTCTATATTCATTGGGAAACGAGTAGCCGAGAGCGCCACTAGGACCATTGGGACCTTTGCAACAGCTGGTAGTACGCTACGTGGTTTTTTTGTTGCTACAGGTCTCTCTACTTCATCTCCAATGCCTTGTTGCATAAAAGAAAACTTATTTATTTTTTCTTCGAAACTAGTTTTTGAATCATTTTCTATTTTACTGCCTGACTTCGTGTTACTTTTTTGTGAGGCTGATTTCTTTGTGTTGTTCTTAATCTGAACTTTAGATTTTATTTCTGTAACTTTAGACTTTGGTGTAAGGGTTTTTTTCTTTTTTAGTGAGGCTGTTTTTTTAGTTTTAAGGACAGTTGTTTTCTTTACTTTAGGGGTGCTTTTTTTAACCACAGCCTTAGGAGATGCTGGTTTCTTACTCTTCAAAACAGCAGTTTTTTTAACTGCTGGCTTTTTTGATACACTTCCTTTTGCGACTTTTTTAGTCGTAGTCATGTTGATAGTATATCGCTAATTCATAATTCTGGGGGAAAACAACTGTCGATAACTATTCCAGTAATTCCGTAATCGTATCGGTCAACTCCCCACCCCCTGTTAAAGCCTTCATAAAATAGTGTGCGTTAAACTCTTTGGCTTTCGCTTTCACTTCATCACTATCTTCATTGGTAAAGAGTATGATTGGAATCTCCGCGACTGAAGGTGTATTTCGAATTTCCTGAAGTATTTCAATACCATTTTTGTTTGGGAGTTGTACATCAAGTAGTAATAAATCCGGCTGTTGGGCTACTAATTCATGCATGACCTCAGCGCCGTCTGACACTGACGTTGATTTAAATCCTGCACGTTTGATTCTTTCGGTAACTATCTCTTGCAAAAATTTATCGTCCTCCGCAATAAGAATTTTTTTCATAATTACAGTATAATACTTTTTCCATTATTTGCACCTACACCCCACACTCACATGACTGAGTTATACAATATTTTTACCACTAAGAAACCTAGAGCAGCCTTGTCTCAGATGAGTATTGATAGATGATATAGTTCGTGTGTGCAATTATTTATCTCTCTCTTCCTTTTTCTTTAGCTTTGCAACTTTTAAATCAAGTTCTTCAAAATACTTTAACTCATCTCGTAGAATTGCAGCTGTTTCAAAATCAAGCATGGTCACCGCAGCTTCCATTTGCTTACGTTTCTCATGTAGCACTTTCTCTGGATTTTTCTTATATAACTCAGCATCAACAGTAAGGAGTGTCTCGACAGTTTCATCATGCTGTGTGCGCAATTGATCAGCAATAGACTTAATTTCCTTTTTGATGGTTGTGGGAGTTATATTGTGCTCAGTATTGTGTGCCACCTGTATCTCCCGACGACGTGTTGTTTCGCCCACTGCATAGGTAAGTGCGTCGGTCATTTCATCTGCATACAGTACAACCCGACCATTCACATTCCGAGCTGCGCGTCCAATAGTCTGAATAAGTGCAGTCTCACTACGTAAGAAACCTGCTTTATCTGCATCAAGAATTGCCACCAACTCAACCTCCGGAAGATCAAGTCCTTCACGCAATAAGTTCACACCAACTAAGCAGTCGAACTCTCCTTTCCTAAAATCGGTAAGTATCTCTATTCGCTCAAGGGTATCTACGTCACTATGGATATATTTGGTCTTAATGCCTTTTTCTTCAAGAAAATCAGTGAGATCTTCGGCCATTTTTTTTGTCAGTGTCGTCACTAATACACGTGCATCGCGTGCGATCACCTTTTGCGATTCTGCAATGAAATCTTTTACCTGTCCAAGATATGAACCTTTTTGATTTACAGGACGAATATCAATCTCTGGGTCAACTAACCCTGTTGGTCGGATAATTTGTTCCACGATACCTCCTTCTCCATCTTCAGCTTTTTTAAGTTCGTACTTCCCTGGTGTTGCAGTGGTATAAATCACTTGTCCAACACGTTCTTCAAACTCTTGAAAGTTGAGTGGCCGGTTGTCTACCGCACTAGGAAGACGGAAACCAAATTCGACGAGATTTATCTTTCTTGATCGGTCTGCTGCATACATACCGCCTATCTGTGGCACTGCCACATGTGACTCATCAATAACGGTGAGAAAGTCAGGGGTGCCATCTTCTTTATGCGGAAAATAGGATAGAAGCGTATATGGAGCTTCACCGGAAGGACGACCGTCAAAGTGACGCGAGTAGTTCTCAATACCAGGACAGAAACCGATTTCTCTCATCAGTGCGAGATCATGGTCAGTACGGCGCTTCAAACGTTCTGTCTCAAGTAACTTCCCTTCTTTTTTAAATTTCTTCAGCTGCGTATCGAGTTCAAGTTTTATGTCTGCAATTGCTCGAGCACGTTCATCTTCAGGAGTCACAAAGTGTTTTGCTGGAAAAAGAAAGAATACGTCTGTTTCTTCAATAATCTGTCTTGAAACGGCATCAATTTTAGTAATAGAATTGACTGTATCTCCAGAGAAACTCAATCTATAAATCACCCGTTCATTTGTCGGCATTATTTCAACAGTATTTCCAACAGCGCGGAACATTGCTGGAGTTAAGTCTGCATTGGTACGATTGAAGTACATAGATACGAGTATACGGAGCATTTCTGTACGGTTTGACTTGTACCCCACTTCTATTTTTTTGTGAACTTTTTTATACTGCTCAGGAGAACCTAGTCCATAAATACACGAAACAGATGCAACGATAATCACATCACTTCGTGTCAGCAACGCTTGAGTTGAAGCATGTCGCAACCGATCAATTTCTTCATTGATTTGTGACTCCTTCTCAATATATGTATCAGACGCAGACATATACGCCTCAGGTTGATAGTAGTCATAGTATGAGACGAAGTAATGTACTTCATTGTTAGGGAAAAAATCTTTATACTCTTGTGCAAGCTGTGCAGCAAGTGTTTTGTTGTGAGCTATAACTAGTGTCGGTTTTTGTATCTGCTGGATGACGTTAGCAACTGTGAACGTCTTTCCAGATCCAGTTACACCAAAAAGCGTCTGATGCTCCATACCCGAATTAATACCACCGACCAATTTCTCTATCGCCTGCGGTTGATCCCCGGCAGGAGTTTTATCAGTACTTATTTCAAACTTTTTATCATTCATAAAGCCCAGTGAGTATATAAATAAAATCGATACGTGACAAGGTTTTGACATGTACTTATGTCACTGCCAGATACTTATAATATGTACACATAATTAATGCTAGTACAGCACAGAGCCAGAAATATTGGTGATATGCTATAATTTTTGAATGTTTAAGCCATCAGTAGATAAAATTGTTTATTTACTCATAGGAGTCGCTGCAACCACAGGCTTGTTCGGCGCTGAGAGACATTTACACAAAGATAACGTCACTAAAATTATTGCAGATGCAATCATTGGTGGTGAATTTTGCAATGAAGATGGTACGGAGGTAGACATCTCATCCGCAGAAGTCGAGGAAATTTATTTTGTTGGCTGTGGTGGCTTCTTCTAAATTTAATCAAGATTACTCCACTAAACTACCTTGTTCTCTAATAAGAATAAGGCAATTTTTTATTGCTCTGTTACCAAAACTGTCACCCTCTGTATAATAGATAGAAACGTACCTCCGAAAGAAATAAAATATATTTTTATAAGTAACTGTACTGTTAGATTTTGCGAATTTTAGATATTTTACAATATGTCACTATGATAATATACTTATTTTATGGCAACCCATTTCCCTCAGTTAAACTCTGAATTAACAGAGAAATTATATAACCGCTATCAACAATACTGGAAGGAGGAATTTTTTGCCCCTGACACATCAAGAAAACTAGCTGCCCGTATACAAAAAGAGGTTTCATCACAAAAAAAGCCCGTAATCAATTTTCAGCCAGACAAATTTTACTGGAATGAGCCTGAAGAAATTATCCCTCTGGCGCAGACTAACTACCAAGAATGGAGAAGTCTAGATAACCACCTAAATATATTTGATTGTACTGGAGGCATCATGCTACTAGTGCCTGACATTTGGCAATTACGATATTCATTCCAAAAAACAATCCGGAAACATAGTTTATATTCCGTAGGTGAAACACTAAAAAATATACCCCTGTGTACAGAGTATATCCGCCAGGCAGAAATTTCGTCTGTGGTCACGTACCCCAGGGGAGCTAAAATGCTCGCAGGAGAACTCAAAAAACGCAACCTGGAGAAACAAATTTTATTTATGATGATTATTGGTGAAGCATCAGATTTCTTAACTACAAATTTAAAGAAGGAGCTATTGACACTTCTCCCCAATGCAGTAATACTTTTTGATCTTCAGATTTTTCCTGGGCACACCATTGCGTATCAGTCAGTTACCTTATTACAAAGCGAAAATAAGTTTCATCTAAACAATGAGTATCTATGGGAAAGTCATCTCAATCAGACATACATTAGCGGCATAGCAAGCAGTGTCTTCCCTTTACTGCATTATCCTGTAAATTTTAGACATACAGGAGTTTCTGATTTAATAAATGAAGCAGTTTTTGAGCTATCTCTATGAATACTATTGAAAAATTAGATTCTGTCTTACAGTATGTATTACATAATGAATACTCTGATTTTTATCGTATTTTATATAAAAATGAAGTTAAGGAAAAGAGTGAAATTACCTCACTAGAGATGTGGGAAAAACTCCCATTTTTAACTAAAGAAGATCTAAACAGCAACCCTCTTTATAAACGTATTTTTGTCTCTAAGGGACACTCTGATGTATTACGATCATCTTCTGGAACAACAGGGAGCAGTGTCGTACTTACGTTGCGCAATCATCCCATGTTGACGAAAGATATTTTTAGTGAAGCGCCCCCACTTAAAGGAGTGCTCATTGTGACTTCCTCATTATATACGCCGGAAGATGGATTTAGAAAAATAAATCCAAATATGCTCGTTGTAGTAACTACCTTAGATACTCTCGAAGCCTCAATCGCTTTACTAAAAGGAACACAAATAAACTGTATTTCAGCTTGGGTATATGCAGTTGATTTTATAATTCCCTTACTTAAAAAATATGAACTTCATGAACAAATTGAAGTAATACACACTTTTGGCGGAAAGATAACGACTAACAAGTTTAACCAACTTAAATCTGTTTTTATAAATGCAAATTTTTATACCACCTACAGCTGCTCTGAATGTCACACAACAACAGCAGTCTCAATAGATTCATTTGATTCCACATTTGGACCAATATTTACACCTACCGGCGAATCATATGTTGAACTCATTGACACCGAAACTCAAGCCGTCATCCATGACTCAAACAAAACTGGAGAAATAGTACTAACAGCTTTACAGACAGAGAACAGTCCATCTCCTGCGCTACGTTTTCGCACTGGTGATATCGCTATGTATACACACTATGAAAATGATTTCGTGAAAAGAAATTTTGTAATCAAAGGACGTACACAATTTTCTCAAATCCGCATACCAGGTGGACATCTTAACATCTGGGAAATGGAACGTGTAATCGCTCTACATGACCAGCAAATAGATGATGATTTTGAATTACATTATTATGCTGAATCAGATGATCAATCTACTAAATGTGAACTTCATGTACTAGCAAAGAAAGAAATAAACGAAGCAGAGCTCACTATAAGTATAATGAAGAATCTAAAAGTATCCCCTACACTGACCTATTACCAAGGTTTCATGAATGGACTGTACCCTGCTATTACGTGTCATGTAGTCCCAACATTACTTAATACTCGAAAAAAGAAGATTAAATTTCATAAACATGAATAAAAGTGCCCGCGAATCAGCGATTCGCGGGCATTTTGCTCTACAACATCAGTTTACAGTTGGATACAGTCGCTTTTCAACCACTGAAACCACTACATACCCCATGGCCGCAATACAAATCAAGAGACCACAAGCGAAAAAGAAATGTCCGAATGTTCCTGGACCTTCCCTATTATCTGCCATAATTTGACCAATACCAGTAACACTGGTAGCTGCTAATGTTTCTGCATATGCAAGTGTTGAGAGTATGCTCCCAATTAATGGACGCAGGCTCATGAAGCGCAAACGATACAACATTGGAAAAGTAACTAATTTCCAGGTTATGTACGGACTCATCCCATGCGCTTTTGCAGCTTCTGCTTCTGGTCCTTTCTTAAGGATAAGACTGTGGGAACTCCCATAGTCAGCCATTATAAAGGAAGCAGTCCATATACAAATCAACATAACAGAATAACTGTTGTAACCAACAAGACGTAAGACAAGAAAAACAATAACAATTTTTGGTATTACCAGGACTCCACGTACAAATTTTGTGAAGATTACTGACACCGTGTCATTCACTGTTGATATTGATCCAACTCTATAGGCAACAAAAAATGCAAAGACTATTGCCCCTGCTGCTTTCATGACAGTAAATAAAGCAACATGCATGTCATACTTCCACCATATAGTTGCTGCAGCATATATATCTGCAGGTGAACTAAAGTTGATAGTGAAAAAGGGAACATTTTCAGCAGCAAACCCCCAAGCAAAAAGAAGGATGACTCCAGCTAGTGCATAACCCAAGGTAACTTTGGTTTCTATAGAGACTTTCCGGGCATGCTTCTTAAAAGACACCCATAATTTTGATGATACAAGTTTATGTACCAATATTTGTACACAGATTGTCATTTGACAAACTCCATCGATGAATAACTTCCACTGAACATCGTAGCAAAAATATCTAAAAAAAACAATTCAGACCGCCACGTATACCATGGCGGTCTGTTTTTAGGGTCTTCTAACGATTAATCTTGCCAAAATTCCTCATCGCAGGGATTTCTGTAGATTGGCCTGTTGTTCATTTCATACTGAATGAACAGCTGTTCTCCCCAGCTCTCATCAGGCGTAAGATGATCACGAGGATTTAGAACAAAGTTATGAACTGCAGCAAAATTTTGCATCAATGCTGTTGCTTTCGCAGCTTCGTCAATGCCAGTGCCAACCCTTTTGGGAATGTCTAAATTACCAGGAAAGGAAGTGACAGAGGCAAGCTCTGGAAACTGCAAAGGATCTGGATACCCAGCCCTGATGTATTCTGCAAACGCTTCTTCGCCAACAGTATCAGTCGTGTAGGCTCCATCAGCATTTGCTACATAAGTCCCTGCGGTCATACGTTGATTTGCCTCTGCCAACGCACTGACAACACCGCACATTTGAGCAATCTTATGCTCATCCCATGTTCCATCCTCAGTTTGAAGTCTTGACGGAAACGTAAAGACACCAGACGCCGTAAAACGAGTTTCTTGATCATGCAGATCCTCGAGTGTAATCCAGGGTGTAATATCTGGATTTACTTGTTGTCGGCTAGGAAAACGCAGTGCTGGAGAAACAGCCCACTGATAGTTTCCATCCCTCAATCCATTCGCTCTACGACTAGAGCTGCTGTTTAACTCAATGAACATTATAGGGAGGCCAGCCAGTTCTGCTGGCAATACCCCTGGAACAATCCAGTGCTCAACGATGTTTTTCCCAGCAATAATCCGGGTATCGCTCGGCACCACACCGTTAGCAATTAGCTCACGAAGTCGCGGGAACATCATTGCAGCAGCATAGTTTGGGGCAGGTCCTTCATATGTTTCAGAACCCTGTTCGGTGAGATCACACCATTTTACCAAACCGTCGATGTTATTACAGTCACCCACACGGGCGACAGTACCGACAGTGCCGACCAAATCACCTGGTTCATCAAGTGTCCACCAGGCCTCCCCTGTTTCGGTACCCATAACTCCAAGCACCAACAACTGTTCTCCATCTGGATTTTTTCGATCAATGTCTGGAAGAGGTTCAAAGGTGAACGTTCCATCAACTGACGAATCTGGCTGAATGGCTGCAAGCAGCTCATCAGTTGTTCGTGGGTACCTAATTTCAATATCCACACCGTATTCTGCGAACAATTCATCTTGTAAAGCAAGTGAAACTGCTGGATTGCGAGACTGGGTTATCCAATCATAAAACAACAAGGTTTCAGCTGCAGCCATACTAGGCATAACCAAAGTAAATGACACTAGTATTACTGTTTTGAGTTGTGTGAACACTTTGTTCTCCTTTAAACTCTTTCTTTTTTAGAACAAGGCATCAACAGAACGTTAATGCTCTCTCTACGAATACATTAGCATAATATATACAGCTATTCTAGGTTTTTAAAACAGCAGTTTACGGATTGGGCTATGGTATAAACTAACAAATATAGAGTTATTAAAGGCTTTCAGTATATTTGAATTTTATTTTACATACTACAATTATTACACCTGACTATGTAGTGTGACCTAAAAATATTTGTTATGCTGTCTAATATATGTCTATCAAAAGGAATGTGATTCTTTTCTTAACCTGCCTAACTTTTCTTGCTTTGTTCCTTACGTTTGTATATTCAAATTCTGTACTTACAAGACAATTAAATACCTTTTCTGCTACAGGGTTCCATAATAAGATTGATAAGAAATTAGAATGGATCCACTCCATAACACTCGTTGATCCTATTTTTTCCTTCCCTGCAACAGATTTGGACAAACTCAACATCCACCTTGAAGGCCTAACTGACGATAAAGACGTCTTCGCCCAAATGTATAGTGAGCAAGAAGATATGGAAACTGTTACCAGACTACTGTACCCCGAGGTCTTTCTATCCTCCATTTCTCAAACGGAATCTTTGAGAAGGTTATTTATTGAAAATCCTACAACACAAACAGCAGACAATTATCATACACATCTTATTAATATGATTGAAACATATATTGAGCATATAGATGCACTCACTGTTTTCTATCAAGCTGAAACTGGGAATACCAATCAGTATACATTCTGGGGAGGCACAACTAATATAGAAACTCTCCTAAATTCGTTAAAAACACTTAAGATATCTACGGAGAGTCAAAAAAATAAAGTGAGTATGCGTATTTCCTGCATGAAAAACTGGCGCATCAGTTGTGAAAATATCACCTTACTGCTAAAGGAAAAAATCGACTCAATTCAGATAAAGACAAACAGTACTTCTTCTGTTAAAACAAGACTTTCAAGTTCTACTCGCAGCATTGCTGGTGAATACCGTAAAAAGTACGCCCCGTACGAACATGAACTAACACATACAAACCAACATTATTACGTATTAACTGATAATTGGTGTGCGCCACAAAAGGGTGAACTAGTATTTTCCATTTTCCCTCGAGGTGAAACAGCACTGGAATATTTCGATGTCGAGATGGTAGATAATATGTATTTCCACGATACTCAAAAAAGTGATCGACCATTTCTACAATTGCTATACCAGAATTCCGTGCTGTTTGAATCTCAGGGTATTACACCATACTCCTGCTTAGATAGTGGAAAAATGTATAACACCGTAATGACCATGGAGCATATACGATCATATCTCGAAGACAACAGCATAGTAGATAGATTGCCAGAGACTCACCTTGATACCGAACCAAACATGCAGAATACACTGAGGAATATGGAAAGCCGTATAGTCAACGGAGAAATTCTACATCAAGTAGAACTTGCGGAATATCTCAGTACTTTATTTATACTCACTCAGCATTTTTCTAGTAGCACCTTAAACATGGAAGTCCTCTCTTTGATTAATATATACACAACTAACTCTAGCAATACTGACCAAATGCTACTTTGGTTAAGGGATGCCAACTTGGCCTATAACTTAAGTATAAAAGCTACAGGCTATATCCATACACCGAATCTACTGGAGCTTTTTCTCATCAGAACCTATACACCAATGTTACTCTTTACTTTTAATACATCGGTAGTGCCTAATGAAATAAGTTTTTACGACAAAGGCAGACCTGCCTACACAGCACAAGCGATCGGCTTACGTGCTTACCTTGGTGACATAGAGCATAGTATCCCTCCTGAAAAGATTGCCCCCTTACTGGAATTATCGTCTTCTATATACAAAAGATAAAAACCACCTCATACAAACGCGAGGTAGTCTTGTGTGAGCACCCTGATAGTATAAGATATTCAAGAATACAGTGAACCGTCGTCACAATGAGTAATGGTTGAATTACATTCTTACCCAATTGTACTATGGTGAAACAAACCTAAAATAATCGATCTGAAATGCTAAAGTGGACTATATAAGAAAGACGTAAGGGGATAAAGGGCATCAGACTCACCATGGAGCATTTGTATGGCTGTGAGACACTCATTGGGATTCACTGGATCTACCAATTTACAAAAACCATTACGATCATCAAGTGTTGTGTCAGTGTATTTGGAGATAGTCCGGTAGGCACGTATCGCGCAGTACAATGCCTGCTTATCATTTTGAGCTGCCGATCTGCATAATAAAGCGCTTGGTTCATATCTAAAAGAAGTGGCAGGTGTAATAAAAGTACCAATACTGCCGTAGCATACTTGTTGTTCTTCGTCTGTTTGCGACACCTGATCACAATATTTCCCCAATGTAGATTGGGCCGACTCATCATTACCTCCTTTCAACAAACCCTGCTGCCACCATTGCACCTGCCAGTATATACAGCCAAGACGACCGGAATCAGTAAGCGAGTCACAGGGCTCAGTAACACTAGTCTGCAGCCTGCGCATGTCCCCCACGCCATCACCCCGCTTAAGCGCCCGAAGATTATATTCCATAAATACGCCACCCATACAACCCTGTACCTTAGGTAAGTTACCTTTGTCGACCGAAATTGCGCATATATTTAAGGCCTCTGAAAGATGGTGCTCCTGGTATCCTAAAAAACCAATTAAACCATGGCCAATACCATGCTGACAAGCCACTGCTTGAATGCTATTTTTTTCTATCTGATTGCACTGTTCAGCCAGTACCTCAACAATTGAACCCCCCCTATCCATCAAAGCCATTGCTACCAACTCATGAACACAACCATACAAAAAACGATCGTCACATACAGTAATCCCTGCCACATTTTCCTTTTCATACAACGCTCCACCGAAGGCGTGTGCAATACCATGCGTAAACACTAAGCCATAATGTTCCTCATATGTAGATATGGTGTCATAGGCAGCTATTGAACCACGCTCAGCGATCATGCTCTGCCAATAATCATTTGTATATAAATCTAATTCTGTTGGTTCTGTTATGTCAATCTCTGCTTTTTGTGTTGCAAAAAAAAATACAGCCACGAACAGACCAATAAAAAAAGCCAGCAAAATACCGCGCTTCATAGTAAAAGAGATATTACAGTCATGTAATATAAGATTATACTATGTATCAAATCAGATTACGATACCTCATACACATCCCTCGTGAGAAATATTGCTTCACATACTACAGTAAAACACCTCTTATAGCAGCAAACAGTTATGGACTTCGCTGGTTTTAAAGACCATTAAAGGCTACTCTTGGGAAATACCTTGTTCTTCAATAAGGTATTGTTGCATTTCTATAACCTTAGAGTCGTTTGGTACCATGTTAAGAATTCTATCAATATAAATCTGTGCTAAAGGGAAATCTCTTTTAAGTAGGGCAAGTTGTGCCTGCATGTAGTCAATTTCTGTCTTACGTCTTGCATGCTCCCGTGCGGAATTATACGCAATATGTGCACGCTCGTATGATCCATCCACATCGAATTGTGACAAAATAAAGTATGCATTTCCGAGTGTGAGCCAATTCCTATAATCACCTCCATCGAGTTTTACTGCTTGTGTAGCAAGCGAAACTGATTGTTTTAATAGATTTTCAATTTCACTACCTGATGCGCTCTCTTTCTCGAGGGTTTTTCTTAGTATCTGCTGGGTATATTGTGAATGACTTCGAAGAATTACTGGATGTAATCGTGCATCATGGGCAATTTTAAAATCCCACAGTGTACTTATGTAGTTTTCTTTCGGTACACTTAAAATTGCTTTTTGATAATAGTAGATTGATGTGGATATTGAGAGTGCATGCTTGAGTACAAGAAGTGCAAGTATCGTTATAAGAATCATGGAAGGTACTGTAAATACCTTGAGTCTATCTTTCACAGGTTCTATGTTTTTTCTCTCAAATAAAGAAACACCTAAAAGTAATCCCATCCAAAGTAGTGTGCTATATGTTGGTGTAGTAAGAAAAAGAATATAAAGTGCACCCACGATAACCACAAAAAAACTATGGGGATATAGACCCTTGTGAGATTTATTAAAGAGAGATTTACACACTCCTACTGCACGCATACAGAGTGCCAGGAAGAACAAAATCCATGCAATAATCCCTAAAAATCCTGTGTTAATCATATGTGTAAACGCATAACTGCCTATATACAATGGATCATCAAAAGTTGCTGTCTGTGTAGCAATTTCAAAAGGCTTATTATTAAGCCAGATTTTTACAGTGCTATTTGGACCAAATCCAAAAATAGATTGCCAAAAATTTGGTTCACGTAGTATTGTTCTATTAATGAGACCAGGGACTGACTGTATACTCACTACTTCATCATTTGTTTCACTAATACGGTTCTTGTGTAAGGTACTTCCTGCAGTGAGACTAAAAAGTAATGTGCATCCGAGTAACAATGTTGCATACGATTTAAAATGTGACTGCTCTTTGTCTGTAAAAAATCTCGGGATAAGAGTTGTGATGTAAAAAAAACACAAAATAACCAAGGTTATAAGCGTTGGAAATGTATAGACAAGAATACCAAGGGAGTAAAGATAGAGACTCCACTGCAGAAAGATGTATTTGGCATTAAAGCGTGATGAATCAATCTGAGATGAAAGAATAAATGCATACATGGCAATAGCTATATATTCAGCTGAACCAAAACCCTCCGTCTTTGTGAAAAAAATTAGGGTCGTATATAAAAGGACGTATATTCCAAAAGCATGAATAAGGATATACACAAATTCTTTACGGTCAGAAAAGAAATAGTAGGCCGCTATTAAATGAACTCCAAAAATAAAAATTGAAGCACCTGCTGTCAACTCAAATGAGAAGCCAAACAATTGGGTAGTGAATAAACCTGTATATATGACCGATGTAAGAGTTACACCCACCAAGCTTATTATTGGCATAAAAACCAATCTGTACTGGTCTGTGTGCCTTGAAGGTGTCAAAAGTAAGGAGTAGAGCCACAATAACATTAGAAATATTGATGTGATAAATGCTATACATCCCACAAATAACTGAGTTTCAAAGACAGTCAACGTATCAGCCACAACTAGGCTCAATATAATGATGAGTTCAAGAGCAACTAGGTATGTGGCAATTTTTATAAAGCTGAACATGTGACATCGTGAATGTTTATGTACTGGAAGCTGTTGATGTATCAGATGTTAATTCAGCCTCAACAGGAGCGTCCTCAGAGACTGTCTCAATAATCTCAGGCTCAATAACAGTAACGGTTCGTACTACTGTGGATTCATTACCTGCACCATCTACTGCACCATATGTTATTTCATATATACCAGCAATAGATGTGTCTACTGTTCCTGAAATAATTATTAAGTCTGACAAATCTCCATCCGCATTATCAATAGCCATTGCACCAAATTCTGTATACACTGCAGGTATTTGTATTGATACAGTATTACCACCATTTAAAGTAACCAATGGAGGAACAGTATCAGTCACAATAGCTACAGTTGAGGTTGAAACTTCAGGTGCAGTTGGTGCCTCACCCTCTAGTGTATTTACTTCGGAAACTGATGTAGAAGAACCTGTGCTCGTTTCTGGTGCCGTACTCAAGATCACATCACCAACATCAACATCAGTTTCTGATGTGTCGTCAGAAAAGTCTTCTTTTTGCACCTCTTCCCGAGGTGCTATTTCTAAATCGTGATCATCCACTTCTTTTTTTACTACCTTAGAGCTGTCTATGACGATTTTTGTTTGAGGTTCTACAACTGGGTCATAACCTTCGAATGTCTCCTGTGTGTCATCAAGAAAACGACCAATAAGACCTGAATACTTTGTAATTATCACCTTTTCTTGATTACCTATTTCCTGCTCAAAAATTTGGACTTCTTTAAGGTATAGTTTTTTTGACGCTACAAGTTCGGAAAATTCTTCAGCCAGAAACAAACCAAGATCTTGTTCACCTACTTGATCCTTTTCAAGAGTCATATCTTCTACAAGAATGGTTTCTTTCCACGTGCCTTGCACTAGATCAATAGTAGTAAGTTCGTATGTAATATAATAAAATCCTGCATCTTCGGTAATATTGACGATTTGTACAGCAGGCTCAAAATTATCAAGATCAGCTCTTAAGATAAATGAGTTGTTAACTGAACTAGTTTTTGATTCCGAGGAAATAATAGAAGAAACAACTTCTTTTCTAAGATCTTCGTTTGCTGCTAGTGCAGTACCTCCACTCAAGATAAGGAACGCAATAATGAGTGTAAATGTGTTGTTATACAACACAAAATGGTAGAACCGATTGATCAATTTCATGAATTTAATTTTACCACATTTGATACAGTTAGGGATAATGGTATTTAATAGTTACTCCTAACATCACTAACTCCTTACCACCATTTCTGTTTATAAATTGTGATTACCTACCAGTTAAGCAAACAGGGTCATCCTCCACTAAAGCTCAATAGGTCCATAGCCACATGTAGTGCGTACCTGAAAATTCTAATCCTAAATAATTCATTGCATGGGGGGGGTATTATACAACCGGAAAGAATCTTAACGTTATATACAGTTTATAACATCCTTTATTTAATAAGGGCTGGCATTTTAAAATTTCGATAGATACATCAAACACCTTCCATATTCCCTCTTTAGCTCCTCGTGTGTCACTAGCAGGCAATTAATCAAACCATACTTCTTTTAGAGCATACTGCACTAAATCATCCACCTGAAATACAATTTAAAGATAAGGATATAATATAAAAACCCAAGGAGGCACGATGTTATAATTTAATTTTCTATAACAAGGGCACACGTTCTATTACTTAGTTCTTTTTTTAAGCAAAGACTTTCTATTTTAGATGAATCATATGCATACTGCACCCTTGTAACAATTTGTTCATAGCAAATATTTTTTTCTGCATCTATTAAGTTAACGTCTGAACAGAGCTGTTCAGCGAGTTGATACTCAACCCCAGGCTGACCATGTGCAAACAGACCAGAAACAATCGCACGTAAACAAACTTCATCAAATGGTGACGGAAAAGTGCGACATGAATAGACAAGTTCATCAGGTAGTGTATTTGGATCGTTTTGAATAAGTGATGCTACTGCAATTTTAAACATTCTAGAATGTAAATCACTACGTGTATTTGATTTAATTATATTTAATGCATCCTCAAGATTATGCTCTACGATACCGGCAACTTTTCGAGTAACTTCAATAGAGCAATCTCCATAAGACTCCTCATTTTGTATAGGGCTGCAAATTGAATATGGATCATCATAATTCAGTGAGAGATTAAAATTCTGTTCCATAACCCAATCAATATACACATTGAATACACCCTCACGGCACTGACTGCGAAGTACATCGTTCACCTGCAATGATTCACACTTAGCAAGTGGCCCTAGTGTAAAATCATTTATTGTTGCATTATCTGGATCGAGAATTACGTCTGCTTGAGCAATAAGAAAACCATGTCCTGCTCCATGGTAGCAGACTGATTCAATGCCGGGAATTGTATTCTTATGGGTCTTCACAAGGTACTGACAACTGTAATTTGCAAATTCTATGGTCGGGTTATTCTGTATGAGATGCTCAACAAAACCATGATAGAAACCATATCCACAGATAGTTGATTCAGGAGGAAAATAAATTTTTGTTATATCGTTATGAGTCATGAAATCAACATAGTATGCGTAATCACCAAGTCTATGTGCATGTCGGTGACATCCTGTATTTGCAAAGGCTGGATAGGTACCGTGCGTAAAACCAAATTGTTCAAATGCAGCAGATGCACTTTCTTTAGTATAGACTTCTTCTATAACTGACATCCAACAATCTATTTTTAAAGAAATATCTTCATAACCTTGTGCACACTGTTGTGCTTTCTCTTCGTAATTACTTTGTTTGAAAGTGGTGCCTTGCCAAAGGTATAAACAAAATACTACCCCCAAAACTATACCGAAAGATGCACTCTTATTTTTACTGAACATGAATTATACCAGTGTAATATGAGCGTATATGATCATGAAATTTCCAATCCCCTGATTTGTCAAAAGTAAATTGCCAAGTATTTTGTGAAGCAACGGGTTTCATGGGGTCAAATTCTGGGTAGATTCCATGTGATGGGTGAAGATTTGAGGCGGGCCAATGTGGTCGGTCAATAGTTGTTGAAAATTCAACAACAGTACCCAAGGGGATAGTTAGTTCATTTGGCACATACCCTTCTTCGGTCAATACTACAGTCACTACCTCCGTATTTTTTTCTTGCTGATATAATTCCCGTGTCTGATCTAGCGTGATACCGACAGATGAAGGTGTTAATGACCCCAACAAGAAACTCACAAATATAAACGTACCGACGGAAACCAGTATACCAATAAATACATAACCGACTGATCCAAGTGAATCTTGCAATGATATTTGTGAAATTATTGACTTTACATTTTTCTGGATAGTTGAATAAAATTTATTTGTAAAAGGCACCTTAAGAGACAAAATTTTTGTATTCTTGAATAAGATATATATCCTCTTTGTAACACCAAATAGAAATGCAGCACACGTAAAGGACAGTATAGCTACAAATACAAGTGCTTTCCCTGAATACGAATCTGTCGGTTGATATAAATCACCTTGTTTAATTTTCAAATCTACCTGAGTCTCAACAAGTGTTTGTGACTGGTCCCGATATCGTACAAAAAGCGAATACACACCCTCCTCTAGAAATCGGTAAGAAAAACCAGCTTCGCCAGGCGTTGGTTTTGCAACAGCTCCAGCAAATAGCAGAGCTTCTTCTTTTTCAATACGAACCCACAAATCTGAAAAACCTTTCTCATCTTCACCTTTCTGATCATAGAGAAGGAAGTCAAAACGAATTTGTGTATCTGCTTCAAGATTTTTAGGTGTGTAACCGATATCAATAAGGTATCCATCTTTAAGCACTTCTATTGTCCCCCCACTTCCATGAGCAAATAGAAAGTAAGTATTTGGAAGTAATATCAGTACAATTACAAAGGTTAAAAAACAGCGCATAAATTTTAATTATTAGTAAAATATAATGGTTTAAAATAAGACATGTTTCTGTATTACAGTGAATCGAAGTTAGCTATGCAAAGATCTTTCATTAGATAGCCTTCTGAACACATATTCTGTATTTCATCTTTTGTGTTAAAGCGTTCTAACTTGTGTGCATATGCATCAATACAGATTCTTTTTTCATCAGGAGATAGAATTTTATTAGAACAAAACTGATTCACTTGTTTATATTGAATTTGTGCAGGTCCGTGTTCAATAAGTCCTCCGATAACAACACGTATACACATAGCAATCTCATTTTCAAATACTTCTTTACACGTATGCAGAAAATCAAGACCGTCAGTACCAGTATCTCGTTGAATAAAACCCGTAAGAGCAATTTCATACAAATGTTCCTCTATATCAGCCCTATCTCCTGACTCAATAAGTTTCTTAGTGTTCTTCAAATTATAATTACTAATATAATCAAATTTTTGGGTCGTTTCATAATAGCATGCCTCTTGATGTAATGGATTGATAAGTAAGTCGCAGTGAACATATGGATACTGTCTGTCATAGACAAGTCCATATTCATTATCAAACATCCACTCTGTTAGCACTGTAAATACACCTAAATAGCACTCTTTTCTCTCAGAATCAGTAGATTGTAGTAGACTGTCACAACGTTGTAATGGAACAGTAATAAAATTTACTATTGACCACTCCCTGGGATCAATAAGCACATCTGCTTGAGCAATAAGAAAGCCATGTCCAGCACCATGGTAACATGTTTGAGAAATTGCTGGAGCAACGGTTTTAATTGTAGAAGTAAGATAAGGACAAATTTCATCAACATACTTGGATGTCGGTGTATTTTGAACTAAATGCTCAATGAAGCCGTGGTAGAAACCATAACCGCAGGTTGTTGCATTCATAGGAAATTCTACTAGCGATAAATCACCATGACTCAGGTATTCATAATAAAATGCTAAATCCCCTACCCTATGTGCATGTTTATGACAGCCTGTGTTTGCAAAAGTTTCAAAATTTGTATAAATGTAAATAAAATCATCAAATGCTCCCTGTGTCCCGCTTTCTTGGAATGTTTCTTGAATAATTGACATCCAGCAATCTATTTTTAGAGATTGTTGGATGTTTATAGCATCACAAGCTTCCGCTTCTTCAGCCAAATAAGTATCCGATTCTTTTGACTGGTATAGTATTGTGAAAATTACACACAAGAAAATACCAAGCAAAAGCGTAACTAATTTCGTAATTTTCAGTGACATAAATAACTCCAATTAAGTAATCTCGGGTATGATCTTCGTATACAAACATCAGTAAGGGCAATTTCTTTCCCATATTCATTATCATACAAGAGAAAATCGGGACGTATTTGTTTATTTACCTCAATTTCTTTTGGAATATAACCGATATCTGCAAGGTACGTGCCTACAGTTTTTCCATCAATCCGCCATTTCCATGAGCTAAAAGAAAATGGGGAATACAAAGTGCCAAAAATTACACAATTTGGATAAAGAGCCATAGTTTTATAAAATTACTATGTATTAGAACGCTTCATTGTTCCAAAACATTGATTAGTATAAGGTTGTGGCATTCCAGAACAAAGTTCAATAAACTCATCGGAACCAACCTTAAATATATATGACGAGTACTTAACGAGTTCACTGTAACACGCAAACTCTTGTTGAACAATTTTTGATTTTTCACAAAGCATCAAAGCTTTCTGTACATTACGATTATCAGTTTCAATCAGTCGACTCGCGGAATTGGAAAAACATAACCCTCTGATTTCTTCCGGTACTTCAGAACAAAATGATACAGCCCATGCTACATCTAAGTTCGACATAGCCATAGCAACATAAAACATCCCATTAAGACAGCGTTCATACTGCCAAGAATCAAAATTGATTACCGCGCAAGCAATTGATATGGTTTCTGGATGTTCCAAACTTTCACGATACAAAGGCCATCCTTCACTCACACATGAACCAAACCTCGCACCATCAAATTGAGAACAAAATATGGTAGCTGCTTTTTTGGTTTCAATTTCTTTTCCAACAATAAGAGCAAAGTCCTCAGGCTCTAGAGGCTGAAATATTTGCATAAACACGCCATCGTAACACAGTTGCCGAACCGCATCGTTTAAGTTCGGAGCTAAAAGTTGATCACACAATTCAAGTGAATCAACAATGTCTCCATTAGTTACATACATAGTGAGATGACCAAGTGCATGTGTACAAGTAGCTATCCCCATCTGAGTAGGTTCCCATCCGTCGCGAGGTTCACATATTCCTCGTAATTCTGGCACAACGTCATCCATAGGTACATTTTCAAGAGAAGCAGCTCTAAATTTTTCCTGGAAAGCTCCGTGCACTGCACCGTTAGAGCATACCCCCAAAGGTGCTCGTGCCACAACGTCTTTCCAATTGTTTGGATCTTTGGCAGTTTCTTTCCCAGCTAAATAATGACCTAATACATGGCAATATTGATATGAATCGTCTAAAAGCTGCACTTCTCTTGTTGCTTCAAAGGCATCTTCCATGCTGTACCCTGCATCCATAAGTTTTGGAATCTCTTCATCATAACAAGTAGATATATGCTCACTATTTCCACAGTTTTTCACAATTTGCTGTGCGACTTCGAAAAATGAGTTTGGCAGTTCATCTGTCTGTTTTTGGGTATATGCAAAAAATAATGCAAGTATCAGACCAGTAAACACTCCACTAAAAATTATTTTATACATATTAAATAAAGTCTCTACTATCTACACAACGTTGGTAATACACGCCAGTGAAAGGTGTGCACAGATCCATCCACACATCATCAAACTCAGGCTGAGCTGATGTAATCCAAGCTGCACCCTCAATACAGAGAATTTCTCCCTCAGCATTAGGCATCTTACTACATGCTTTTTGAATACCTTTAATTGAATACCCTGCACTTCCAGCCACTGTATTACCAACCCCTTTATAGCAAGCTTCCCTGTTTAACTTTGTTTCTATAGCAGCGCATTTTGATCCGGTATACATGTAGTCATGTTGAGTATGCGCAATCCACCAAGCAGGCTGTTCGAAGTAGCATGATAACTGAAATTTTTTATCGAGTGCTGTGCAGGGATAATGTGCTTCGCTTTTTTCAGGGTCACGGGTGCCACCACCAACCATAGTGGTAAAGTTATATTCCATAAACACTCCACTGGTACAGCCACCAATAGGACCTTTCCAATTAAGAACTGTACATGCCTCGAGAGCATCATTTAAATTATCGGACCCAATCTCTGCTAGAACACCATGACCAATGCCGTGCTGACAACCCAGACCTTTTTCGCCATATGTTTCAATGCAACTTTTATCTAATTCAGTGAGTATATCCAGACCATTATCAATGAGTGCCCATCCAAAAAAGCTATGGTAACAACCAAAACCATAGTTACTATCACAAACAGCAACTCCAGGTACTCCTTCTGTTTTATATAAGGCCTCACCAAAGCGATGCACAAAATCATGTTGCTCATTGTAGTCATACCCAGAATACATTTCACCAAAAAGCTTATACGCCTGGAAACCGCCTTCTTTTTCAATAATCGCTTGCCAATACGTAACATCCTTGTCTTTATCTCCAGTCGATACAAAAGTGGTTGCACTATATGAATCATTTTTAAAGTCTACGTAAAAAAAACAAAATAATGAACCAAGAATAATTCCGCAGGCTATAAGTATTACTTGTTTTAGGTTGATTTTATTCATAACAAACGTTCTCTACAGTCAAGTAATGACTCCACTGGCAACGCTTCACAGTATTCAGTGCGATACCCAACGTTGTCTATGTAGAAACCTACATTCTCTGTTAGCTTAGAGAAGCAAGCAGTTCGAACAGCACCATCTGTTTCGAGATTACAAAAAATAATCGGTCCTTCATATGGATTTTCACCTCCCCAGTAAAGCGAGTCTACTACTGACTCAATACAATACTGAAAACCGTCAGGCTCCTTTGCAAGAGCACACCAATTATACATCTTTTGGATACTTTCTAAGCTTGGTACGTCATGATTTACAAAGTTTCGCCCCACTGCGAGTCCTACAAACTCCTTCCCTTGCCCTCCATAACATGCTTTACGTTCCTTTTTTTGATTTGACGGAATTTTTGAGCATAATTCAAAAACTTTTTTATGTATGAGTTCTGTCGGCTGCGCCATATCTGCTCCAAACGCTTCATATGCATAAGGTGTCATGTAGGTGTAGCATATTGATCTATACTTTTCAGGTAAAAAATCTTTAGTGCAAAAACCAAAAGGATCATCTACACTAAAAGACTCCATGCGCTTCAACTCCCACATCTGCTGATTATGACCTCCCCCTCCAATCATCTCCATAATTGCACCTCCAAAACATTCAATTGCTTCTAGATTATCAAACTCATCAGCACCGAGTTTGTCACACATAGCCACTGTTTTTGGCATATCATAACTATTAAACGCTAATACACCGTGTCCTAGTCCATGAAAACACATCGTATACGCTCCTGTTCCACCTGGTGCAGAATGGCAGGATTTGCGTATTTCCGGTAATGCCTGGGCTCCAAACTCAATGAGTGCACCGATTACCATAGTATGTGAACAGGCATTTCGGAAATCATGTGTGCATAAAGCCATGCCTTTTATACCAACCTGTTCGTAGAGAATATCTCCAATGGAATGTGCCAATAAATGTGAATCAAGGCCAAATGGGAGTTCAGCATTTTTTAACACGTTAAAAGCAAAAACAGCCCCGTCTTCCCGTGCAGTTGTAACAAAAACTGAAACAAATTCATCAAATGACGCTTGCCGGTTGGTTAAAATTTCAACATCTTTGATACTTTGTTGAACACGAGCTTCCTCATTTCCAGGAAGGGTGTTAGAAGTTGTTAAATATACTAATAAGGCACTGAGTGAGCCTACAGTAATACTCAGAACTAACAGTAGGATAATTTTTTTAGACATAATTATATACTTGCTACAGTAACAGCGTAATGGTAATTAGAGACTACGTAAGAATAACAAAAATTTTGACCACACTATTTTAAAAATAGATTCTTCATTTTCTTCTGTAAGATAGAGTGGTTTAGTGGCAGCAGAAGTAGTTCCATATCCCTTAAACAAATACTCACCTTTATCAACCAGTTCATCTGGTCCTTTTTCAACTTCGTTTATTATTGGATTGGCCACAATATAAGGATCCTGTCTTGTTCCTGTTACCTGCCAAGAAACTTTAGCGTTAGGGGTTCCACCTCCAATGGTAAATTGGTTGTTTTGTATTTCATTTTTAATATAGAGCTTTGGTAACGATGTTCCAAATCCGGTAAACTGATATCTATAATCCTTATTCAACACTTCAAAATAGTCAGGTAATGAAATAATAGCTTCACCTTGTGCATCAAGTATTGCTATACCGTCATACATATTTTTAGCATCTGGGGATTCCACAAAGGAGTGATAGAGAAGTTTATTTTCAGGATCGAGTGGGTGGTCTATTACGAAAGAACCGGAGCTCTTTGAAACAGTACCTGTAATGTCTAAAGTTGAGAGCATCCCTACATCAGCTGTAAAATTTGTAACGTATCCTCCTTGATAATAGGTTTGGTAATAGGTTTGGTAATAGGTTTGGTAATAGGATTGGTAATAGGATTGGTAATAGGATTGGTAATAGCCTTGGTAATAGGCTTGGGAATAGTAACTGGATTGGTAATAGGATTGGTAATAGCCATGAACAAAGAAGGGTGCCCAAAGGCCCATAATACATAAACATGCTAAATATTTAAATTTAAATTTTCTTAACACCATATTGGTTTTTTTGAACATCCTTAAACAAATACTCACCTTTATCAACCAATTCATCAGGTCCCTTTTCAACTTCGTTTATTATTGGATTTGCCACAATATAAGGATCCTGTCTTGTTCCTGTTACCTGCCAAGAAACTTTAGCGTTAGGAGTTCCACCTCCAATGGTAAATTGGTTGTTTGTTATACCTTTATTCTTAACATATATACCTGGTGAAGCAACAAGTAGTGGAGTGAGGAGAAAAACCGCATTCTTATTCAACACTTCAAAATAGTCAGGTAATGAAATAATAGCTTCACCTTGTGCATCAAGTATTGCTATACCGTCATACATATTTTTAGCATCTGGGGATTCCACAAAGGAGTGATAG
>JBLIMJ010000009.1:0-30668 GCA_047638595.1 Acidimicrobiales bacterium
CCGTCTTTTTTGATTTCTTCTGCGTCCCATTCAACTTTTTCAGGAGTTTTGGTACGTTTCTCACCTGCGATGGTAAAGACATCATACCCATCCTTAGTCAGCAAAGCGATTTCTCCATCTTCAAGATATACGACATCTTTAGTATGGATAAGTAACGCAGAGGGGTCAGAAGAGACAAAATTACCATCAATACCCAACCCTAAGACAATTGGACTTCCCATTCGTGCAACAATCATTTTTTCTGGTTCGTGCTCAGACATAACAGCAATACCATACGTACCACGCACTCGACGCAACGCGTCACAGACCGCTTTCTTTAGGTCACCTGCATACAGTGAGCCGATGAGTTTTACTAATACTTCTGTATCTGTATCAGACTCAAAGGTAATGCCTTGCATCGTTAACCCTTCTTTTATTTCACGGTAATTCTCAATAATGCCATTGTGAACAAGCCACACAGAACCACTCATATCCTTGTGTGGGTGTGCGTTGAGTTTTGTTGGTGCACCGTGAGTTGCCCAACGGGTATGGGCGATGCCAGAGGTACCTCCTATAGTTTCGGTAATTGCCGCAGCAAGATTATCTATAGGGCCAACAGCTTTTACTGCGCCATAGCCAGGAACAAAAATCCCCGCTGAGTCGTACCCACGATACTCAAGTGTTCGCAATCCCTCAACAAGAATCGGTTCTGCCGTTCTACTTCCTACATATCCAAATATTCCGCACATATGTTTTATTATATCATGTTAATCGATATAGCATCTATGCTATATAGTACACCCTCTCTCCTTCCAAAGTTACAATACTAAAAATTATAAATCTTATCATGCATGATAAG
This sequence comes from Acidimicrobiales bacterium, assembly GCA_047638595.1. Classification (GTDB taxonomy): domain Bacteria; phylum Patescibacteriota; class Minisyncoccia; order Phycocordibacterales; family UBA918; genus OLB19. The sequence goes on from JBLIMJ010000009.1 coordinate 839, forward strand.
AAGTTGTGTGGACGTGATATTCACGACGTTGCACTACAGAATCCTAGTGCTCTTGTTGAGATACATCAGCTGTGAAGTCTCTCAATTCGCCATGTGTATAATACTCGTGACTCATGAGTGTATTGGCAGGAACACCAAGTTTCTGAGCCAACCTCTCTAGCATATCAATTGACCACTCGTTAAAATGTGGATCAATAAAAGAATCAGAATGGATTCCCACATCACGACACAATGCAGCAAACATTTGACTACGATTGCGTTCGGAATTAGCTTCGTTCGCATTGTAACCGTTTATGCAGTCAAATAAATTCGATACTCGATCTAGTATCATTCGATTAATATTTGCGGTGTTTTCTTCTTCAGAAGGTGCTGGTATTACAGAGATATTATTTTTCTGAGCTTTTTCTAGGATGTCATGGAGAACAGCGTAACTTACAGTCAGTGTTGCGTTATCATCCTTGCTTTCAATATCTTCAAGAATTATAGCTAACTGCCAGACAGGAACGGGTTTTAGACCATAAAATAATTCATGTACTTCTTTCTCCGCCAGATTTAAACGTCCTGACAACTGTTCTGCCAGATCTGTTTCATTGACTAGAGTTTCAAGATGCAGACCTAGGACTTGGACGTCAGTGGCTCTTTCGTACTTATTTTCACGATTTTCAGTATCAGCGTTTTCAAACATATATAATGACTAATCGTATCATATTTTAATAGTCTTGAATGATCGATCCTCTCGCTTCCTTGTCATAGGATATGAATGTTATACAAAAAATTACTAAGTAACGTGTAAAATTAGCAATCTTATTATAGATAATAAGGTTTTTAGAGATGAAATTTTATCTTTTTGGAGGTGATATACTTACCTTCTATGGCACACATTCACGAACTTATCGACTGGACTGCAGGAGTCTATATCGTCTACAACAACAAAGTCCTCATTCGTCTACATGAGAAATACGGCATATGGATACATGTCGGGGGACATGTGGAACTTGATGAGGATCCTGCACAAGCGGCGGTACGAGAATGCAGGGAAGAGGTTGGTTTGGATGTCGAAATACATGATGGAGGACCAATACCTCCTGAGTTACCTAAGGGTAACCGGCATCTGCCGAACCCTGCACATATGAACATACATTGTGTGGGAGATAAAAAACATCAGCATATCGATTTACTTTATTACGCAACAAGTGAAACTGATCACATCATCCCTGAAAATCCTGGAGAACAATCTGTCTGGCTGACAAAAGAAGAAGTCGAGAGGCACCCAAATATGGAGCCTCAGGTAAAATTCTACGCCCTAGGTGCACTTGAAGCACTGAAGTCGTAAGCAAAACAAAAGAACGACAGCCGAAGGCTGTCGTTCTTTTGTTTTGCTAATAATTCCTAAATTGGAATGAATACGTAGCGTGGAAGAAAAATAACATAGGCGCACTTACTGTACGGTGAGTGTTATGTATCGCACCACAGTCCAGTGATTTACCCAAGAGCAGAACAAATCGGGAACTAAATTCAGAATAGTCATTGCATTCCTTTTTTCATTCAACGAAGTAGTCATTCAATTTATAAATCATTCTGTCAGGAAGCCTCCGGCTTGGTGCTCCCACAGTCGCTGATACGTTCCGCCACTTTGTGCAAGCTCGTCATGCGTTCCGTCTTCCACAATCTTTCCTGTTTCCAAGACAAGAATCCGATCCATCTCACGGAGCGTTGAAAGCCTGTGTGCTACTGCAATCACGGTCTTCCCTTCCATCAGGATATGGAGTGCTTTTTGAATCTCAACTTCACTTTCGCTATCGAGCGCAGACGTAGCCTCATCGAGTACAAGAATCGGAACATCTTTAAGCATTGCCCGCGCAATAGCAACACGTTGCTTTTGTCCTCCTGAGAGTTTAATACCTCGCTCTCCCACCATCGTGTCATAGCCAAGCTCAAGCTTCATGATGAACTCATGCGCTTGTGCCTTCTTCGCCACTTCTTCTATCTCTTCTTGAGTTGCATCAGGGTTACCATACGCGATGTTTTCCTTGATCGTGCGATGGAATAGCAACGGCTCCTGCGGAACTACGGCAATGTTCGCACGCAACGAGTCTTGGGTAACCTCAGCGATGTTCTGTCCATCAATTTCAATAGAGCCACCATGTATCTCATGTTGTCGAAGCAGGAGTGATACAAAAGTAGTCTTTCCGGCTCCTGAGGGACCGACAAGTCCCACGCGTTGACCTGGTTCAATAGACAACATAAACTCGTCAAATACAGTATTGGCTCCAAATTCAAAGGTTACATTCTTCCAGTCGATACATCCGCCATTAAGTTCCATTTTTGCAGAGGTAGAAGTATCTTGAATTTCATGATTTACTGCTAATTCACTGAGTCCCTCCTGCATCTTTCCGTATGCCTTTGCAACATGGTTAAATGCACGACCGAGTCGAATCAAAGTCCCAGAAATGGTTGAAAAGATAGCGAGTATCAATATGAGGTCACCTGCAGTAATAAGTCCTGACTGATACCGAAGGCTTAGTATGTACATGATTGCCAAGCTAAATACGAATACTATGGTCATGTTAATCACCATGGTTGTCTCCATGTTGAACCAACTATTCGCATGTGTGATACGACTGTTTTCGGCAAGTACACGCAATCGTTTCTCTTCGTGTGAAGAAGAAGCATGGTGACGTACTGCAGTGATGTTTGTGAATGTATCCACAATATGTCCACGGAGAATTGTATATGTCTCTGCGTTTTTTCGTGATAATACTCCTTGTTTTGGGATAATATTTTTATTAACAATAATAAGCATTGCTAACAGCAACATTGACAGTATTCCAGCTGTGAAATCAACGCGGAAAATCAATATGTACGACATCAGGATAATCATTGTGGCCTCAAGCTGTGACCAAAGGTACTCCATTGCTAAGTTAGTTGCCGAATCAACCACGTTATCTACCTTGCTGAGCAAAGAGCCCGCAAACCGGTCTACAAAGTATCCATGACTATGCTTAAGCACATACGCAGTTAAAGCGTTGTACGTATCGTATTCCATGCGTGTCACCCAGATCATTCCCATGAATCCGCTCAATCGCCAAAACAAGGTCTCAACGTATACAAGTACTGGATACGCAAGTATCAACATCGTTACTAAGGTAAAATTCTCTGAAAGAATATTATCAACAACATACTTATAGAGAAGATTTGTTGCCGAAACGAGAGTGGCAGCAACAATTACCGCTAGTGTCGCAGCAATAACCCACTTCCTATGCTTCATCGAAAATACCCACATGAATTTCATGGGTGTATTAGGAATACTTCCTATATATACTGTGTTTTCAACAGTTGTCGTTTTTTGTTTGTTCATATAAAAAATAGCTCAATCTCTTATGCTGTAGAGGCGAGAAAGAGCAGTATAGTACCAGTGATGACGTATCAACTTGGGTTTTCTTTCACACATTCCATTATTTCTTTTTCGGAAATGGATCCTTCTCGCAATACCGTGACTGTATCTCCAACAACCCGTACCACTGTCGATGCTAACGCTTTACGTGAATCGTCGTCATGGATTTCATTAATCATTTGTGCTTTTTCTCCAAACTGTTGAAGAATCTCACCTGGAGTGGCAAACGTAGGAGCTCCGCTTACATTTGCACTAGTACACGTAAGTGGCGAGTCGTACTCTTCCATAAAGGCATCAACTATTTGTTCAGTCATTGGGTCATTGGAAACTCGAAATCCAATAGTTCTATCTGGTGCAACCACCGTATCTGACAAATAATCCTTTACTTTTAATACTAATGTCAGTGACCCCGGCAAAAATTGCTTCGCGATTTTTTCCGCCTTCTCTGGTAACTCAGCGTAACGTTCAATATCTTCCACTCGTCGCACGAGCCAGCTAGCCGGCTTATCCATGTCTCTACCCTTGAGTTTAAACAGATTCTTCAAAGCAACTTCATCAAGCGCATTAACACCTAGTGCATACAAAGTTTCAGTTGGATAAAGAATAATCATAGGGCTTTTCAGTATATACCTACATTAAATAAATGGAAAATTTTATAGTGCAAAACAAATCGGTTGGACACAATTTATACTGACTGGCTTTATCTTTTGGTATATACTCTTATTAATGAATTTTGAACAACCAGCACAAATACCAGCTGATTTTGTATCAGACGCTGAGCGTAAGATTGAAAAGGGCCTTGTTTTAGACTTACCTATTACTGAAGAAGAACTCAACGAGAGGTGTGAGGGAGATACTAACTGTGAAACAGCATTAGAAGCCCTCCTAGAATACAGCACTCGGTACGCTGCCGATGTGTGGAATATGAAACAACTTCTTACCCAGCGATCTGAATACTCTGACGAGGAATGGAAAGAGCTTTTTGCACGTGCTGACGATGATCGCACACGACTACATAACACACTCATTGACAGTATCGGAATACTTTCACGAGCACTTACGAAAGCTGGTGAGGATAATCAATGGGTAAAAGAACTCGCGCCAAACGGAAAACTAGAGCGTGCACGTTGCGGAAAATTTGCAATTATGCTATGCTATTCAAAGTATGTCAACTCTTAAAAGGGTAACTACCATGGATAGCAACGAACGGAAAGCTCTAGTAATAAAGCATGCGCAACTTGTTGCGGCTTTTGTTTCTGGGAACAAAACGGTCGGTGAGGAACTTAGGGAGATTGAAGAAAAACTTAATCTTGCACCAGAAGAAATAGCCCAACTCGCTGTGAAAGAATACCTTAGCGAGTACTAACAAATCGCCCTGTCATGCATGGGGCGGTTTTCTTTTACTCAAAAACAAAGTTCAGGTATACTATGCTGTATTGGATGAATTTTATGTGTCCGGTTAGCTCAGCTGGTAGAGTGGGGAGTGACTAAATGTTGTGTAAAATAAAAAGCGTAGCGATTATATTTTTCATACATGGAATTTTTATTCTTAAAAATTCTTGCACTTTGCAAGAGTGAGATATGTGGGAACATATCGCAAGACCATTTGAGAAATTTTAATTTCCAAAAGACGTACAGTCCTGTAAGGAATATCGGATATTTCGTAGAAATATTGATAACCTGAACAGTTCCTGTACAGGAACTACATTGACACACTAAAGCGCGATTAGCTCAGTTGGTAGAGCGCTCGCATGACATGCGAGAGGTCACAGGTTCGAGCCCTGTATCGCGCACCAAGGTATAAGAAAATCAACGGAATTAATTCCGTTGATTTTCTTATAGTAAGTGACCTGCTTCACTTACGTACCTTAGTGCGAGACGGAGACATGTTTTTACTTCCCTAATGCAAAAAACAGTCGATTCGGAGCGCAAAAGTGCCTAAGCACTTTTGCAAGAGGTTGCCAGCTGCATCAGCATCGACAACCTGAAAAGCTTCTGTGAGAAAGAAGTTCTTATGGACATAGTAAATTAGAAACTTGACCCCACAAGGTAGATTTTATGCTATAAATACACCACTATGAATCAAGAAACACTCAAAGACATCGTAATCATGTACCACGCGGATTGTCGTGATGGTTTTGGTAGTGCGTATGCAGCATGGAAGAAGTTTGGAGAAGATGCGTCATACATACCTCGCAAAACCGGTAACGATGTACCTCCAGAGGGACTTACGGGCAAGGAGATATATATACTTGATTATTCTTTTTCAAAAGAGACTCTCCAGACACTTCTAGACACTAATAAATCAGTGCTCGTTATCGACCACCATAAGACAAGTAAGGAAGATGTTGAGAGTTTTCCTGAAAATATTTTTGATAATGACCACTCTGGTGCAGTGCTCTCATGGAAGTACTTCCATCCAGAAACGACTGTCCCTCCCCTTTTAGAATACGTCGAGGATCACGACCTTTGGAGATTTGCGCTCCCTGAAAATCGTGAGTACAACACCGCACTTGGACAATACGACATCACTTTTGAAGTATGGGATGCACTCATTGAGGAACTCAAGGATAACGACAAGCTCATTAACTTCATTGCTAAAGGAGCACTCCTGGCCAAGTTTGAGGACCGATTAGTTTCTAAACTAATGCAGTACAAAGAACGAGTACTTTTTGAAGGGCATGAAGTATGGGCTATCAACGCCTCACGTATCTATCGTTCTATTCTTGGTAACCAACTTGCAGAACTCAACCTAGCTGCAGAACAAACACCCATTGGAATCGTCTACTACCATAACGGTGGCTCGGTCAGTGTCACCTTGCGAAGTATCGGTGAAACCGACGTTTCTGAAATCGCTCAGAAATACGGTGGTGGTGGGCATCAAAATGCCTCAGGTATTAACGTCTCTACTTTTTCTGATCTCCCGTTCACTTTTCTGGAAGAATAGTTGACTTTTTTTACCAAGCGGTATACATTATAAAAACTCGTGAGAAGAAGCATATCTGTTATAGCACACGTCAGGTGCGTGTCTTGTTTCAAAAGGTGTTTCCTAAGAATGCTGTGTTGATTGCCGCAATGACACCCGGTGAACACTCAGTTGTTCAGTCAAGGCTGGCACGTGATTCGTTCCGGAAACAATTTCTTCTCACGAGGACCCGCAAACTATGCGGGTTTTCTTTTTTATATGTTATAAATGCACTATGAATATTCTTTCTATAGAGACCAGCTGTGATGAAACTGCAGTGAGCCTCATCAAAGTTGAAGGGCAGTTTCCTGAGGCGACTTACGAAATACTTGGTAATGCACTACATTCACAAATTGACATCCATGCACAATATGGTGGTGTATTTCCTGCTATGGCAAAGCGTGAACACATTAGAAAGATTCTCCCCATGATGAAAATTGCTCTGGAGGAAGCTGAAATCTTAGAAGAAAGTACTGAGGAGATTCCTCGAGAAATACAAGAGAAGCTACATGAAATTCTCTACCGTGAAGAAGGACTTGCTGATGAACTTATCGCGTTTGCAGAAAAACACGAACGGCCAGAAATAGACCTCATTACTGTCACTTCAGGACCGGGTCTCGAACCAGCACTTTGGGTGGGAGTTAACTTCGCAAAAGCGATTTCATATCTTATGAATATCCCGGTAGTGCCGGTAAATCACATGGAGGGTCATATCCTTGCATCAATATTTGATGTTGAGGAAGACGACAAGCTGTCGCAGATTACCTTCCCTACTATCTCACTACTTATTTCTGGTGGACACACTGAGCTGATACTCATGAAAACATGGGGCGATTATAAAAAAATCGGTCAGACACTCGATGATGCTGTTGGAGAAGCATTTGATAAGGTCGCACGCATGATGGGACTTGAATACCCAGGAGGGCCGAAGATTAGTAAGCTTGCAGCAGAGGGTCGACGTCAAAATCTTCCACCATTTAAAGGCAGGGAACTTCCCCGTCCCATGATCCATAGTAAGGACTTAGACTTTTCTTTCTCGGGACTGAAAACTGCAGTCCTCTACACAATAGATAAGAAAGAACTCACCGAAGAAGAAAAACAAGCACTCTCGCGAGACTTTGAAGACGCTGCCCTTGAAGTATTTCTGAAGAAAACTTCCAAAGCTATCGAAGAGCACGGTGCTCAAACACTCATCGTTGGTGGGGGTGTCAGTGCCAACCAGTATTTCCGCCAGGAATTCAACCGCCATTTTCTCACTGAGTTCCCTGATGTCACTGTCTACTTCCCCAACCCAGGCTTATCTACCGACAACTCAATCATGATTGCCCTAGCCGGCCACGCCAAAGCAGCCAACGCTTCAAATCCTGCAGCAGCGAGGTTTATAAAAGCTGATGGAAATAAGAGTCTGGATGATTAAGTTTACTTAACAAGAACAAAAGGAGCAGGGACATATAATGTCCCTGCTCCTTTTGTTCTTTAAATGCACCATATTACATGGTATTATCGATATCTAACTTTAAACATTATGAGCGAGCAAACCAGCAACATCCCAGAGGTATTTTTAACGCCATACGACCCGGCTGAACACGAAAAAAACATCTACAAGATGTGGGAGGAATCGGGGTATTTTAACCCTGACAATCTTCCTGGTGATCGTACTGAGACTTTCTCTATTGTAATGCCCCCTCCCAATGCTAATGCTTCCCTGCATGCTGGGCATGCTCTATTTGTGACTGTTGAAGACATCATGATTCGCTTTGAACGCATGCGTGGGAAGAAAGCTGTTTGGTTCCCTGGTTCTGACCATGCTGGTTTTGAAACTCAAGCAGTGTACGAAAAACATCTCCAGAAGCAAAAGCGTTCTCGTTTTGATATGACTAACGATGAATTACGCTCAGAAATATGGGACTTTGTGCAAGAGAATAAAGCAACAATGGAAGATCAAGTGCGCTCACTTGGAGCTTCTTGTGACTGGGGTCGTGAGCTCTTCACCCTTGATGACCGAGTAATCAAAATTGTACACAATACTTTCAAGCAACTTGAAGACGATGAGCTACTCTACCGAGGGAAACGAACGGTAAACTGGTGTCCAAAGCATCAGACCTCTTTCTCAAACCTAGAAATTGAACACGACAAACGAACTAGCAAGTTCTACTACTTCCAGTACGGTCCTTTCGTAATTGGTACCTCACGGCCTGAGACGAAGTTTGGTGACAAGTACGTGGTAATGCACCCAGACGACGCACGATACGCTGAATTTGAACATGGACAAAAAATTGAGCTTGAATGGATTCATGGTCCTATTACTGCAACCGTCATCAAGGACGAAGCTGGTAACCCTGAAATGGGCTCTGGTGTAATGACTATCACTCCATGGCACTCCCACATCGACTTCGACATCGCAAAGAAACATGATCTTGATTTTGAACAGATTATCGACTGGCGAGGAAAGCTTATGACCCCTGCTGGAGAATACGAAGGTATGAATATTAACGACGCCCGAGAAGCTATTGTGCAGAAGCTTGATGAGAAGGGGCTCTTGGTGAAAATTGATGAAAAATATGAACACTCTGTTCCCTGCTGTTATAAGTGCAATAAAGAAATTGAACCGCAAGTTCGTGAACAATGGTTTGTAAAGACAAAACCACTTGCTGAAAAAGCGGTGGCTGCTGTAGACAGCGGCGAGATTACCTTTGTGACCGACCGTGATGAACGTGTATTTAAACATTGGATGGAAAATATCGAAGACTGGCCGATTGCACGACAAATCGCCTGGGGCATCCCTATTCCTGCGAAGGTCTGTACTGAGTGTGGACACGGAATGGTAGACCTCGATGACTCAATCAAGAAATGTACTGAGTGTAACGGTACTGTAGAGCAAGACCCTGATACGTTCGACACATGGTTCTCTTCTGGACAATGGCCACTAGCTACTACTGACTTCCCTGAAGGAAGCGACTTTAAAAACTACTACCCTACTTCCGTGATGGAGACTGGAAAAGACATCATCTTCTTCTGGGTTGCACGAATGATTATGCTTGGTATTTATCGTACTGGCGAAGTGCCGTTTAAAAAAGTGTATCTTCATGGAATGGTACGAGATAAAAAAGGTGTGAAGATGAGTAAGTCTAAAGGAAATGTAATTGCTCCAATTGAAATCCAAGACCGGTTCGGAACTGACGCACTACGTATGGGGCTCATAGTAAACAACGCACCAGGAAGTGACATGAACCTCGACCCAGACAAAGTAAATGCCTACAAAAAGTTCGCAAACAAAATCTGGAATATTACTCGGTTTGTACTTGATTCAACTGCCGACATGCCAGTCGATGCAGAACTCAATGAATCTGACGCTCAGAAAATACAAGAGAAGCTTGTGGTAGCCGTAGCAGACATCACTAAAAACATGGAGGATGACCGATTCGATATTGCTGCTGAAAAAATATACCACTTCGTATGGGACTACTTCGCAAGTGAACTCATTGAGGAATCAAAGCCACTTCTCTCTTCTGAAGATGCATCAGTCAAAGCATCTCGACAGCGACTCCTGGTGGAACACTTAGTCACTTCACTTAAGATACTCCACCCATTCATGCCGTTTGTCACCGAAACAATCTGGCAAGAGCTTCCTAAGGAAATGAAGGAACAAGAAATACTGATGGTTGAAAATTGGCCAAAGCACTAGAGTGTAATACAAGAAAACGCAACGACCGCAGGTCGTTGCGTTTTCTTGTATATTCAAGCATATTTTGTTACCTTACTTTCAGTTAGTAAACGAGGGGATATATAATGAAAATTGATCTTTTTGATGTTGCGAGTTCAGAAGAAACCCTTGATGGTTTCTCACTTAGTGGAGACCCTTACAAAATTACTGGATTACTTCACTTTTCTGAAACAGGTCCAGTGTTTCAAGGACAGATTACCAAAGGTCCGGCTCACCTTCACTCACAGCCATGTGTGGCAAAAATTGACGATACAACTGCTGAACTCACTATTTTGCCCATAGTGGCCCGAAGTTATGCCAGACTTTTCACTTCACATAACTAAAATGGTACAAGCGCGCAATTTGGCGCGCTTTTTATATGCTTCTTAGTTTTACTACTGTGTATGGCCGTATGTCTTGCATGCGTTCATACTGATACAATAAGGCAATGGAATCGACGCAATTTGCGATTGCTTTTTTAGGTGGACTTATCCCTGCCCTTTTTTGGCTATGGTTTTGGTTACGTGAAGACAAAGAACGACCTGAACCATATCTACTTATTCTCCTTGCTTTAATTGGAGGCATGATGGTGGTACCCCTTGCGTTACCCTTACAAAAACTTGCGATAGAACTATACTCTGGAGATAACCTTATCTTTGTATGGGTTATCATTGAAGAAGTCCTTAAGTATGCTGCTGCATTAATTGTAGTACTGAGAAATAAAGCGGTTGATGAGCCGATTGACCTCATCATTTATATGATCACTATTGCACTTGGCTTTGCAGCACTTGAAAATGCCCTCTTTATCTTCGGGCCACTTTCTTCTGGTGACATTGTACAGACCCTCACTACAGGAGAATTACGATTTTTAGGCGCAACACTTTTGCACGTATTGGCATCGGGGACTGTTGGAGCATTCTTAGCATTAGCGTATTATAAGAGCAATATTATAAAATCTGTTTTTGGCATGCTCGGGTTGTTCATTGCTATCATCTTGCATGCTTTGTTTAACTTTTTTATAATGGATTCAAGTGGAGAAACTATCTTAGGCGTATTCCTCTTCGTATGGATGGGAATCATAGTTCTCTTACTCATTTTCGAAAAAGTGAAGTTCTTAGAAGCACGTCATAACCCTGCACATCAATATACATCATGAAAAAAATATCATTCCTAGAGCGACTGACCGGATCAGTCAATTCAGAAGAATACGATGAGGTTCTTGACGAAGGTCATGAATTCGGTGAGAATGACGATGTCGCAGTAAATCACTACGATGACGATGAAGAATCTGAGTTCCACGGACAAGAAGCTGTTGCTGAAGAAGAACAGCAGGATGGTGAATTGCCGGTTGATATGTATCACACAGGTGACGCGGTAGTTATACGTGCCCTTGTTGCTGGCGTCTCCCCTGACGACCTCGATATTGCTATCACGCGCGATATGGTAACTATCAGAGGAGTACGCGAGGAATACCAAGAAGCAACTGATGAAAATTATTATCATCGTGAATTGTTCTGGGGTTCATTTTCTCGCACACTCCTATTGCCTGAAGAAGTACTTATCGATGAAGCCGATGCGCAAGAAAAACACGGAATGCTCGAGATTCGACTACCAAAGGTAGATAAAGATAGAAGTACTCGACTAAAGGTAAAGTCAAAAGTCCACAAATAAAAGAAAAACCGGTCCCGAAAGGGACCGGTTTTTGTTTTGTCAATATTCACGCAGCTAGTGCAACATTGACCACAGCCTGCACATCAGGCTGTAGTTTTGGAATGTAGTAGGTAGTGTTTTCAACTTTGATACCCACTTCATAGAATCCACCAGAGACAACAGAACCTTTTACCTCTTGAGCGATTTGCTCAGGGGTTTTTCCTGCCATGGCCTGATTCTCAATCTGGTTCATAAGATTCCAGATTTTACTTGATACGTTTGCGATAGTCATCTTCTCTCTCCCTTATTTGAACTGTTCCGAGCTTCGAATTTTATAATCAAAAATCCGCCTCGGAAGGCGGATTTCAAATAAGTGGAGTGTGTTGTAACAAATACTTAAAAGACGCCTTACAGTGCGGATTTAAGGCTGCAGGATACAAAGCTGCTCCAAGTTCGAATTGTATTTGTTACTTTCATAGTGTTTATTGTAGCGCAAGGTTTTATAAAGAGTTGCGAGTTTTACACAGAGAGCATTAAAGGTTTGCAGAGCTGGGGGGGCTTGGTCACGAATCACTAAGTATATTCTTTCGTTTCACTCAGAATCTACTAAGTGTTCGCTAATCTTACAGATTCTGTTCAGGTTATCACCATTCCTCATTCTTCAAAATACTAGGTAACCCCTTGCAAAGTGATACTGAATCACTTTTCACCCGGCTCGCATCTAGCTAAAGCTACAAAGCTCCGCCTTTCAAGCCCGCCCCGGAAGAGGCACTAGCCTCTTCCTCCCAAGCACATATGGGGTCAAGTTACTAAGTATAATCATACGCTTCGCGTAGATTCTACTAAGTACTTCCTCCCCGGGCTCGCGGTTCGTCACCTTGGAAAGGCTCCTCACAGCGCTCCGCCTCACAAACGAGCCGTACGTGACGCAGGTCACGTACTAGAACAGAAAAACACCATTCTTACGAATGGTGTTTTTCTGTTCTTTTCGTTTGTGCTTGGGGGCGGGCTTGAACCGCCGACCCTTCGAGCTTCAATCGAATGCTCTACCAACTGAGCTACCCAAGCGTACACTCACCTATCTAAGTAAGTGGATGCTATTGTACCTGTTTTTCCATTTTTTTCAATGACTTATTCTCAATTGTTCCCCGTAATAGTATCAAGTAACTGGCCCATTCCTTTTAATCCCGGTATCTCATTTACTCCAGCTTTGAAAACTTCATAATTTGAACCAAGTGCAGAAAAATATGGTTCCAAAACATAGAAATACAATGCAAACGGTAAACCAAGCATTACCACAAACCATGTGACTCGCACCCAAAAACCCCACAACGCATTGCGGTGGAGTTTTTTCAGTAAGCGGTTATTTTCCTCAAGTAATACAGAATTTTTATTGACCAATTCTTTCAATGCCTCATGATCACTTTCTGCTATATTTTCTATTTCAGGTTCCATAACATCAATTGTAGCATCCTAAATACCTTAAAATAAACTTAATTGGGAACAAATATACGTTTATCGGGTTACTTTGTTTTGTGCCCTGACTAGGAATCGAACCTAGATCTAATCCTTAGGAGGGACTCGTTCTATCCATTGAACTATCAGGGCAGAATGCAAATACTGTAACATAAAGCCAATTAACTGAACATTGGTAACTATAGCGGTTAACCGATATAGTTACGGTAGCATATGTCAGCTATCATTGAGGTATTTGATAAAACAAAAGACGGCAGGCCTTAGGCCTGCCGTCTTTTGTGTGATAATTTACAATCTTAAACCTGTTCTAGGCAGCGAGTAATTCAGCTACTTTAGCTTCGTCGAAGCCTATGACTACATCATCTCCGATGCGTATAACTGGCACCCCCATTTGTCCGGTCATCTCAATCATTTCCTGTCGTTTTTCCTGGTCTGCTCCAACATCATGTTCTGTGTACTCTACGCTATTATCTTTAAAATAATCTTTTGCAGTATGACAAAAATGACATACTGGTGTGCTATAAATTATTACTGTTTTATCCATACTCAGATATTATATCATTGATACAAAATAGTGAAACTATCTCCAGAACTTGTACCACGGTTCTTTTTTAGAAACTATTTCCTGAACCACATCAGTCTCTACACGTTCATCGCCTACTAAAATAATAACTTGTTCACCTTCACGTGCGACATCAAAATTTTTACGAATCTCCTCTTCGATACCACGTTCTCCTTCAAGATGCTGGACCCTGTCTTCCAGCTGCCCTTTTCTATCATACAACTGTTCTAACTCAGTCTCGGACAATGCCCTGCGTTCTGACATGTCTCTCTCTACACCGTAGCGTTCGTATACACTCATTATCAGAAAAAAAATAATCAGTAAGAGCACACCGATAACTGGTCGAGAATATATGTAGTCTTTATAGGTATTTTTTTTGCCGAATTTCATGCCTTTTTTTCATAGAGTATGCTATCATTTTAACACTTTATAGATTAACGTTTCCCACACAATGAGCTTCCTATACGACAAAAAAACAAAGAAGGCAATCAAATGGATTTGGATAGTAATCGCAGGTCTTATCGCATTTAGTATGATCTTTGCCTACTCAGGCGGTGCTTCACTGTTTTAAAAACAGTAGAAATCACTCCAACTACTGCGTTGAACATTCACAAAGGACCGTAGGCAAGCCTGCGGTCCTTTGTATTAACCCAACCTATTAAAAGATGATTAAATTGCTTTAAATACAAGGTGAGAAAGTGCTTATGCACTTTTGTAAGAGGGTGACTGATATTTTAAGGATGAAAAATACTGGCAACCTGAACAGCTTCTGTAAGCAGAGTGAGAAAAAATAATTGGAGGCGTACGTGTAGCGATTGCTTTAGTCATCCTTTCCTCTTACTAAAACAAATGAGTAAGCATATATAAAGTTTACTTTTATCTGAGTTACGAATGCAGTTTTAAAAACTTGTTTACAGAGGCTGTCCGTCTTACAGACGCTGTTCAGGTTATCACTGCAAGCAGTAGGTAACCTTTTTCAGATAGTCTCCCAGACTATCTGAACCTTTTGGACAGATTCTCCCTCCGGTCGAATCTGCCTCAAAAGCTCATCAAGGATGACGTTTAGTCATCCTTGATCATTTTCATGAATACGTCTGGGGGTATATGCACGTTCCCTGTTCCTCTGGCCAAAGCTTTCTTCTTTCCTTTCTTCTGCTTGTCCAAGAGTTTATTCTTTCGAGAAACGTCACCTCCATACAATCCTGCAGTCACGTCTTTTCGAACCGCTGAAAGCTTTTTTGTGGCGATAATTTTACCCATTACACGCGCCTGAATCTTTGTGTCAAACTGTTGTCGAGGCATTGTTTTAAAAAGTTTTTCAGTAACTGCCTTTGCATCAGACTCCGCGCGTGCCATACCTATTACTCGAGAAAACGCAGGGACCACTTCTTCGGCAACCAATACATCCAATCGTACTACTGATGCATCGCGCATCTCAGCAATCTCGTAAGATAATGAGGCATATCCACTACTAGCATTCTTTAATTTATCAAAAAATCCTCGCATGAGTTCACGAAGTGGCATCTCAACAGCAAGGAGCGTTCGCCCGTCACCAAAAAGTTCCGTATCAATCACTGAACCTTCGTGCTCATACAGGAGCGTCATGATGTTACCCATGTAGTCGCCAGGTAAAATAATCTGCCCGAGTATCCAAGGTTCTCGTACTGTTACCTTTTCACCATGATCAGGAAAGCGCGTTGCAGCATACACTTCTTTTACAGACCCATCAGGCGATACAATCTCATAAGAGATCGACGGAGAAGTAATGACGAGTTCTATATTGAACTCACGACGAAGTCGCTCTGTAATAATCTCCATGTGAAGCATCCCAAGGAAACCACAACGAAATCCGCGCCCGAGCACTCCTGAAGACTCCTCTTCATAAGAAAGAGAAGAGTCTGAAAGCTTTAGTCTGTCGAGTGCCTGCCGAAGCATCGTGAAGTCATCCTGACTCTCAGGGAACACTGACGCCCACACCACAGGATTCGCCTCCTTATACCCAGCAAGTGCCTCTAGGGTGCTTTTATTAAGCATGAGCGTGTCCCCTACTGACGCAACCCCCGGCTCCTTGATACCAGTAACAATGTATCCAATCTCTCCAGACTCAATCGAGTCAGCCGGGACTTCTTCTGGAGAAAGCATTCCTACCTCAAGGGCTTGAAATTCTTTTCCACTGATTGCAAATTTTAGTTTGTCTCCTTTTTTTACTGATCCGTCGAATACACGTTGATATACAATGATTCCACGATGATTGTCATACTGGAAATCAAAAATCAATCCTCTGTACTGATCATACTCAGATTTCCGTGGAGCTGGAATAAGGTCACAAACTGCACTCAATAGTTCAGGCACACCCTCTCCTGTCTTACCTGACGCAAGCAAAATTTCGTCGGGGTTACACCCTAGCAAATTTACCAATTCTTCTGACACTTCGGAAATGAGCGAATTCGGCATATCCACTTTCGTCAGCACTGGCACAATAGTAAGACTTAAGTCTTTAGCCATCTGCAACACACTCAATGTCTGTGCTTGCACACCTTGGGTACTGTCTACAAGGAGCAGTACGCCCTCAACAGCATTGAGTGCACGTGACACTTCATATGAAAAGTCGATATGTCCTGGAGTATCAATCAAGTTTAGGATGTAAGCAACACCATCACGCTCATACTCCATCCTTACTGGCTGCATTTTAATAGTGATTCCTCGCTCACGTTCAAGATCCATGGAGTCCAACACCTGATCCTGCATCTTCCGAGCCTCAACGGTAGAGGTCTCTTCAAGCATACGGTCAGAAAGCGTCGACTTTCCATGGTCGATGTGTGCGATTATTGAAAAATTTCTAATTTCTCGATTCATAGTGAAACGTACTGTACATTAAAGCGTAAGGCCTGTCGAGAATACCATCCTAAAAACACGGCTATAAAACGTCGTCTTGTGAGATTACTATTTCTGTTTTTACCTTACGCCCTTTCAGCGACTTATAAATTTCTAAAAGCTCAGGTGAGCCAGTCACATAATACGCCGAAACAATACCGAGGATACCTGCCGTTGCACCCATTAATCCCTGCAAGAAGATGCCAACAAACGTCTCATCATCAATACCAAATACAAAAAAGTTTAAAGCACTATACGCGCAAAATCCTCCAAAAACTGCAGCAAATAATGAGCGTGACATATGCACTGGCACCCAACGTAATGGCAGTGCAAATTTACGTGCTGCTATCAGCAGAAGAACGATGGTCTGTAAGATGATTGCGGCACTATATCCGATAGCTACAGAGATAATTTCTGAACCATCTACATTTTCAATACGTAGCATTGACTCAAGTGCACTAAAGAGTACTGAAGTGTCACTATAAGAATGGTACAAGGTAACAGTAAATCCTATGGCACACAGTGAACCAAACAGTGTCACTAAGAATGGGGTACGGGTATGCCCTCCTGCATAAAATACACGAACCAGTAGCAGGTTAACCGCTTGTGCAAATAATGAAACGCTCAACAACGCCATCACTGCAGCGGTTAAGCGAGTATCAGACCAGTCGAATGCCCCACTGCCAAGTACCACTCGAACCATCTGTGCACGCAGTACAATAAGCAACCCAATAACTGGCACTGACCAGAAAATAATATGCCGCAATGCTGTCACTACGTGTAATGAAAATGCTTCCTTTTTATTCTGAACATACAAGTCAGCCAACAATGGAAACGCTGCAATGGAATAACTTGCACCAATAATAGCCAATGGCACTGACTGTAGGTTGTAAGCAAACTGAAATACTGCAACAGAACCAACGGTCATAAGTCCCGCTATACTCACCAGCACAAGAAGCACCACCTGGTGCATTGCAAGTGTTATTGCACGAGGTATGGAAACGCAAAGTACTTCAAAGAGCAATCCCCAATTCAGCCTCATGGATACCCAAAAAGACAGACTGCTACTACGCACTAATGGAAACTGCACTGCCATATGTCCGACAGCTCCCAGCACCACACCATATGCAAGTCCTTGTAGACCCATCAAGGGATACAAAAATACAATACCTCCTATAATACCCAGGTTGTAAATAAGGGGGCTTATTGCATATAACACAAACCGATGACCAATTTGAGTAACTACTCCAAAGAGACTTGAGATACCCAGGAACAACGGCTGGAGGAGTAAGATACGTAGTATCGTAACCATGTCTGAGACATGCTCTGTCATTCCAGGAAACACAACAGGTACTATATATGGTGCACACAGCCAGACTACAGCAGCTAATGCAGTGTAAAAAAGAAGGAATAAAGAAAATACTTGACCGAGAAGTGCCTGAGCCTGTGTAGCATCCTCCCCTTTTATACGAGATACCACAAACGGAATCAGGACGTAGACTGACAGCGTTGATGCAAACAATACATAGAGTAAATCTGGAATACGGAATGCAGCATAATAAATATCAAGTTCAAAGCCAGCGCCAAATTGGTGTGCCAGCATACGGTCACGTACTAAAGCAAGCAACTGTGATCCGAATGCGAAAAGCGCAAGAACGTACGCGGCCTGATGGAGGCCGCGTACTTCTTTGTACATCATTTGAATAACACGCTTTACCATGAGTGTGCTAGTTTACTGTTTCGTCCACTGCCGTTTCTTCACTTGCCTCATCATCACTTTCACCAGCAACTGTGTTCACCGTACTTACCTGTGGAATATCAGTAGGATCTTCAGTGGTAGTGATCGCATCATCAGTTGCTGATACTGCTTGAGGTTCCTCAATTGGTAGCTGTGCAACAGGAGGCGGTGTTTCAAACGTAGTTCCTGATTCTAGTTGACTTATAAGTTCTGCAATTTCTTGATTTTCAGGGTTTAAATCACGCACAACATTTAACTGCTCAAGGGCTCCACCGGTATTACCATTTTGAATGTATGCACGTGCAAGGAAGTACCGGGCATTTGCATAATTCTTATCGAGCAACACTGCATACTCAAACGCCGCGATTGTATTTTCAAGATTACCTGCTGCGGATTCTAAGATGCCAAGTTGGTAGTAACGTGCAGGATTCTTTGGTTCAAATGAAATAATCGCTCGAGTAGTCACAATAGCATCCTCTACTTTCCCTTCCGCTATATCCAGTTGCGACAGGAAAACAAGTGCGTCAGTGTAATTTTGTTTCAACTGTATTGCTGCAATGGCAGATGCTCGCGCTCCTTCAGTGTCACCAGTACGAGAAGCAAGTTGTCCTTCAAGTAATGAATAGGTAGGATTTACAGGATCAAGTGCACGCGCATTTGCAAACGCTTCAGAAGCTCGGTCTTTAGCTCCTTCAACTCCTGCCGCAGCAAGAATACTGTAAACACCACCAAGTGTCGTCCAATTTTGGGGATCTGTAGGATCCGAGTCTTTTGCTAACTGTGCGGCATTTACTCCATTTGCCGCTGATGACTCAAATAGCTGTTGCTGTTCTGGAGTTGCTTCAGCCAGATTCATAAGTGAATTCATTTTTGAAAGTTGATAGTTTGCAAACTGTCGGACATACAAGTCATTAGATGAAACAGTGTAGGCATCTACAATACTCTGCTCAACTTCCTTAAGTGTTTTCTCTCCCCCTAAATTACTTACTGCACCGCTAAACGAATAAACTGATGCGTAGTGTCGTCCTGTGTAATACAAAGTACTGGCTGAAGCTACAATAATGAGCATTACTACCCCAACCAAGATAAAGCCTGCGCGTTTATTTGAAGTAATTGAAAAACGACGTTCTGAAGTTGCGAGAAGCATTCCGTGTGCAACAAACATAATGCTGGTGAACACTGCAGCTAACAATAGCGCTACTGGCCCTGGGTTGTAGATAAAGGACATCCCCCACAGATATACGGCAGCTACAAATGACGAGGTTCCAATAAAGTACCAGAAGCGATCAACGTGAACTGCTCTCATTAACATACGGAATCCCGCCATAAGGAAGAGTCCAAAGAATGTAAACCAGGCGATTATCGTAAATATTCCTCCAGTGACAAATGCTGTGGAGATATACCCGTGACCACTACCGAAATCAGTTGCCCAAAATATTGTCTGGTTAATAGCAGGGTCTTTATACAAACGCCATGCGTCAACAAATTTATTTGGTCCCGTTCCAAGGAAAGCATTTTCTCGATACACAGATCGTGCGATGTCTACGGTTGCCTCAAGCGACGGTCGAACTTCGACATACGAAACACCTGTCACATTTGATACAAACCCACCTACTGCGGACCCTCCGATGATGAACAACAATGAAACTACGAGGACTGCCGTCGACAATGTCACCGAGTACATCGACACGTCTTCTTTTCCCTGTATCTGCAATGTCTGTTCAGTGAATCTTTCTTTTGTAAGTGTGTACATCAGCTGCACAAGGCTCACCAATGCGAGCACAATCCATATAGCAAAGAAGTTCACAACCGATAACATAAGTAGTGATGTACCAACTACTACGGAAAATAGTATCTTTCCCCATTTTGTCAAAGGAAGTTGCTCAAGTGCAACTAGCGAAAGAAGGATTGAGAGTCCAAAGAATAGACCGAGATCGTTCCAACCCCCTAATGGCGTACTTGTAGTTGAAATAAACACACCAAAAGTCATAAAGTCTGCTCCAAACAAGATACGCAATAAGTGGAATACACCGAGCACAAGCGCACTACCTGTAAGGAGAATATACAAACGCATAATAGTCGTTTTAGTCTGACCGAAAAGCGAAGAAATACTCATAGTAACTGCAAGTAGTATAGTGAACATTGCTGTCTGGACCCCGACAGTCTCCCCTATGAAAGAGTCAAACATATCACCTGAAAGGAGTGCTGAGATAGAAGTTACTATAGCAACCCCCCAGAAAGCAGTCAGTGCCCATGGGGCACTAATCCTGACTGAACCTGAGCGTAAAACAGAAAGGCTGAAGAATATACACGACACTAATACACCGACGATTATCAGCAAGGTTTTTGAATAGCCAAAAGGTGCAAATAAGACCGGGATAAAAAACAACGGAAGTAAGCCAAATACAACTACGATGCTGTTTTGTGCAATAGTTCGCAGAGAAACTTCAACTTTGTCTACCACCTGCTGCTGCGCTACAGCTTTAAACTGCTCCTGCATAAAAATAAAACCCTTAAAATAATAATGTAAGTACCTATAAGAATACCACATTATAAAAACCCCCATAGGGGGTTTTTATACACGCGGTAAGCCGGATTTTGTCTAGATTACTCTAGGATGGTCATATACCTAGGGTACACATTGCTGTATACCTCTTGCGGCTCTCCGACAAAATAAATTTTGGGGCACGGCCTTGCACGCTGGTAAGGATTTAGCCGTTTCACCTCCTTAGTTACCTAAAGAGCTTATCCTATAAGGATATCCTCCTCTTTCGATTTGGACGTCTCTGCTCGCACCTCTCATTACAAGTAATGTGACGGGTGTTACCCGCTACCTTTTTTGATCTATAAATAGAAAAACGTGTCCGGACTTTCCTCTTGCAAGACATAACTGTCTACACAAGCAACCATCTGCGTGCGTATATTATGACATAGTTAACTAATGTTGCAAGTAATCTAGATCAGCAGGTAACACGAGGATGTCCCCTACAGCTATGTCTAAAGATTCTACCGACCCAGCATTGAGCTCCAATACATACTTGGTATCCTCACTAGGTTCATATATCGTAGGGTAGGTATCTGGACTCACCTGAGTTTGAAGATATACCAACTCCCCTGTTTGACCAAACCACAATATATCCAGAGGAATTAACATGTCTTTCATCCATATACCATGTTTGTTATCTTTATCAAAAATAAAGAGCTTCCCGGAACGTTCAGGCAAAAATGAAATACCTGAAAGACCCTGTGATCTTTGTTGGTCAGTCATCGCAATACTTACCAAAAATGAAGTACTTGATACTTTTACAGTATGTGAAAAAATAAGCGATGGAGATGTTGGGATTTGTACATTTTTCTTGTCCAGGTATTGTGTGTCAATCATAAAGACAGCAATACTTATCACGGCAATGAGTGGTCCAACTAAATACCCCATATTATTTCTAATTACCAGGGCCAGTGTTGTAACATTAAGGTTCCAAGCAAAATGAAGGTTACATAAAATCCAACACTGATAGCATAATAACGAGCTGAACGTCCTTCAAATAGAACTGCGGGAATTAAACCTGCAGCTGCAAAAAGAGCAAGCAACCCTGCTGCCTCAATTGGCTGCAACAGGATCTTCGGTGCGTATACCACCAGCAACGCTAAAAGTGTCAACATAATCACATAACTGACAAATGTCAAAACCATATGTTTCAACATATGTGGCTGGGCCTTTTCAATCATTTCATCAGTCAATCCAGTTTCCTTCATCCATAGTTTCCCAAAGAGCATCGGTGAGTACCATACGGTGGCCAGTGCCATCATAAAACACGCTGTTCCTAGTACCGCAAACTCGTGTATCACTTCAAACATAGTATGTATTTAGATT
This sequence comes from Acidimicrobiales bacterium, assembly GCA_047638595.1. Taxonomy (GTDB): domain Bacteria; phylum Patescibacteriota; class Minisyncoccia; order Phycocordibacterales; family UBA918; genus OLB19. The sequence continues at coordinate 23,072 of JBLIMJ010000009.1, forward strand.
TATAATATGACTCCAGTATAGCAAGAAATGGGAGAAGCTTGCAGCTTCTCCCATTTCTAATACTTCACATTAATCCCTCCGTCGTGCATTGCGTGTCTCAGCTTTTCGCGCTTGCAACTTTAAATAATTATCGAAATGTTTTTGATCAAGCTCCCCTTTCTGTAACGCCTCTTGCACAGCACAGCCTGCACTTTTGACATGGTCACAATTTGTAAACTTACATGCCTGTGTCAATGATTCAATATCAGCAAATGTTCCTTCAGTAATCTCTTCGTCTGAAACAAAACCGAGCTCACGCATTCCTGGTGTATCAATCAGATATCCTCCCGTAGGGACCTTAAATAATTGACGTACGGTTGTAGTGTGTCGTCCACGACTATCAAGCTCTCGAACAGTCTTCGTGTCCTGCTCGGTGCGTTTAAGTAAATAATTAGTGATGGTTGACTTCCCTGCTCCTGATGATCCAAGTAACACAGCAGTCTTATCATTTTTGAGATATGAATCAAACACATCCATATTTTCACCAGTTTCGGCACTAATGGCGAATACTTCAGCTTTCCCTGAAACTTCTTGTGCTTGCATTACGTATGAAGCAGCATCATCAACCACATCAGCTTTGTTTAAGATTACTATCGGGGTAATACCTGCTTGCTCGGAAAGAACCAAATAACGCTCAAGACGTCGTAAATTGAAGTCTGCATCCAGCCCCATAACAATGAACACAAAGTCGACGTTGGTAACCATTACTTGCAACGTATCATCGTGTGCTGATTTCCGTATTACTTCACTAGCACGTTTCTCAATGGACTCAATTATACCTTTCTCATCCTCAAGGACCGTCAACTGTACAAAGTCTCCTACTTTCGGAAACTGCTTCTGCGTCGCTTCGTGAAAATGGCCACGTATAGTTGCGACATATTCAAAAATACCGTCAGACACAATGTAGCTGGCTTTGTGTTCGGTAATAACGCGTCCGCGTATTTTTTGAGGTATAAAAGTCATTCTTGATAAATATTTAACAACTGAGACTACCGCCAATCGGGCATGGTGCAGGCATACCAACTGACTCAGGAAGCTCTCCTGGTTCACTCCCAGAAATAACATAGTCCTCTACTGTGTAGGTATCCCATTCAGTATCATAATTCCACATCTGCCAACCATATCTCCACTCATTCCAACCAATGGTCATTTCTTGTACATACACATTATTTTCAGCAAGGAAGTTCCCTGCTTTGCGTCCATTCATACACGCAGCGCTATAGCAATAGATAATGATTTCTTTATTGTCAGGCAGCGCTTTAAAGTCAGCAAGTACCTTATCAAGGTCGCGCCCCGAATCAATATTGATAGCTCCAACCACATGCTCTCGCACATAGTCTTCTTCAGCACGTACATCTACAAGAATAAACCCCGTATCACCGTGACTGATACGTTCACGTACATTATGAGGACTTACCATTGTCGCCACCTCTGATGCGTAGTATTGTGCCCGAAGTTCATTTATAACCGTCGCTTCATCGACACCCTCAAAATAATCTCCTCCTACAGTCATCAGCAACGCCCCTAAAAGAACTCCAATTGCAAAATGTGTGTATTTCGTATTCATATCTGTATTATCAACCTATTATCCTTTGAGTTCAACTTTTAAATACTCAGCAAAAGCTCGTACTGCATTCCCTCTGTGAGACATAGTGTCTTTTATTTCATTATCTAGCTGTGACCATGTCTGCGTATATCCATCAGGAATAAAGATGCAATCAAAACCAAAACCAGGGCCTTCTCTTGGAGTTTCCGAGATGGACCCTGTGCATTCCCCATTGAAAATTTGTATCTCATCTCCATCGTACAGTGCTATACATGCGCGTACCGTCGCTGACCTATCTTCTTTACTATTAAGTAACTGGCACATCCCTTCATACTGAAGCTCTTCAGTAAAAAACTTTACAAACGTTCCTGGAAGTTTCCCCAATGCATGAAATGTAAGTGAGGTATCTTCCACAATTACAGGAGTACCAATTTCTTCATACGCTGCTTTTGCTTTTGCAGTCACTACATCTTCCAGGTCCAACGACTGTATCTCAGGCAACTCAATAGCTTGATGTTTCAGTTGAATACCGAGTATTCGCCCCATCTCCAATACCTTCTTCTGATTTCCTGTGACAAATGTTAGTTCTTTCATATTTATTTCACTTCGTAAAACTCTGAGTATGGCTCACCAGCCTGTATCGCCTCAAGCGCTTCTTTCATAAAAGGCACAAATTCATCCAGCTGCGTACCGACGGGGATCCACAGAACTTCACTACACTTTTCTGGCTCAGTGTTAATCGGATTAAGATCGCAACTTACTATCTTGAAATAGTAATGCGTTCGATCATGCGTACCATCTGAATTACGATTATACTGAACATGCATAAACTCAATGTCATCCTGCACAACATCTATCCCTACTTCTTCTTTTGCTTCACGAACTGCTGCTTCTCGTGGTGTTTCGTCAGGATCAATGTGCCCTGCAGGCATATTCAGACAACCATCACAATATCCGGTATTTTGCCGTCGTCCAACAAACCACTTCCCCTCACACTCAAGCAATAAGCACACTACTGGGACAATAATATGTTTTTCCATTTCTCTATTGTAACGCACCTGGATGTTGTGCACTCCATTGATAAAATGCCACCGACGCAGATGCTGAAGCATTCAATGACTCACAGCGTTCATTCATTGGGATACTTATAACCATATCGCAGTGTTCAGCAGTCTTCTCACGAATACCTTCTGCTTCATTACCAAGCACAAACATAGTTGGCTTTGTAAACTTTTCGGTGGTCATATCGGTTTCACCTCCGCCATCAAGTCCGTATACAAAAAATCCTTCTCGTTTCATGTCTTCAATCGCTCGATTTACATTACCTACTTCCACCAAGGGAACCTTGAATGCCATACCTGCAGACACCTTCACCACAGTCCCTGTAACCCCTGCTTGTCGATGTTTTGGAATCAATACTGCTGCTACGCCAAATGCAGCAGCCGAACGAATAACCGCTCCTACGTTGTGAGGGTCCTGCACCTCTCCAAGCATTGCAAGACAAGTATCATTATTTACTTCGAGATTCTTTCGAAACTCTTCATAGGTCATGACAAGTTTTTGACGGTCAATCTGGGCAATCATTCCTTGATGCACAGCTTTAGGATCAACACCTCCAGGAACACTGTCTCCTTTAAAAGAATTTACATATTTAATATGAGCGAGAAGCTCACGAGGAACTTCTTGCTTTACATCGTTACGTAAAAATAATCCAGAGATAACTTCTGGTTTAAACTTCAATGCTTCAAGTACTGCATGTCGTCCATATATATATAAGTATCGATCATCATTCATCCGCATACAGTACAACAATTTGCAAAAGTAGCAAGGTTTATGGTCTAATTGACGAACTAAATCAAAGGTATGGCTCGACACGTTAAAAACAACAAAAATAAACGACACGGTGTGTCTTTCTGGGATCAGGAATACACAAATCCTGAACACCTTTCGATGTCTGTTGAAGTAAGTGGCGACTTAGAAAAGTTCACTCGCTGGCTTGAGCGACAAACGAAGCGTACGTTTTTGAACCCTACTGCATCAGTAGTGGACTTTGGCTGTGGTAACGGACGTAACCTCCTCTATCTCGCAGGTTCATACGGAATGCACGGAATTGGTAACGACTCTTCAAGTGCGGCTATCAAAGAAGCAAAGATGCTTGCAGAAAAAGAAGGGGCAAACTTGCAGTATGAAGTACGCACCATGGCAGGGACACACCCTCGTATCTCAGATAATTCTCAAACACTCGCACTGGATATGATGAGTTCCCACTTCCTCAACAAGGGAGATCGGGCACTGCTGCGCGATGAGATATTTCGTGTGCTTAAGCCGGGCGGGTATCTCTTTATGAAAACATTTCTCAAAGATGGTGATATTCACACAGCACGCCTTATTGAAGAAAAACCCGGAACTGAAGAAAGTTCATATATTCACCCCGTTATTGGAGTACAAGAACACGTCTATAGTGAAGACGAGCTGATAGATTTCTTGGGCGAGAAATTTGTGATCCACAGAACATACCCTTCTCATAAACATAAATCAAAAGGAAAGGCACGAAAACGTCGAACTATCTCTGTGTACGCTCAAAAAAGTGCCTACGACGTATAAACATACTATTTGGGCAACGTCACTATGAAACTAGTGCCGACATTTTCTTTAGATTCAACATTAATAGACCCACCCATAAGCAACACTGATTGCTTCACGATATACAAACCAAGCCCCGTCCCCTCAGATACATGCTTACGTGCATTACTTGCTCGAAAGAACTTTGAAAATAGGTGAGCCGCTTCAGTCTCTGGGATACCAAAACCAGTATCTCGTATAGTAATGACTGTTCCTTCACCATGAGGCTGGAAACCAATTTCAACTGCTCCTTCTGACCCTGTGTATTTCACTGCATTAGAAATAAGGTTACTGGCCACAATATGTAACAAACGCACATCTGTAGTAAGAATATAGTCAGGACTGACATATGCTTTTTCGATAACTAATTTCTTGGTTTGTATGCGCGCCTGAAATTCATCTAGTACATCATCAAAAAACGTAGCAAGATTCACCTTCTTAGACTCTGTAGCAAACGTACCAAGTTCTAATTTTGAAACACTCAAGAAGTCATCAATAAGCATCACCATCCTATTGGCATTTCGGCTTATTTTTCCATAGTACGCCGTCTGCTTTTCGTTTAGTACACCAATATGTTCTGCCCCTAAAAGTTCCAAGTTCCAACGTATTGCCGCAATCGGAGTTCGTAATTGGTGTGATGCTAAAGATACGAATTCTGACTTTGCTGCATCAATCTGCTTTTGTTTTGTTATATCTACCAATGAAACAAGTCGTTCGTTTGTATTTCCATATGAAAATACTGAAATCAGTACCCACTTCAAGCTATTGTCTGAAACGAATATCTGTACCTCGTCATCGTTGATTGTTACCCCTGACTGTAACTTTCCTAAAATAACTGAAAGTGCATTTTCGTCTTCTCCTGTAAACAAACTCGCAAGTGTCATTGAGGCTAGTTCCAACTCATTGAGTTTAAATAATCGTATTGCAGCAAGGTTCGACAATGTGATTGTTCCTCGAGCATTAATGGTTACATACGGCACAGGACTATTGCGATAGAGCCATGAGAAACGGGCTCGAGATTCAGTAAGTTCGGTTTCATGCAACTTGATTCTTGAAATTGAACGTCTATTAGTGTACATCGCGTACACAATAAACATAATCGAAAGCATGAGCGTTGACAGCAACGTAATCACTAACATCATTGGAGTAACTGACGATATGAGACCATCTTTAAAATAAACCAAAAAGTACATCGAAACAGCGACGGCGAACAAAGAACCTCCTCCAACGACAAAAAAATGTATTTTCTTTTTACTAACAGCAATCTGCATGTTGATATAATCATACCAGACTATCATGTTATATTTTTACTACTTATAGTAATAATATACGTATGGTAGGATATTGAATATGAATAAACTAATACTTATAATCGAAGACGAGATGGACATGCGTGAGGCTGAAGCTTCAGCATTAGAGGCTAATGGCTTTACAGTCCTTATGGCAGAAAATGGTGAGATGGGATTACGGATGGCGATCGAAAATAAACCGGACCTTATTTTACTTGATTTGCTTATGCCTATAATGGGAGGGCAGGAGATGCTTCAAAAACTACGTAATGACCCCTGGGGTAATACCGCAAAAGTAATCATGACCACCGCGCTGGATGATGTGGAAAACATTGGCCTGGGTTTTGAAAAGGGTATTGATGACTATATTATTAAAAGCAGTGCAAGTCTTGCAGACATCGTAGAAAAAGTAAAACAGGTACTGGTTCGATAAAATTAAACAGCTCAGGACTGTATTATTGACGCAATACATACTCAAATTTACTCAAATAACTATGATAGGATATTATATATGGACAAACTAATACTTATAGTTGAAGACGAGGTGGATATGCGAGAAGCACTTGTAGCAGCGCTTGAAGCAAGTGGATTTCGAACTATTGCTACCGATAATGGAGAGACAGGACTTGAGCTTGCACAAGAGCACAAACCTGACCTTGTGTTACTTGACATACTCATGCCCATAATGACCGGACAAGAGATGTTCAGACAGCTACGAGCAGAACCATGGGGAGCGGATATGAAAGTAGTAATGGTTACCTCTTTAGACGATGTTGGAAACATCGGAACTGGATTCGCCAGAGGTGTAAATGACTACATTATAAAAAGCAATACTAATCTTGCTGATATAGTGAAGATTGCTAAGGATGTTTGTAACTCTGAAAACTAACTGTAAATGATCTAACGGTCATCATAAAGCCCGTGACTATATAGTCACGGGCTTTATGATGGTCTCATACTTTAATCGGTTTTAATAGTCACACCTGCAGGCAAGGACTCTTGTAGCACGGGAGATACAGGTATCTTTCTTTCTTGTGTTCATGATGTAAAAACACCAAAAAAATTTCCTGCCCCAGCGATAAACACGTATACATTCACAGCATACACCCAAAATAAAAACCCGCGGTCCTAGGACCGCGGGTTTTTATTGTTTAGCTTACGCTAAAGCTACATTTGTTGCAGCAGGTCCTTTCGGTCCTTCTTCAACATCAAATGTAACAGAGTCACCATCCTTAAGGTCGTTGAATTCTGTATCAACGAGATCCTTAGCATGGAAGAATACGTCCTTGTCGCCTTCGTCCGGAGTAATAAATCCGAAACCACGATCAGTAACGCGTGCAATTTTTCCTGTCATCTTGAAATGAGGATTATCTTTTAACTACAAACCTACACTTCACCGTTTCAAGTTTCCTTTAACAGAACATTTCTGCAATGGAGCGTGCTTTGTTAGGGAGTATTAAAGCATATTACATTTTAAATGCAATAGGCATTGTAAGAACTTTGATTAATTCACCACACAACCAAACATTTTCCAAGATGGGAACATCCCGTGACACGTCAGACAATCACTTAATTATACGTTTCTTACTACCTCGCCATAGGTTCAGGTGACTTATTTGTGTTTAGCTGAATGAACTCTTTAATAGCAGCTTCATTAAGGATATCAAGTTTCAACAACCTACCCCATGAGGCTACTGCTATGTTGGCATCATTCTGTTCTCGTGGACTCACCACAACAGTCGTCTTATATCCACGTGCTATTGATTCAAGTGTTGCAACATCAGTTTCTGTGAGGTTCTTGTGTGAAATCCAAATCCCTCCATGCTCTAAATTGTGCACGAGATTCTCGTCGGGATGTTCTGTGTAATTCATACCCCACGGTGCAGGTCCTGCATGAGGTCCTGATGTGGGAGGATTTGAATTGTAACCTTCAAAACGTTCCCCTTCTTCTATATGTTCTACCTTCATCACTGATACAGCTTCTCCGGGACGTGACGCATTGCTTTTTTGCGCTAGTATAGAACTTCCATATATACCACCGACCATTAGCAATAAAAATATCATCCAAGGCGCCATCCGTTTCATTTTTAGTAGCTTTACT
>JBLIMJ010000010.1:0-29043 GCA_047638595.1 Acidimicrobiales bacterium
GTGACAAAATTTGTGGAACTCCAGAAGCTAGTGTTCCGAAAGGAATTGTTGTAGAGCTTGAAGTAATTGTTGTAGCTTCACCATTTACGTCTGCACCACCACCAGTGGTGTTTCCATACACTGTAAAGTTAAAGACTGTGTCTACTGTCGCGGTAACGAGGACTGTGTCCAGGATTACCACACGCGTGTGACCGGAATCGGTCATAGTCCCCGCGATGTCAATTTCAAACGATTCATTTCCATCAGCTGGTGTAGTTGGGTTAGAAATGAAGTTTGTAACACCAATCACAATGTCGATGACACTCAATGCCGCAATAGTTCCTGTATCAAGAGTCAATGTGACAACTTGTCCAGCTCCTGCAGCAGACACATTAGCAGCAATATCTAGTGTATCGTCTTCAATAGTAACGTCACCGTCTACGATTGAACCAATTCCCGTAAATCCTGCTGGAAACGTGATGGTCATTGTTTCAGCATTTGCTACTCCTGTTGGAGTTACAAATGAAATGGTATGAGTTGGTGCAGCACTTGGTGCTGAGTCTGATAATATATCACTTACGTCTGTAACGTTTGCTGCTTGAGCAGTTGCATAGAATCCAATGGACCACATAACAACAGCTATAGCTACGAGTGTCGCGATCACCCTGGTAGCAGCAGAAACATTGTTTGTTAATACGAACATGTTTTTTTGTATTTATACGTCTAAATAACTTCTTTGAGAATAATTTATTATAAAAAATTCCCATCACACCTGGAAGGATGACTGTGGAGAAGTATCGAATCGTTCTATAAAAGGTTTAGCCTTAAACCATATCGATACTAAAGTCTTTCTTCCAGTACATTCACTATACAAGCAATTGTACAACCTGTCTTAAAAGTGATGTTGATAACTATGTCTTTGTCCTAGTGAGAGACACCAGTGTGGTAGTTTATTTATTTTTAAAAAGACTTGGGCTGTGTAGATAGTATTAAAGTCATCAAATACATCTGTATGTTGTCTGATAGGGGCTATTTTCCAACTACACTGGGGATATCTTTCCATTGTGTAGTATAGGCGGGCGAACGTAACTGGGCGTTACTTTTAGCTCTACTCTCAAGTATAGCAGCCGAGCGAATCATCCCTTTCCCAAATCGCTCGTTCATGCCATCAATCACTGCATCAAGCACATTCATATCTTTCTCCTCCTCCTGTTCATATAACGTCGTAGTCATATATGCCTCAGGTATCAACGAAGAGAATGATACTCCTGTCTTTTTATAAGGCACATCTTCTCTATACATACTCCGCACATGTTTGAGTGTCTCCGTAAGTAACACCGATGTTGTTGATGTAGGTTTATCAAACACGATCTCAGCACTGTCTCCTTGCATGAAAAAGTCACCATACCGATCAGTCTGTATCTGCACCAGTACTTTTGTAGCGACTACACCACGCTTACGCAGACTCTCTGCACAGTGTGTCACGTGTCCGGCAACTGCACTTTCTAGGTCCTGTAGGTTTTTCGTTGTCTTTGCAAAAGAACGAGTACTCGCAATACTCTTACGTGAAGCTTCACTATTCCCATCAATGCGCACAACCGAAGTTCCATGTAACTCATCATATACACGTTCACCAGACACCCCAAACTGCAAAGAGACTAGACCGCGGTTAAGTTTCATAAATTCTGAAACTGTACGTATTCCCTTCTCACTTAACTTCGCGGTAGTTTGTCTGCCAAGACCCCATATTTCAACGCATTTTACCTCTTTAGCACGAACTTCCCAATCTTCTTGCGTTAAAACACACACACCATCACCCTTCTTACCTACAGAACTCGCATGTTTTGCCAATGTTTTCGTCTTCGCAACCCCAATAGACACCGGTATTCCCACGTTTTTTATCACCACGTCGCGAATTGCATGAACCTCGGACTCAGTCACACCATCAGGCAAGGTGAAAAACGCCTCATCTATTGAATAAATCTCACATTCCCCCACCTCCTGAGCAAGAACTTGCATCACCCGTGCAGAAATATCCCTATATAGAGTGATATTACCCGAAAATAACGTTATTTCCTCCTTCTTACATACATCCTTCACCTGAAAAAGAGGTACGCCCATAGCTATACCCAAGTCCTTTACCTCCTGCGAACGCGCCACCACACACCCATCATTAGAAGAAAGCACAGCAACCGGCTTCCCCTCTAAGTCAGGCCGAAAAAGCCGCTCACACGACACGAAGAAATTATTACAATCCATCAACCCAATCATACTCATATTATTTCCACTCAGACTTACATCATTACAGGGGACACCGGGTGTCCCCTGTAATGGTGGTTAGGATATTAGTTGTGTAATTAATGCAATCATTACTTCCTTGTCCTTGGGGTCACTTTTAGCAACGAGCAGAGTGAGAGCAGTAAGTGCGCTGTCATTAATCTTTACTGTTCCCTTTTTGTCAGTAAGATACTTGTTCTCGTATAAGAATCGTAAAAACAAGAATGCTCCGGTTCGCTTGTTCCCATCTACAAACATATGGTCTTTCACCACAAAGTACAGTAGGTGGGCTGCTTTCTCATCAATACTCAAATACAACTGCTTCCCTCCAAATGTTTGACCAAGCCCTTTCAAGACACCTTCAAAATCCCCAGTATTTCTCTGCTGAGCAAAAATATCTGTTGCCTCCCCTTTCTTCAATAGATTCTTCTTAAATTCAGCAATGGCTGCAAAAGTCTCCTCGACATCAGGAACCTTTCCTTTCTTTTTTGAAGCTGATTTTTGAAGTTTTCCTTCATCATATTCAACCAGAGTAGTCCACGTATCAGTGTATTGCTTAATAATAGTTAAAAGCCCCTCTGATTCTGAATGAGAGATATGTTTACTTTTAACACTTGTCATTAAAGCAATAGTTTTCTCAAGTTCGCCCAGCTTGGCTGCAGTATGCTCTTTAAGACGCGTTTCATTTACAGTATATCCTTTCAGGAGATGGTCCTTAAGGGTTCCAGTTGCCCAAATACGGAATTGTGTTGCCTGTTTAGAACTAACTCGATACCCAACGGCGATAGCTATATCTAGAGTATAGTGATTCACCTCACGCTCAACAGTACGGTTCCCTTCAGGTTGAACTATCCGGATTTTCCGGATAGTTGCCTTTTCTTTTAATTCATCCGTTTTATAAATATTTTTAATATGCTCATTAATTGTTTTAACATCTACATTAAAAATATTACTAAGTTGCATCTGAGTCGCCCACATAGTGTCATTACTAAAATCACCACGAAGTTCAACACCCCCTTTCTTTGTTTGATAAATAACCAACCCTTTTCCCTTTTGAGACTTTTTCATTACAGGCAGTATACCACTTTCTAATACACCGATTAATTACCATAATATGTTTTATATGGAAATTAAATTTTTAGGTACTGGCGGTGCTTTTGAACCGCATATTTGGTTTTGATGACGTTGAAATCATTCTAGAAAAAGATATCTAATCATTCAGAGTTTAATGATCTAAAATTTCATAGAGAGATGAAATTCGAGGAATCTAGTTTTTTTAAGAAAGAGGCGTAGGTTTTCTACGTTGGCTGAATAAAAAATCGTAATGACGTGGAAGTTCGCTCTCTAAGGAATTTTTTGTTAAAACAAATCCCAGATATCCTCATCCTCCTCCCCGTCAAACTTAAATACAGCTATTCCTCTAAGGTCATACTTTTTCGCTAAATCAAGCTTATCTTCAATAGCTTCTGCATCACTCCAGGTGATAAATCGTACAGGAATTTCCATACCAGTGTAATTTGCTACCAGAAGCGCTTTTGCTGCAGCCTCGAAACCCTTAGGGGTGCCTTTTGGCGTATCAAGTGCATCAAACACCTTATAGATAGAATCTTCTGGGAAATAGCTAATAACTGCTTCCCCACCTTCAGTACGCCCAATCTCCACATCATATTTTTCTGCCACTTTCACAGCATTGACGTGATTAATTGCTTCAACTAACTTGTAATCTCGATACCAATCAGGAGATACTGCCACATCCCACGCGCGGCCATACGTTGGCACACCAAGCATAATCTTATCTGCATCGATATCCTCTAGTGCGTATTCAAGTACTTTATCTACCCAGTCCACGTCCGCCACTGGCATATACGGCACTCCACGTCGTTCATCGTTGAGTTTTAAATCAGCACGTTGTTGGTCATACGCCATAATCTCTACCCAGTCACAATAACGGTTCATTGCTTTATAGTCATTTGCCCACTTAATTTCGTTCGGAACCTCTTTCCAACGAGACTCGGGTGGAGTACGTGCCTCAATAGTACAAGTAAGGTCATCACGACCAAGTGCATCTTCAAGCTCTTCAAGAAATACAGAGAAATAATCGATAGTTTCAGCCAACTTCTCTTCATAATCAATATTTACTCCGTCAAAACGACCGTCATCCACCATATCCACAATTTCTTCTATATGAGCTTTTCGTTTCTTTTTATCACTTAACACTGCATGTATCTCACCACCATCGAACCACATAACTGTCGGCATAATCTCTACTTTTTTCTTCCGCGCCGTTTTAAATAAGTTCTGCCAGTCTTTCTTTTCAATACCTGCCTTATCAATAAGTTCGCCATTCTCTGATACTTCAAATACAAATGGGTACAACACATCAATATCGCGGATATGTTTTTTAACATCTTTTATACCTTCTTCAGTAGACCACCACGGAAGCCAGCCAGCCACCTCACCTCGATAGTTTGCCTCCGTTACATTCGGCACAACCAGCATAACTACCATCATCAGTATTAAAATTTTAGAAAATGTTTGCATATATAGCATGACGTGTAAAAACCACTTTTCTTTCATTGGACTCATTACAGGGGACACCCGGTGTCCCCTGTAATTAATGTATAGGTACGCGCGTCAGCTTCTGACACACCAAGGGTCATCACAACGATTGTTATTATAAAAAAATTAAAAAATGGTTGCATGTCTTTGTATATAGCATATGACGTTTTACTCTGTCTTTTCTTTCATGTGTAATGTCGCATCAAACACCTGCAACAATTTCTCGACATTTGTATGAAGAACCAATCCTTCAGCACTCTGAGCATCAACAAATTTTACCGCTGTACATTCTCGAGACGATACAAAATCAAGATTTTCAAGAACTGTTTCGTATAACACATTTGCCATCCAGGTACCTGTTCTTGAATGACTAAACGTCAAAAAGTATGACGGGTTCTTTGACACTGATATGGTCACCAGACCCATTTCCTCCGCTATTTCTCTAGGGACATCATCCTGAGGAGTCACTCCCCATTCGAGTCCTCCACCAGGAAGGTCCCATCTACCATCATCTTCTTGTATAATTAAAAATTGATCACGCGATTCATTTAAAACGAGTGCTTTTGCACTTATTCTGTAAAAACACTCTGGTACTGTATCTTTCATATTAAAATTGTCTGACTGAACCAACAACAACACCCCAAATTGTACAGTCCTCACCTTCACTGACCTCAATCGGTGCATATTCATCATTCTCTGACACAAGTAAGGGGTAGCACCCCTTACTCTGAGTTTTTAGACGTTTTACTACCATTTCACCGTTTATTGCAGCAACTACAATAGTGCCATCCTTTGGATCTTTAGAACGATCGATAACAAGAACATCTCCAGAGAAAATACCTGCTCCCGTCATTGAATCTCCCTCAACACGCACAAAAAAAGTAGAGGCAGGGTTTTGTACTACTAAGTCGTTTATGTCGAGCACTCGTTCCACCTGATCATCACCAGGAGCAGGAAAACCAGCAGAAGGAGATGACGCATAAAGAGGGAGTTCCGTGGTGCCAGAAGATGGCACACCTACAGGCCGCGCTACCTCCTTAACTGACATTTCCGTATTCATAAATTAAGTACACACAGTATACCGCATAATCAAAAACACCACCCCTACCTCCAGTCAGGAGACATCCGATGTCTCCTGTACTTTCTTAAATTTTGTTGCATGGTACATATGGTGCTCACAAGCTATATAATACTCCTCAAAAAAAGGAGAGGTGTTTTATTTTCAAGTATCTTACATTCCAGACACTTACTTTACACGATAACCGCACCTGAGCCGAGAATCCATTGGAGATAGAAAAGTCCTCCCATCAGTGCAAATAACGCCATACTGTAAACGATTTGAATTGGATGTTGCTTACGAATTTCTACAAAGATTGACAGCACCAATGACACAAGAACCAATAGCCCCATAGCTATATATAGAATTTGTAATACCACAGATGGTCGTGTTAACACTTCAAGGAAGTAAGGTGCGTTGTTTATTTTTTGTGTATCGGTTGGATTAATTGATGCAGGAATAGCTCCTGTGGACGTAGACATGAAGTCAGAAAACAGTATGGAGTCATTCTCAGCCATTTCGCTTGCGATACGTTCCGTGTCAGGAGTATTGGTTTTTTCTTCTTCTAACTCAGGATTTTCGGTGCGAATAGTAACAGGAACTGGATTTGCTTCGACATAAACAACGTCTTCAACCACAGTAACTGCTTCGGCGAGCACGTCCGTTTCTCCTGGTACTGTAACAACAACAGGAGTATCAATCTTTTCCTCTGTGTGTCCAACCTCAATGTGTGCACCAGTAACAGCAGGTTGCACTGCAGGAGTCCCAAAAAATTGGGCAATATATAATGTTTTGAATCCTTCAAACTCCCCTTCAGCGGTACCTACTCCTATCTCAGTATAATTTCCATTCATTATGTTCGCTCGGTGTGCTGGAGACTCCATCCATGCGTCAACGACCTCGCCAGAGTCCGTAAAATGAATGGCGAGATTTTCACCTGCATTTACAAAATTATACTGAGTTTCAGCAAACCAGAACCAAGGAGAAACACCTGTCGGGCTAAAGTGTGCGAAGTATTCGTTATCGGCCATGTCTTGTGCTTTCATCTGTGCTGCTACATCAAGGATACTACTACGCCGCAACTGCCCTAACGTTTGATCCTCTCGTTCATTATTAGTCAAGTCCACTATCACCGCTGGTAACACCGCCGAAACCATCCAATCTGAAGCAATCCAAAGTAATGACTGTACGTTTGCTAGTGCGAAAGAAAGAAACACCATCGCGGCCATGCCGGTCATTGCGACCTTCTGCAGACTGTGTGGTTTATACTCATTCCCTTCATGTGGAATAAAATAATCCTTGAGGTGTTTTCTCATATTAATTGAGATTTATTATGACATAAAAAGCCATCTTTATCCCATAATTCTGCCTAAACACCCAAAATCAGGTTGATTTTGGGTGTTTAGTGTTTTATAGGCCATATTCTAATATGTTCTCGTGCCCCCTTTTCCTCCTCAACTTCATCCTCCGATAGCCAAACTACCACAATCAAACAATGTAAGGAAAGCAAAATTGTTTAATTATTTTACATATGAATTCCCTATATATAATCCAACAAAATAGAGACCGTGCAATATCATAATTTTGTTATACATTGACATATATATGTATACATAGTATTTATTACGGAAACAGTATGTCAAAAAATACATTAGTGATTGTAGAGTCTCCCGCAAAGGCGAAGACTATCGAAAAATATCTTGGTACGGGATACACCGTTACCTCGTCCGTTGGCCATGTCCGTGATTTACCCAAAAGTAACAAGGACGCAGTGGATATCAAAGGCGGCTTTATTCCTAATTACATTAACTCTCCTGGTAAAGAGAAGGTAATTCGTGAACTTAAGGAAGCTGCAGGGCGAGCTGACGCAGTCCTGTTGGCATCCGACCCCGACCGCGAGGGAGAAGCTATTGCATGGCATGTAGCTGAGCTCATTAAAGGTGAAAATAAAAACCTGAAACGTATCGTCTTCCATGAAATTACCGAACCTGCAGTGAAGGAAGCGATCAAGCATCCACGGAAAATTGATATGCATCTGAAAGAAGCTCAGGAGGCACGTCGTGTGCTTGACCGTCTTGTGGGGTATGACCTCTCTGGTCTCATCTGGAAGAAGGTACGGTATGGCCTATCAGCAGGGCGCGTACAATCTCCTGCATTACGTATCATTATGGAGCGTGAGAGAGAAATACGTGCATTTATCCCTGAAGATTTTTACGTACTGACAGCACATACCAAAAAAGATAAGTTGGAGATTCCATTCTTATGTACAGTAGAGCCAAAAGAACAAAAGGAGGCTGACCGAATCAAAAAAGTTGGTGAAAAAAACATATGGAACGTGGTGAACATCAAAGAAACAGAAGCCAAACGTTCACCAAAACCTCCCTTTACTACTTCCACCCTACAGCAAGCAGCGTCAACACGTCTTGGCATGTCTCCATCGCGAACCATGGGTGCTGCACAAAAACTCTACGAGGCGGGACATATCACCTATATGCGTACTGACTCAACAAACATGAGCGCAATTGCCATAAAGCAAATCCTTGCGATGGTTGGTAAGGAATACGGGAAAGAATACGTACAACCTCGAACCTTCAAAACTAAAAGTAAATCCGCTCAAGAAGCACACGAAGCCGTCCGTCCAACAAATTTCTCTAAACAAACTGCCGGGTCCACAGTCGACCAAAAGGAAGTATATGAACTTATCTACGCGAGGACCGTTTCTTCACAAATGGCAGATGCACAGACTAAAAGAACAAAAGTACTCGCAAACGTACCTAATGCAAAAGAAGAAATTCCAGACTTTGGAGTAAACGGAGCACGTGTAGTTTTTGACGGGTGGCTCAAGGCTGACCCGAAAGCACGCGGTGAAGACACTGAGGTGCCAAAAATTAAAGTTGGAGATGTGTTGGATCTCAAGGAGATTGAAATTGAAGCAAAACAGACACAACCACCTAACCGCTACTCTGAAGCAGGACTTATTAAAGAACTTGAAAAACGTGGTATCGGAAGACCTTCTACCTATGCATCTATCATGCGGACTATTATTGACCGTGGGTACACCATCAAAGAAGGGCGAACATTGATTCCTACTGATACAGGTGACGTTGTTTCAAGTTTCCTTGAAGAACACTTCGCGGACTATATCGATGACGACTTCACCAGCGAAATGGAAGACCAGCTCGATGAAATCGCTGAAGGAAAGCGTGGGTATAAAAAAACCCTTTCTGATTTCTATAAACCATTCTCAAAAGCCGTGGCTGCAAAGGAAGATATCGAAAAGCTCACAAACCTCGGACCTGGTCCAAAAGAATTTAAGTGTCCCAAGTGCAAGAAAGACATGGTTATCAAACTCGGACGTGCTGGTAAATTCCTTTCTTGTGGTACATACCCTGACTGCGACGGTGCACGTCTGATTGACGGTTCTGAAGTAAAAGATGCAGAACCAATTGGTAAACACCCTGAAACAGGAGAAGATATTTATATCCTTACAGGACGCTTTGGTCCATACATTCAACTTGGTGCAACTCCCGATAAAAAGGACAAAAAAGCTCCAAAGCCCAGAAGATCAGCACTCCCAGAAGATACCAAGCCAGAAGATGTAACTGTGGAAGAAGCGGCTCGCTTCTTGCTGTTACCACGAGAACTTGGTGAACATCCAAAAACAGGAGAACCTATTGTTGCAAACACTGGGCGTTTTGGACCATACATCGTACATGCCGGCGATTATCGATCACTCAAGGGAAAGGATAACCCTTACGATGTAACCTATAAGCGTGCAATGACACTCTTTAAGAAACCAAAACAAGGACGGAAGGGCGAATCAATTGCTAAAGAGCTTGGACTCAATCCACATACAAAAAAACTGGTAAACGTCTATGAATCAAAATCAGGCCGCTACTTACGCAAAGGATTCAAACGAATCATGCTCCCAGAAAAAACAAACTTGAAAAAATTCACTGTAGAAGATGCTATTGAAATTTTGAAGATTGGATAAACATTCCTGTAAAACCGCTGAGGTGACCTTTGGTCACCTCAGCGGTTTTCCTTACCCACCATAAAAACTTGCCAATTAACCAGCAAAGCGTAAAATGCAAACTATGATTACGGCAAAGGAAATTATTGCGCAATTAAACAATCCGACAGAGGCGGACCGTCGTTTGATTGAAAAATCCTATGACTACACAAAGGAAGCACATGAAGGTCAACTACGTAAATCAGGTGAACCCTACTCTACACATCTCTTTTTTGTGGGACTACACCTCGCGAAAATGGGTATGGGTCCAAACACCATTGCTGCCGGTCTCTTACATGACACGATTGAAGACACTGCTATAACATCAGAAAATATACGCACCGAATTTGGTGACGAAATCCTCTTCTTGGTAGAAGGAGTAACTAAACTAAGTTCAGTCCGATACTATGGATCTGACCGACACAATGAAAGTCTGCGTAAGCTTTTTGTAGCAACAAGCCAAGATATTCGTGTACTTATTATCAAATTGGTTGATCGTTTGCATAACATGCAAACACTTGAGTTCATTTCTGAAGAAAAACAATCACGTATCGCCCGAGAAACATTGGAAATATACGTTCCTGTCGCGCACCGACTCGGGATGGGACTGATTCGTAAAGAATTAGAGGACCTTGCATTTCCATACGTCTACCCTGCTGAGTATAAGAAAGTATGTACTCTACTAGAACAACGCACTGGCAAATCGAAAGAGCTTCTTGAACGTGAACGAAAAATCTTGCAAAAGAAACTAGCTGACTCTGGACTTACTAACTTTCACACCTCATATCGTGTAAAAGGACTCTATAGTCTCTACCATAAACTTCGCAGAAAAGACTGGGACATCGACCTTGTATATGACCTCCTTGCAATGCGCATTGTGGTAGAAAATATAGAAGACTGCTACCAAGCAATGGGAAGTGTTCATAATATATGGAGACCAATGCCAAAACGAATGAAAGATTACATCAATCTCCCTAAACCAAATGGATACCAATCAATACATACCACAGTCATCACCAAAGCAGGGACCATTCTAGAAATCCAAATTCGTACTCAAAAGATGCACCACGAAGCAGAATATGGTGTGGCTGCACATATCATTTATAAAGATGTAACCAGTGACGATGGTCAAAAAACCAATGGTTCGTGGTTTACAAACTTAGTTCCAACACTGTTCCGACCATTTGCATGGCGCGATAATCCTTCACAAGAGGACCTCGACATCACAAAAGATGTTCCTCCCCAACAGAAAATCCCAAACTGGATACATCAAATTGGAGAGATGTATACACACGAAAAAGCATCAGGGAAAGAATTTATGGAAGATATGCGTACCGATTTTTTCAGCAACAGAATATTCGTGTTTACACCAAATGGAGACGTAGTCGATCTCCCTTCTAAGGCAGGACCCATAGACTTTGCGTATGCTATTCATTCAGAGGTAGGCAACCACATTGCGGGAGTTAAAGTAAATAGTAAGCTTGTACAGTTAGATACTGAACTTAAAAACGGAGATATCGTTGAAATTGAAACTAAGAAAAATGCATATCCAACACCTAAATGGATAGATATTGCAAAAACTTCTATAGCAAAGCGAAAAATAAAAAGTGCCTTAGCGGAAAAGAAATAAAGGAAAGCACCCTCTTCTGGGTGCTTTCCTTTATTTCACTACAATGTGAAGTTTTTCATTGAGTACATGTCACTATCTTCTTCTTGCACTTCTGGTACCACAGGTATTTCTGGTTCTGGTTCAGGTTCCTCTGTTTTTGCTTCAGGTATCACCTCTCTTTTCTGAAAAGGATTGAAGTTACTTAATGGAGGAATAAGATCTTGCTCACGCGCTTCTTCTGTATGTTTTGTCACAAACGCAAATTCCTCACTTTCTAAATCAACCGGAATTCTGTTTTCAGGCACTTGTTCGGGAACGACTTCAGAACTGACCACTGTCTCAACAGGTTGCTCATTAACTACAGCAGGACCAACAGCTTCTTCTGTAAACACTTCTGGTTCTGGCATAGCTGCGATGTCTGTAAATCGCTCCGGTCGCTCCACGGAAACCTCGATTTCCTCAACTGTGTCAGGAATGTCTTGTACAACTGGGGTAGGTACTTCAATTACAACATCCTCCGTCACAACATCTTCTTTCACTATCTCAAGCGGTGTTGCAACTGCAATTTTCGCCATAATCGATGCTTCTGGCGACATCTCTTGTATGACTGTTTGTGATTCATCAGTACCTTCTAGTGAATCATTATCTTTAGTTTGCTTATCAGTTATTTTTCCTTGTTTCTGCATCATCTCCAATAACTTATGGAGATCATCATCAGAGAAATAATCAATAGTGAGTTTACCACCAAAATCAGTCTTTGCTATTTGCACACGAGTACCTAACGTACTAGTAAATTCTTTTTCAAATTCAATCAGATGAGCGTCGGTGTCATCCCAAGTCTTTTTACGTACCTTGTCGGTAGCAATCTTACGCGCAATACGCTCTACTTCGCGCACTGAGAGCTTTTTAAGCAAGATCTCACGATACACTACATCTTGCTCTTCTGGTCGCTCCTTAAGCATAAGAAGCGTGCGTGCGTGTCCTTCAGAAAGATCTCCCAGTCTTAATGAGTTCAGCATACACTCTGGAAGACCGAGCAATCGAATGCTGTTTGAAACATACTCACGGGAACGCCCAACCTTCTTCGCCACTTGCGCATGAGAAAGCTTAAAGACTTCAGCCAGTTGCTTGAAAGCAAGTGCACGATCAACCGCATTGAGATCTTCACGTTGTAGATTTTCAATAATCGCCAACTCAAGCTTTTCCTGTTCAGTATCCTCCCCTGAACGAATAATCACGGGCACTTGCGCAAGCCCTGCAAGTTTCGAGGCACGCAGTCGACGCTCCCCTGCAATCAGCTCATACTCGGTATAAAAAGCACCATCGTCCCTTTGGATTTCGTTACGTGTGACGGTCAACGGCTGCAAAATCCCATACATCCGAATAGACTCTGAAAGTTCTTTTAACTTAGACTCATCGAACTCACGCCGTGGTTGAAAAGGATTCGGAACAATCTTTTCTACCTCTACCCAATAAATTGAATCTCCTTGAAATGCCATAAATACAATAAAAACCGAGCTGTTACCTCCAATCGGGACTCGTTAACGTTATTTTAACACACACCGCTTCTTCCACTAGTGTTTATAACTTAGTAAAAATCTGCTACACTCTTGTTCACACAGGCCTCGATGAATGAATTGCGTACAAATGCCGGAGTGGCGGAATCGGTAGACGCGCACGACTCAAAATCGTGTTCCGAAAGGAGTGAGGGTTCAATTCCCTCCTCCGGCACAAATAACCAACCTGAGAAATGAATATTTCTTGGGTTGTTGTTATTTATAGGCGTAGGTGGAATTGAAAAGGTTGCCTGTGATTTTGAAGCATGAGAAATCGTGACAACCTATACTGAACATGTAATGTTCAATTCCCTCCTCCGACATAAATAAAACACTCCCCATATCATTAATGATATGGGGAGTGTTTTATTTATACTGACCCTCGACATTCCCCCATTCTCCTATATATTTACTTTCAGTCAGTACATCCGTTCTGGTTCGTTGTAATTACATGAAGGAGGTCTCACATGACCACACATCCACATGCAAAGCGGCTCATCTATGCAGCTGATATGACCTTTGAAAAGGACATGACAGTCAAAGCAATGATTGAACATGCTACGGCAGAACTCGATCGTTGTTGTGAAGCATTTGACGGTCTTGGTATTACCATCAAAGGAAATACCATTTTTCGTCTCTTGGGAGCCACAGCATTACTTCAGCTTGAAAAAGCAAAATGTGACGTTTTTGGTGACTACAAACTGTTTGATGTACAAAGCACTTGCATCAATGATGGTTCATGGTTACAAAACATCAGAAACCTGGAAATTCTTACCGTGAATGCTGATGTTCATCCGAACGTCTTCACAAAGTTTGCGGAAATGCTGCCAAACACCATCGTTGCACCAATCAAGCCATTAACGGACTTGACCGATGAAGTGTTTGAATCACGTGGTGAGGCAAACCGAGCATCTGCAGTGAGAAAATTTTTCCAGCAAGTGATGCAGGTCCAGTCAAATGGTGCGATTTGTTCACCAAAAGATCTTGAACTTGCACCGTCAGGTTTCCAGACTGCTCGAACAATTATCACACCAGGCATCCGGCCGTTATATACTTTTGTAAGTGACGACACCAATGCTGTCAATGCTCTGACACCACAGAAGGCTATATTTGCAGGTTCAGACCGGCTGGTTGTAGGAAGTCCTGTGCGTTTCAGAAATCAGATGCGTAGAAATGCAATACGTATTCTCGACGAAATCGGCGCAGCAGTCGAAGAAAAAGCTGTATAGCACTCTGCTTCCCACAAAGAAGCAGCCACACAAACTCTGAGCCGTCGGCTTTGAAATATATTTGTACAAATATATTTCAAAGCAGACGGCTCTTTTTCTTGTATTTTTACATATTTTAGGTAATGTATACACACCAATATAATGCTCGCGATGAGCACAACAGGAGGATAGTCCTTTGACGAATGAATGGGATAAAATACTAAAAAATGCTGGCGTGATATGGAATCATGACGGCGATTTACGAAGACCTTTCGCACTCTTGACCTCAGGGGCCATCAGCGCCGATTTTGTTGACCTGAGTTATGCAATGGCTCAGCCTCGGATTATTGCAAAAGCTGCAATAGAGCTGGCCAATCAGTTACGAACGGAGTACGGGACTGACGAATTCGCCGATGAATTCATTATCTGTGGTCAAATGAAAGGTAGTACAACACTGGCCAGCAGGGTTGCAGAAGAACTCGGATGTGGCTTCATTTTCACCAATAAAGTTGGTGAGGGACCAGAAAAAAAGATGGTGGTCGATGAACGCTTCAGTGGTATCCACGATCCTGAGTCAACTGTAATACTGGTTGAGGATGTCTCAACCTCCACGCTGACGTCAAAACTCAGCCGAGACGGGCTTAAGGATTTTGGGTTTACTACAATTTCTGCCATCTTAGCGACTCTTGCTGACCGAACAGGTGGATCAAATGATCACCATTTCGAAATAAAATCATGTTACGTACCCGAGGGCTTCCGTACATGGGTAAATGGTGAAAATCCCTTTACCGATGACGGCCAGGAAGTTCTTGAGCCGATTCGAGCAAAAAGCAAAGAGGGTCGTAAGGCGATGCATCAGGTCTTCGCTTAATTCAAGAAAAACGAAATGGGCACGCAAAATATCGCGTGCCCTTTCATATTATTGAATTAAATTCTATATCTTCCCCACCAAATCAACTCCTGGAGTCAAAGTGTCATCTCCCTCATCCCAACTTGCAGGGCATACATTCGCTGGATTTTCACCAACATACTTTGCAGCCTTAAGCTTTCGGAGTGTTTCCTTTGCAGAGCGACCGATTGCGTCATCGTTAATCTCAATGGTCTTAATGATTCCGTCAGGAGAAATGATAAACGTACCACGCATCGCAACACCTTCATCTTCAATAAGTACTCCAAACAAGTCACACAAGTCATGTGCTGGGTCTGCAGCCATCGGATACTTAATCATCTTGATAGTATCTGAAGCGTCATGCCATGCTTTATGCACAAATGGTGTGTCGGTTGAGACAGACACAACCTCAGCACCTACCTTTACAAACTCTTCATAGAGTCCAGCCATTTCTCCGAGCTCAGTTGGACAGACAAATGTAAAGTCCTTGGGATAGAAGAATACTATCGCCCACTTCCCTCGTAGGTCTTTAAAACTTAATTCTGAAATTTCTCCATTGTGATACACATCAAACGCGAGATCTTCAGGTACTTCGTCTCCAATAGTCAGTGGAGCAAACACTGGCTCAAACATTGTTTCATCCATAGTATTTTGTAGTTATTTTTTAACGCGATTATGATACCATGCGGGTACTATGAATGGTACAAAACCGAAAGTGGTGGTGATTGTCGGCCCCACTGCATCAGGAAAAACAGCGTTGGCACTGACATTAGCGAAGAAATTCTCTGGTGAGGTTATTTCTGCTGACTCACGGCAAATATACCGAAGACTCGACATAGGAACTGAAAAAATTACTCCTGAAGAAATGGACAGCATCCCACACCATCTTATTGATGTCTGTGATGTAGAGACTGTCTATAATGCTTCTGACTTCAAAGATGCTGGCACACAAGCGATTACTGAAATTTGCAGTCACGGCAATCTTCCTATTATTGCTGGGGGTACTTTTTTCTACATCGATACACTTTTAGGTAAGATTGTCGCACCAGAAGTGCCTCCAAATCCTGAATTACGAGCTCACCTTGAGGAGCTTAGTACTGAGATGCTTTTTGCCCAGCTTGAACGAACAGACCCTGAGCGTTCCTTCACTATCGACAGAGACAACAAACGTCGACTCATACGCGCACTTGAAATTGGACAAGCTCTAGGCAGCGTCCCGAAGCAGCACATACTCCTAGAAGATCTTCCATACGATGTTCTTACTATTGGTATCCAAACAAACAAAGTAGAACTACGTGCACGCATACGTGCACGTGCTGAACAAGCACTCACACGAGGCCTTATAGAGGAAACACAAGAACTTTTAGATTCGGGAGTGACTCATGAACGACTTTCTGAAATCGGTCATGAGTATCGCATCGTCCTTGCATACCTTGCAGGTTCACTTGATGATCAAGCACTCATACAAAAACTTGAAGAAAAAAACTGGCAATACGCAAAGACCCAGTCAACCTGGCTCAAACGTGATGATTCAATTCAATGGTTTGAACACGATGACATAGAAAACATAACAAAAGCAGTCGCCACATTTATAGAATAGTAAGTATATACCATAGTATATACTATG
The DNA here is from genome assembly GCA_047638595.1 of Acidimicrobiales bacterium. Taxonomy (GTDB): domain Bacteria; phylum Patescibacteriota; class Minisyncoccia; order Phycocordibacterales; family UBA918; genus OLB19. The sequence continues at coordinate 16,774 of JBLIMJ010000010.1, forward strand.
GTATATACTTAAAGCCACGAACCATAAATTATCCATTGATTTTATTCTAACTTTCCCCTACTATGTACACCATTGGAAGTAAAAATAAGACATGTCGCAACCAACGACAATAAATTTACAGGTATTTTAAGGGCCTATAGTTTAGTGGTAGAATTCTGGTTTCCAAAACCAGCGGCCGAGGTTCGAGCCCTCGTGGGCCCGCAAAATGAAAAAACAAAGCGCAAGCTTTGTTTTTTCTAATTTTGGGAGGTCCACGAGGGCTCGAAAAGCTTTTGAGGCAGATTCGACTGAAGGGAGAATATGTCCAAAAGGTATACGGGTCATGTAATGACCGAGATCCCTCGTGGGCCCGCTCGAGTAAATAAAAGAACACTGTAAATGGCGAGGCCTTGCCTAGGTTGTTACCTTAGAACCTCTTCAAACGGTTCCTTTTTGATGGCTTTTTCTTTGCCTTCGTAGCTCAATGGATAGAGCAGACCCCTTCTATGGGTAAGGTTAGAGGTTCGAGTCCTCTCGAAGGCACCCTACTTAGTAATGGCAAATTGAAGATTTTGGATTGAACTAACTATATATTCTCTATCTCTATATAGTTCTGAAAGCCACACACTTTGCCCGCCTTTAGAAAATATCTAGCAAACGCTACATATTTTCATTTACCCGAAAATTGACTTCAGAACTTTTATGTAATAAATACTTACTACGATACTGGCAGTATTTTTGATTAAGGGAGTGCAAATTAAAATTTGATTTCTCTGTATTCTATAAGTTCAGCATCACATTCTTCATTCTGGAGAGGTGCAGATGAGTAAACGCCGTATCTTAAAGTCGATGTACCAACCCATTCTATTTCAAAAGTATAACCAGCGTAACCACATTCCCCAGACCGTAATGATTCAGTATCAAAAACATTGATTGTCTTGACTTTAGTTCCAGTTTCCAAGTCAATAATCTCAATGCCTGTGGTAGAACTTGAATAATTAATTACATTTGAAATATAACGACCACTTAATGACGGTGAATCGCTGACAACAAAATCAATATAAAAATCTGTCGCAAAAAAACTAGCGGTACTTGCCTGGTAACCAACTATACGGCTGGGTGATGAACTGTGCATAAAGGTTCTATAGTAAGTGGAATCTGTTTTTTTAGATTGGTACAAGAATTTGATTTCAGTATCTGAGTCGTACTGTTTTTGGTATAAATTCTGAAAGTACTCGTGGTTATAGTCTTGAGTTGATACAAACACTTCTACAAACACCTCCTTGACGATTGTCTTTTCCACCTCAATCACCTTCTCTGGAGCATGTGTATATCCAATCCATCCACCAAGAAATGGCAGAGCGATAAACATTGAGAGCGCTACATACTTTGAAAACGGAGTCACCGTTGTCCAAATACTCTTTTTTGTCTCGATTTCTGGAGAAAACTCTTCATTTTCCATAGTTAAATAGTAACACACAGGGTTCGAACCAACTCCTGCAACACTTGAATACTACTCTTGATACACTCCCTCTCCCTGTACAGTTTTGAAAGCCAGGTTTCTTGCCCGCAGCAGCAAAAAGAAAAACCTCAAAGCATCAGCTTTGAGGTTTTTCTTTTTAGAACGAGACTAATGTCTCGTTCGGCTGCTGCGGGAGGCGTAAACGATGTTACTCTGTAACGAGTGCGCCAGGGTCGTGAGCACTTAGCAGATTCTGAGTGAAACGAAAGAATATACTTAGTGACTCCTGACCGCAAAAGGGAGCTGAGAGGTCCACGAGGGCTCGAAAAGCTTTTGAGGTAGATTCGACTGAAAGGAGGATATATCCAACAGGTATATAAACGGCGAGGCCTTGCCTAGGTTGTTATAAATGATTGCTTAGAAATAAAAAACCGCCACACCAAATTGTGCAGCAGTTGTTAGGATGACGACGAATTTCGCCACCCTCTTTTGATTAACTTAGAAGCCTTTACCTTGGAAGCGAGAATCACGCCCATCTCCAATTTGAACCCATTTCTTATCTCCGTAACGACGAGTGACAGGAATCGGGCTGTGATGCATGGCACGGTCGAGCAAGTCTTCCTGAGCTTGATCATATTCTTCTTGCTTACGAAGATTCTGGCGGACCATGTCTGCAATTTTTGCACCGACAACATATGCTGCCAGCGTAAGAAGAATATGATCGCCATCAGCAGCATCAGTGAGATGACGGCCTTGATTCATGTCCCAATGACAAATGTGACCATCTGTCTTGTGACCTTTTCCGACCGCAGCAATGCGACCAAGTGCTTCAGGTCCATGATCTGAAAGAGCACGAACGATCTTCATCTGATACGTTCCCCAAAACTGATTGGGAAATTCTTCAGAATCATGATGAACACCAACGTCTTCAATGTTCACTCCACCAATCTTGCTACAGACAGTCTTGGCGATGTTGAACAAATACTGTTCTGGTGTTTTAAATGTACGATTACCCATGTCAATTCTCCTTTTGAGAGTGTACCTACCGCAGTATTGCTTCGTCTATCCATGGGAAGGATAAACACGTAGGGTTAGATAACTAACTTTTGTATAATAGCACATTTTATTGACAAAGTCAATGTTTTATGCTTAAATGTAGTTACCTTTCGCTCCTATCGACTGGGTACAGGAGACTGACGAACTGAATCGTTGGTTATAAATCGAATTGTATGACGTTATTGTCTTCCCAGTTACCGTACACTCGTGTCGGTAAGCTCTATGTCGCTAGCAATCCCGCTAAGCAACTTGGAGAAAAAGAACAATGACACAGTACTTTAAATATAGAATCGTTGAAAAAACCTACAAAAACTACGTTGCCTACGATGATGGTCCAGGCTCAGCTACTAGCATTGACGCCACATGTCACGCACAAGTAGTTGAAATATGGAAAAATGCACCTGAATCGTTTGGCAATGAATTGCTCGAACATGGTTATCCTCATCTTCACATGAAAATAGGTAGTGATGATGACTACTATGAGTATAGCTATGTAATCGAACGTACTGCAGTCGAAAACAATGAGTGGCAATACTTGGGACAACTCCCTAGAACTGTGGCTCATCAATGTTCGTACTGTGGTGATGAACTCGAATATAAAGGTTCTGATTGCCGATATTGCGACAGACCCTAACAATCTCTCCCCGAAGCTGGTGCACACTGGCTTCGGGGATTCTTTTCAAACGACTAACTCCTGAAGGTTTTGAATACTACTTTTTACATACTCCCTCTCCCTATACAGTTTTGAAAACCAACTTTATTGCCCGCTACCTTGATGAAAAACACCTGCTCTACAGGTGTTTTTCAATATACCCAAAACTCACTTCAAAATACTTGACATAAAGCTTAGCTAAGTTATTATATATCTATCACGACGAAAAGGGGGACCGAACGGAGAAATACCTAAGGCCCCCTTTTCATTTGCCAATTTTCTTTCTAGTGTTAGGTTCTGATAAATCAGCCTTGTACCACTCACCCAACTTTTTATACAACGATGATGCATACCTCTGTTTTGGAAACAACACTTTCCCAAACCTTTGTTGCTCAATCAGAAAATCAACCAACTGTTTGTAGTCACCGTCACCTGAAACAAGTACGACTTTCTCAAAATCTTCTTGTAGATATAGTCGCTTCATAATCGAGAATATTATGTCCGAGTCGACATTACCTTTTTTAGTTCCTTTCATAGCAGAGTTGTGTTCACGAAATACTAGGTGAAAGCCAGCATCTTGCACATCGTCGTATAGCTTCTGGTAGCTACTACCATCTTGCACATAGCCGAGATAGTAATATGCTTTCTTGACTTGATATTTCTCTTCCAAGAACACTCGGAAACGAGCAAGGTCAACTTCCCAAACTGGCTCACGTTTAGTGGTGCCTAGATGTAAGTTTTGTCCGTCGATGTACGCAATGTTGTTTGAAACATCTTTCATAATCTGTCTATAATACCAAACTTTGTAGTATAGAAATACTCGACTTAATACACTCCCTCTCCCTAATCCCCCTCATACACCATATCCATTGCCTCCACTAAGCACTCTTGAGAACTTGAGTAAAACACATAATTTAACCTCCACCCAGAATAAATAGATTTCGTTTCAGCTCCCGCACGAAATGTAGCTTTTCTATAATTACTATCTAAAACATCTTCAAAAATCAACCGGTCGACACGATTAGAGTTTACTAAAGAAGGGAAAATTAAATGACCTATATCCTCATATATATATGTTTCCCAATTTTCAAGTGTCGATTGTGCTGCTTCAAAATTATTACCTTCTGGGTCTTGAGTGTACTTCGCGGTAAGCATCACTGTATTTTCTCCTTCCCCACTTTGAGGGCAAGATAAAATTATATACGAATCAAGGTAAATACTATCAAGTACTTTCTTGAAACTGTCAGTAGGTTCTTCTTTAAAAATCGTATCGAATGGTATAGTTTCAGAAAGACCAACCCCAACTGTGGTTGGAATAATTTTACTCTCGACATCTGGCATGACAGGAATCTCAAACGAATAGTCTGAGGGGTCGACAGTTGCTTCAGGCTGCATCGGTGCATCCAACGAAGAAATCACAAGCCACACAGCAATCAATGGGAGCGAGAGCAGTATGATGTATTTAATATATTTCATATAGTGTTTTCATATTACCAACAATTAATTACCTTTCATGTCACCTCCTTCCCCTGTTGCCTTACTGAAGTGCATCGCATCCTTTGAAGACCTCCAATTACATCCCCATCCCCAGCCTTCCCTCAAGAACATATCCCTAAACGCGGGTGGCATATCAGTCGTGCATACATTAGCGACTCTAGGTGGAACATTATGAGGATTTTGTGCAGCATTGATGTCAATAGCAATCCCATATGAATGGTTAGAAATATTTGATGAGTTAGCTACATTTCGACAGCTATATCCCCCCATAGACCTAATCGGATAGAAAGTAGGACCTCCCTTTGCTCTCCATCCTGCATCAATTCTTCCCAAACTCGCTACCATAGCCTTGTGCACCGTAACAGATCTGCCTAAGAAATTAACCGTACGTAAATCTGTAATACCATCTTTACATGGTGATGCAACAATTGGTGTCCCCCCAGGTCCAGTAAAAGTCTTTGTACTCCCCCCTCCTGTATAGCTTCCGTCATCGAATTCTGGTGCAAGATAATTGTGCGCTTTCGATACTATCCCATAAGCTACAGGTTTTTCAGATTCGAACATCTCCCCACAGTCCGTTTCATTCCAAACCCCCAAGTCCCCTCCTGCAAAAACCTTCAGGAAAGTATCCACAATCGTCCACCCGGCCAACATAATAATAATTCCAATAATTGCATTAATAAGCATTTTTTTTGCGTCGGCAAGTGCTGTCGCATTCCCTCCTGAAGTTATCAAACGGAAACCTGCATATGCCAAAATGAGAACCACTAACGACGTCGCAACGATTATCAACCATTCAACAATATTGTTCGTCATGGTAATAAAACTACAAAAATTACAATCACCACCCCCACACGTTACTAAACCTTCCGCAGCAAACGTGATCCCTATATCAGACAGAAATGCAACGACAAATATTAAAAATGGAAAAAAGAACTTCATATTTAATTACACCCGCAGGCTGAACCTTTACTGACATGCAGGTGATTTCCTTCATTTTGACCCCATCCTCCGCATGCAGCGGCTGCGCTCAGAAATGTCTGTTTTTGTTCCGTATTCAAATTACTCGTTCCGATATCTAACGCATATGACTTGCCAACACACCTGGACCCACCGTAGTGGCATGATCCATTTGTATGTGCACATCCACCACCTTGTCCATTTGCAGCACAATATTCCCAGGTTTTTGACCCCCCTGCTATCACATTGTCAGAAACTGAAGTAATAATGTATGTTCCGGGTCTAAGTTTTGCTGCAATACATTTTTGGAAAGATGCGAGGGTACCAGAAAGGTGTCCTTGTTGCTGTAGATGTAAGGACCCCGAGAAAGCAAAAGAAACACTCCCGGAAACTGGTGTAATCACTCCTCCATCTCGACCTATTACCCCTTCTGGACCTTCCACATCATTAAAATCAGGAATGACTATTTCATGTGACTTAGCCGTCACCAAGAGCTCTTCAGCTGGCTTCACCTCAAACATCTGCCCACAGTCATTTGGGTTCCATATACCAAAGGTTCCTCCAACAAGCGCTTTGAGTATCGTATCTACAATCGTCCACGCCAGAAGCATAATAAAAATACCTGTGACTACATTACCAATCATCTTTCGTGCTTCTCCAACAGCATTTACGTCACCTTTTGAGTACACCAACTTGTATCCTGCATACGCGAAAAGAATAACTGCAATAAGTGTCGAAACCATAATAATCCACTCCGTCAGAGTATTGACCATCGTGGTAAACGCACAGAAATTACAACTCTCAGCTGTAGTACAGGCAACTAACCCCTCAAGCGCAAACGCTTCATGAGGAAGCAGTAGGAAAACAGATAAAACTATACTTGAAAAATATTTCATACTTTATTCGGAAGTAAACTCTTGTGGTATTGCCTTTGCATTGACACAGAAACTTAATCCATAACTATCAGAGAGTTCTGGGTCAACATATGGTGGAACGACCACATCAACACTCAAAGCACATGCTTCTTTTTTAGTAATCCCTAATGTAGAAAGAAATGTATCCTCAGCATACGCACGTGCAGCTGTGAAGTCATCCACACGAAGTAAGCTTACAAGAAAATGGTCAATGGAAGCATAATACAGCATCGAAAATTCTTCATTTTCATGAAATACCACCACTCCTCCATCATACACCGCAACGGGATCGATGGTGACATCAGTAATTGGCATAAAACCATCTTCAGATTGCACCATGCGACTGCCATTAGCGACGGCTGGTCTCTCAATGCTTGCGGTGGGTATGGGCTGTTGTATTTCTTCTTCTTGAATAACTTCATCTGGTTGAAAGAGCCACACAAACAGCACCAGGCCGAAGATTATGATTGTAGAAGAGATTAAAAGTATTTTTTTCATATAGTTATCTACCGCACGCTGGCGAAGCTCCATTTACCTTGTCGACATAGTGTCTTGTTTCCTGGAACCCTGTATTAACACTACAGGATGTATTGGTAACTGCCCCCGACACACAGCAACCTCCTGAGTTGAAGGGGCACTGCCACTGGGTTAAGCCTGGGCAGTCTCGACTAGGGCCGTTTCTCCCAGGACCTGCGTTATACGCCGCCGCCGCAAGGTCATGACTCCCGAATGAACGATATTGCTGTGCATAATAGCTTGCTCCACAATCAATGTTTTTGGCAGGCACCAATAAGTCACCCACACTTAATCCACACGATGCACGACCTGTCGCCGGCATAATTTGCATCAAACCTAATGCGCCTACAGGACTGCGAGCATTAGGATTTCCCCCTGACTCCGTAATCATAATACCTCGAATCCTTGACGCGGGAACTCCATATTTGCGGGCTGCGGCCTCAATCTCAGCACTGTATACACCAATTCGAGGACAGGCTGCTTTTACATTACCAACAGAACATCTATTTGCAGCATAACATTTATCTCCTGTAGTCAACTTAGACGAGTTACATGACGCTCCATCACCAGAACCTGCTGTGGGCATATCGCCAGTTATCACCGGGGTAAAAGGGCTCACATAACCTTGGTATACATGTTCCTGTGCATCTATCGCCAGTTTCTTAGGATCAGCCGGCTTTACAGCATACTGGCACTCAATGGTCTGCCAATTAAGAATGCCACTCTTACTTCCGACCATAACACCCAAAATAGTGTTCACCACAAGAAATGCAGTTAGGAGAATGACAAATCCTATAGCAACATTAGAAAAGAGGCCCTTTGCTTGCTGTATCTGACCAGTGTCACCTCCAGAGTACACCATCAAGTATCCAGCATATATAAAGACAATGACCGCAATGAGTGCACTGACCCCTACTAAAAACTTTGTTATGTTATTTGCCATTTCAACAAACTCACAACTTCCATACCCTTCCGCCGAATAATTTCCATCTCTACCAGCTGGTACCAGCCCCCCATCAGGAACCAAAGTATCAGGATCTTGCACTTGCTGGTCAGTAAAACTATTGGTCGCTGCAAAAGCCACACTGCTGCCCACTGAAGCAATCATCAGTGTCAGTAAGATACCTAAAAATAGCGAGTTAACCCGTTTCATTTACATAATCGTATCATAATGATGCTCTTCCCTGTTCTCCTAATATATGATAACTTATAGGCCACTTACGTAACATTACGTATGTAATCACATATTTGCGTCGATGGCGGAGTGGTCAATCGCAGGAGGCTGTAAACCTCCCGAATTTATTCTACGCAGGTTCGAATCCTGCTCGGCGCACATTTTAAAAGCACCCTTCGGGGTGTTTTTATAATGTGTGCCGAGAGAAAGTGACTCAATGTCACTTTCGTCAGGATTCGAAGAGCTTTTGAGATAGATTCGACCAGAGGGAGAATATATCCAAAAGGTATACTGGTTGTGTAGCAACTGAAACTCCTGCTCGGCTCACTACATCTCATATAGCTTGACATTTAAGGTAATAATTGTAATATATTGAACAGAAAGGAGACACCAAATTGTATGATTCAAAAGAACAAAAAAGACGTTTTGATAATCAGTTATGGCTACAACGCTGGTTGTGCTATTACTGTGAAAAATCGATGGCTATACCCAGCAACGGCGATGGTCAATCAAATCCTGACCAAGCCACTCGTGATCACCTCATCGCAAAATCCAAAGGAGGACGACGTATTGTAGCGTCATGCATGCGATGTAATAACCTAAAAGGAAGTTTAGGGGCTGAACGATTCACGCGAATTGTACGGAAGCTCCTAGAGAATCCTCGTATAAATAAAGTATGGCACAGCGACATTACGGGGCTGACTTCAGTTCTTTATCGAGTTGTCCGTGTTGAAATCTGGAAGGAAAAACAACGAGAAAAACCGACAATCCGGCGCCAACGCAAAATAAATAAGGAAATACGAGCGATGTTACGCTTAATGCCGAAACTGAAACCCTGAACATCTGGGTTTCTTTTTTTATACTAAACATAAGTGTCTAACCGCCTCTATCTCGGCGCACATTTTAAAAGCACCCTTCGGGGTGTTTTTATAATGTGTGCCGAGAGAAAGTGACTCAACGTCACTTTCGTCAGGATTCGAAGAGCTTTTGAGACAGATTCGACCAGAGGGAGAATATATCCAAAAGGTATACTGGTTGTGTAGCAACCGAAACTCCTGCGCACAAATACCAAAACCTAGAGCATGTCTCTGGGTTTTGTTGTATTTTGCCGCCGAGAAGGATTCGAAGAGGTGAATGAGGAAACGAGCAAAGCGACTATTCTGAATTTGTGTCCGAATTTTTCATACTAAGGAAAATTCCTGGACGAACTGACAACCTGTACTGAAGTTGCAAACTGCGAATTCTGCTCGGCGCACAACCTTGACAATGCCCTATTTTTAGGGTATCATTTGTTCAGTTCTTAATCAACAGGAAGGAAACCAGATGAGATACTCTGATTCAGTAATAACGTTCATTTCACATGGTATAGAGTTTCGTCTCAACCATCATGCAGGACGTCTTTCCCCAGAGGGAAAAACTAACTACTACATGTCTCATAATAACTACAGTTTTGATAAGTTCCAAGGCGGGTTGGGTTTGCACATTAAATGTTGTGACGATGTAAAACTGCGGTCTGTCAAGCAAATGGCAAAAAAATACCTCCGTAGTGACTGTGTTATTTCAATCGACAAAAATTCCACGTACACAATGTACAATCTGGAAATAAATACAGGAACAACAAGAGAACAACGAGCTGCGTTTCTTGGAGCAATATCTGTAAAAGCGGACTATATAAGCAACGATTAGCAACGAACAACAGCCCACAGAAGAAGACGCCCACTGAGGCCTCAACTTCTGCGGGCTGTCTTTTTTTATACCAAAACCTCTTCCCTCTTCACAGAACTCATCAAAAAACACTCCTCACTCTCAATAATCGCAGTTCTAACTTCTTGCATTCCAGTGTACATTTTAAGAACACCCTTCGGGGTGTTTTTATAATATGTGTCGAGAGAAAGTGACTCAATGTCACTTTCGTCTTCGTCAGGATTCGAAGAGGTGAATGAGGAAACGAGCAAAGCGACTATTCTGAATTTGTGTCCGAATTTTTCATACTAAGGAAAATTCCTGGACGAACTGACAACCTGTACTGAAGTTGTAGACTTCGAATCCTGCCCGGCGCACTTTTCAAATTAAAAAATATCTTACCCCTAATATATTTGCAAAATCAGGTCTTTTCGTGCATTGTACACAATGGAATGGAAACGAGGAGACTGAAAATGAAGAAGCTTATAGCTGCACTATCTTTACTTACCACACTGATCACACCATCAGTGAGTCAGGCAACAAACGTTCAATTAGAGTTGTATGAGGCACGTATTATGCTTGCGTGTCCCGACTTGATTCAACATGCAGTTGCAACAGAAAGTGGTGTCACCATCTGGTTTGAACCGGGTCAGAAGACAACAGCACTTGCGTGCATGTACAAAGTTGATCCACATGGTTACCCAGTCAATACCGACGGGTATACGGAGGCTACTACCGTCTTCCAAGTGGGTTCAAAAATAATTTTGAAATAAACAAAGGAACCTGACGGTCCACTGTCAGAACTAATGCAACATCAGGTGCAGTGACGAATACGGTCATGGCATTATGGGCGCATGGGTTGAAATTTCGGCTAAACCAAACATAATAGACGTCCATCCCTTCTTCGATGATTGGGGTGGCTTTTCTTTTATACAAACACCTCTTCCCTCTTTACAAAACTCGTCAAAAAACTCCTTACTTTCTATAATACTGGTCCTAACTTCTTGCATTACAGTGCCTTTTCAGGCATTGTACAGAAAGAGACAACGGGTCCAAGAAAACTACTATAGGAGAAATTCATGAAATTTTTGTTACTAATTTTATTAGTAATCACCGTTTTTATCCCAGCACAAACTGAAGCAGATACATCCGCCTGCAAAATGGAGGAGAAAATCGTGTTATCAGATTGTTCTTATGTCATTCATACAATTATCATTCACGAACATGATATACGAATTACTTTTGATTCAGTAGACAGGACAGAAGCACTTACCTGCTTGATTAATTCTGATCCACGTAAGTATGAAGAGAAAGAACCTCTAATCATTGATGTAAACGGTGACCAACGGTGGTCAGAGAAGGAATGACCCCAGATCCAGTGACGAAGACACTCCAGTCTTCCCTACTGGATCTGTTTTTATTTATAAATCCTCCTTCTTATAAAAATTTACACACATTCGCTTCACAGCTGACTATTTATGAAATTATGATGTAAATATCAACAGATGTATAAGGTGAGATAGATTATGACAAACACAATACCTTTCAGACAATCTAAAAAAGTAGCAAGGTAAGAAGCGTTAAGGTTTTGAAACAGACTCATGCAGAAATAAACTTACGTGGGCTGAAACCCACACATGACCGCTTCTGCTATACATGTAACGAATTTTTACATATTGGAGTACCTGGCTACTCTACAAATCATCGCATAAGAACGCTGTCTACAAATGAGCACCGGACTGCTACTATAGCTGTATAGTTCCGCTACTGGCGAAGAAAACCAACGTCCCACACACAGTGTGGGACGTTTTTCTGTACGCAGATTTTTTGTGTGTACAAACACAAATCGAGCGCCTCCTTAGGGTATATACTGGATAGTAAAGTTATTATTTAGTCCCTATCTTATGTCATTTAACACCATCGGGTTTTTTTCCATTTACCAATTCAAGATAATCATCACACTTTTGGTGTTTGGTGCTTTATTATGTCTAGCGCCTCAAACCAATGCTCAGTTCGGTGGAGATCCTAACGGTGGCCAAAGTTCATCTGGTGCAGCAGCAGGTACTGGAGCTGGTGGTCCTGCGGGTGGGTATGGTGGTTCTGGTGCAGCAGCAGGTACTGGAGCTGGTGGTCCTGCGGGTGGGTATGGTGGTTCTGGTGCAGCAGCAGGTACTGGAGCTGGTGGTCCAACTGGAGGTGCTACTGGTGCAGGAGCTCAAGGTGGAGCCTCAGGTTCATCTGGTGCAGCAGCAGGGACTGGAGCTGGTGGTCCTGCGGGTGGGTATGGTTCAGGTGTTGCACCAGGGACTGGAGCTGGTGGTCCTGCGGGTGGGTATGGTTCAGGTGTTGCACCAGGGACTGGAGCTGGTGGTCCTGC
>JBLIMJ010000011.1:0-28744 GCA_047638595.1 Acidimicrobiales bacterium
AGGTCATAGTCAGGAAGCATTTCAGATAATAATCTGATACTTTTTTGCACTTCTTCCTTCCAGTGTGTGTCAGTGAGTTTTTCAAAAGACATAAATTATAAATCGCCCCTGCGGACATATTATGAATAATATATTCGCAGGGGCGATTCCAACTCGGGTAAGTTAGTCGCGGTGCCACCCTACTTCACCTAGCACCATGAGATGTTAGGCCTCGTTCCATAATACCTCGACAGATGTCAGCTGCGTCATTGGAATATAAAAATAGTACGCGTGGACACAGCATTTGTCAAAGTATCTATTATGTTAAGTAGTCATGACTTCATGTTAATTTTTACAATTTTTGTTACCCTGCCTATTCCATTAAGGAGAAGAAATTTTTATAATTCAATGTCTAATTTCTGTAAACCTATTCTTATCTCTTGTTCATTTTTTGTTAGAGTAAGTCCATTATTTCTGCAGTACAATGACAGTTCAGGCAAGATATGCAAAAGTGCTTCTATTTGTTCTGTTTTAAAACAGAAAGTTACAACGTTTGCTTTAAAGATATAATCGGCATTATAGTTGTTTATACTATTTTTCAAAATACTACCAACTTCGTCTGCTTGTTTTTGTAAGTGAGGATGAAGAATTTCTTCTCTTGGATGAGAAAAACTTTCGTAAGGATTACTCATGATATTTATAAAGTTATTCCAATAGCAGTACGTACTTGTTCCATTTTCGCTTCAGCACGTTCTCTTGCTTTAGCACCTCCCTCAGTAAGAATAGCTCGAACATCATCATCTGAAATTGAATTATATTTTTCACGCATAGGGGCAATAATTTCTTCTATGTCAGCTAATAGTATCTTCTTAAGATCGCCATACCGTCCTTTGTTTTCATTGTAGACTCCAGTAAGTTCATCTTCAGTTTTGAAGAGTCTATGTATTGCGTATACGTGTTCAGGATGATCACCTTCAGAGTCAGTTACAATACTCATGACTGCATTTTTTACTTCCTCCTGGTTTCCAAATAATGGAATGGTGTTCCCGTAACTCTTACTCATCTTCTGACCATCGATACCAGGGACAATACCAACTACATCAAGTATTTTTTCCTGTGGTGCAACAAACGTATCTCCAAAGGCAATGTTGAATTTGTTCGCAGCTTCGCGTGTGTACTCAACGTGTTGCTTCTGGTCACTTCCTACAGGAACGACTTCTGCATCATAGAGAAGAATATCCGCAGCCATAAGCATTGGATAATTGAAAAGTCCTGCGTTCGCTTCTAGTCCCTTGGCGACCTTATCTTTGTATGAGTGCGCCTGCATGAGAAATGGTACGGTGACTAAACACTCAAAAATCCAAGCAAGTTCAGTATGCTGTAACACATCTGACTGCTTAAAGAGGATTGTTTTTTCTGGATCGACACCAGCAGCAATATAAGCTTTGGTGATGTCGAAAATGTTTCTGCTAAGTATCTTCGGATCCCTTACTGTGGTGAGTGCATGGAAATCGACAACACAAAGGTGGCTATCAAACTCTTGGTAGGTATCAATAAAAGGTTTTAATGCTCCAAAATAATTACCGATATGAAGAGAGCCTGAAGGTTGTAGTCCTGTAAAAAGTCGTTTTTTCATAGATAAACAGTGTATCAAATAACCCTTGGTAATTAAAGAAAGGTTTTAGTTACTGTTGTAGATACTGAACACTCAAACTTGTTTTGAGTTGAGGTTTTGTATTAAAAAGTAAGTACGGAGGTACTTACATATGCCAGAAAGAATCCCTGGTACCATAGAAACCCCTCGACTTATGTCGAGGGGTTTCTATGGTGATTCTTACATTTGTAAAGGTATTTCTAGGCGGAAAGTTGATCCGTAACCTACACCGTCTGAATGTGCCGTTACCTTTCCTTTCATATGTTCTGCTATATTTCGTGCCACGTAGAGCCCTAATCCTGACCCGGTCACATTTATTTTATTTGCATTATGAGCACGTTCAAACTTGCCAAACACTTCTTCCAATTCAGACTCCTTCATTCCGATACCGCTGTCAGTTATGTCAACAAATAGTTTCTTTTTCTCGTCATGAACGAATACTGTAATTGTTCCTCGAGGAGTGTACTTAATAGCGTTGTTTAATAGATTATGTAGGATTTGTCTAGTTTTACCAATATCAGCATTTACAATTCCTTGTCCGTTCATGTCTGACTTAAACGACAGTACTAATCCTTTTTTCATCGCTTCTTGTCGTTTGTCATCGACTATATGTGACGCTTCGTCTTTCAGGTTGAAGTCAGATAGTTCATACTTTATGTTACCAGCTTCAATACGGGATACATTGAGATAGTCCTCGACCGAGGTTGCCATATGCTGACTTGAGTCAGCTATACGTTCTACTGCGGATTTTGCTTTCCCGGTTAGTTTTCCGTATGAACCCTCTAATAGCATCGAGGCATATCCACGGATAGAGGTTAGTGGACTTCGAAGTTGATGGGATGCAATAGATACAAACTCAGATTTCATCTTGTCTAATTCCTTCAGCCGAACGTTTGCCTTCTTAAGTTTTTCAGCAAGATTTTCTATTTTTTCACGTTGTTTAATCTCTTTTTTTACGTTCTTGACGATAATTATCCCAGCGATTACAGTAAGTATAAGTGTAATACTGGTAAGAATAATGGCGGTTCTAGTTTCTACATAGGTAAATTGTGAAGCTACAAGTACGAATAGCGCAATGACTAACGCCTGAGGGGCGAGCATCGTTATATTAAAGGTTTTGAATCGTACAATTAGGATTCCCATCATCATCGTAAAAAAAGTCATACCGAAGAGACCATACAGCTCAAGTCGCGAATCTTCAAAGTAACCAAGGTTTGTTAGCTGTGTAACCACGAAAGTTACAAAAATAAAGGTAGATAAAAAGAATTCAATACCAATACCTAAATAGAGGATTTGTTTTTTGAAGTCACTGTTTGCAGTTTTGTATGCTCTGATTAATAAAATTAAAATCCAAAAAATGGAAATGAATCCAAGAGCTGTGTAATAGATTTTGTATTCTAGTCCTTCGAAACCAAATGCGTCACAGTCTGCCAGGTTAAATCCTGATACACTTAGATTGGTATGAGCAAATATAAATAAAGGGGAAAGTAATGCCAAGAATATAAGTTTTAGGCGGCTACTTATATCTTTCCCGTTAAGAAACACATAGACAAAATAGATACTGAAAATAGATAGCAAACCAGCTAATATGCCGAAACTTGGCCAAATAAAAGCTAAGAAGTCAGCATGTATATTTGTCCACGCTGTTAAGCTTGCTAAGGTCCAGAGTGAAAAACAAATTGAAATAATTAGGAGAAGTTTATTAAGTAATAGTTTTCTATTATTAAAAAATACAAAAAAACCTACGAGCAATGCAATGATGCTTGTTGGGATGTGGGAATAGTAAAGAAGTTCAGGAACATCTGCTGCAAAAAAGAAATATGTAGGTGCTTCAAAAAGATAACAATTCATAATTAATCAGGGTTAATTTGATTTATATCGGAGTCTGCTGCAGGACGGTCTGATTCGTTCAGTATTTCACATTGTTCAATTTCCGTTTTTGGGTCGCAGTAAGTAATTGCACAGTCCCCTTCACTAGGTGAACATTCATATGCAAAATCACACATAGTAACATCGTCACCACAGTTCTCCTTTATTGTTGAAGCACTTTGAGTAATCCATGTGTAATGTAATGGCTCAGTGCATTCATCGTCTTCGCAGTATTCATAACAGCTTTCTGAGTAAGGGTCGCAGTCACCCTCGTAGCTTACTAAATAATCATAAGTCACCATAAACCTGTAATATGACGCGCTCACTGTAAGTATAAGAAGGATCGTAAGTATATAGGGAAAAAAATTGTATTTTAAATGTTGTAACATAATGATTTTATAAATACTATTAATCTACTAAGTTAGATTAATAGTATCAGTAAAAGTTGTAAAACCTGTTACTTTATAAACAATTAAATGCTATTGAGTTTTTTGAACTGTAAACTTGCTTTGTCTAAACTTTGGCCTGTAACTCTGTTTCATTTTTTGTAAACTTTCAATTCCAAGGTCCTGCTCCCAATTCCAATGTTCGTAACCAGCTGCTTTTAATTCTATTGCAACTTGCATATTTAGGTATTCTGAAAGACCAGTGACACTTGGAAGGGTTTTAAAATAGTGTGAAAGAACGTATTTTTTTGGCAATAACTCGTCAATACTGAAACCAACTAGTTCACCTCCTCTCCTTGCACAGGTAATTTTTAGTGACTCTTGTTGGGTAGAATTTTCAAGTATCCGCTGGATTGCAATAAATTCACGTTCCATATCTACAGCCTTACCGTTTTGTTTCTTAGAGTCTTCCCATTTTTTAGAAACCTCAAGTATTGATTGTGTGATATTTAAATTGTCCGATTCATCTTTAATTTTAATGTCATCCTCCGTAGCACATCTTATTGCGGCTCGACGCTTACTTTTAAATCGATTGCCTCTTAGTTCTGATAGTTCTGAGAGCGAAAAAATATAATCAAAATTATCAAGATCTTCTTCGACAGTAAAGGCTCGGGTGTCCTTAATGGCATTTACTGTTATCTCGGGAATTAATTTTAAGATAGGTCTGAATTCTTGTTTTTCAGACAAATCCAAAAGTGCCTCAAGAGTATCATCGATATCCATGGTTCCAATCAAAGAATAGAAAGGTTCTCCGGTTACATAATCAGCAAATTTAAGGATTAGATTTCCATTGAGTTGTGATAGCTTGTGTTTATGTTCAGTATCCCAGGAAAAAAAACTATTGAAATTAAAATCTGAGTATGTGTCAAAATCTTGTATAAATTTATTAAAATCGGACTTGTCAGAAAATTCAACCAGTTTAAAATCAGGAAAAAGTGGTGGATTATTCTTATTAAACTGTTGAGGTTTGCTAAAAATTCTTAGTAAATTTAATTTATCTAGTACCATATATTACTGGGTATGAATTAAGTTCAGCCTTCATCTGGTTTTCTGAATGTTTTAGTGGATATTATCTTCTGGATAGTTTCTTCCTCGCTTGATGCAATGGGTTTCCTCTTTTGCAAAACCAAATACATCCTTTAGCTCCATTAGAAGTTTATCTATATCTAGCTCGTCTTTGCATGTGTAGACGTCAATTGTAACAAAGCCACGTTTTGGGAATGTATGAAAACTAAAGTGACTTTCAGCAATAAGAACAACACCACTTAATCCTCCGGGGTCCTTTTTATTGTTTGGTCCCACCTCAACTACCATTGGTTTTGAAATGGTGTGCATTCCCATTTTGACAGGGATATCATACAAAGCTTTTGTAAGAGCTTCAGAGTTACTCAAAAAACTTTCGGGGGCATCATACCCATCAACCATAAAATGAACTCCAAAAAAGAAGTTGTCAGCCGTATTTTCTATCATAAGTATGTTTAAAGTATGTTTAATTTAAATGTTACACATAATACTTAACTAGTAAATAGCATAAATACTAAATATGTGGAAACTAATTATAGCACATAAATAAATATTGTAAATATCTAAACTGTACACGTCCTGTACATCACTTGATTTTATGGAAAAATATGGTATACTGAGCCTGTTTGATCTTTAACAAGCAATACAAAGGAGGGCAACTGAATGGACATCGGAGTCTATCTTCTCGCGATAGTTTCGCCGCTCTTGTATGCGGCTACAAATCACTTTGACAACATTCTCCTTGCGAAATATTTCAAGGAAGGAGGAGTAGGAACATTAATTCTGTTCTCTGCCCTACTGTCAATTATAGCAATCCCCGTTTTTTATCTCATCGACCCTACTGTGTTAGGTGTAGATATGAAAAGTGTGGCCATACTGATTCTAGTAGGTCTTATCAACGTGTTGCTGCTCTGGTGCTACCTGCAAGCAGTATTCACGGATGAACCTACAGTGGTTATCATTTACTACCAACTAGTGCCAGTAATAGGCCTCGGATTGGGATATGTAATCCTTGGTGAGACCCTTACCTCAAATCAGATGTTTGCAATGATAATCATTATCATGGGGGCACTCGTTCTTACGGTGGCGCTCGACGATGACGGTAAAATTGTCTTCAGAGGACGTACGGCATTCTATATGCTGATCGCCTCTACTTGCTGGGCATTTGAATCAGTACTGTTTAAGCTGGTTGCACTTGAGGAGAATGTCTGGCGTTCGTTATTTTGGGAACATTCGACTTTAGGGGTTATTGGGATTTTGATTCTTATCTTCATTCCACATTACCGCAAGAGTTTCCAGAAGGCATTACGACTAAACTCAGGACCAATCTTGAGTTTGAATGTGACCAATGAGGTCTTCTATATGACTGCGAACTCTGTGGCTGCATTTGTAGTCGTACTTATACCAGTTTCGTTGACACTCTTAATGAATTCATTTCAGCCGCTTTTTGTGCTTGTGATAGGTTTCATTTTAACAGTGTTCTTTCCGAAACTTGGAGTTGTTCATATACGAAGAAGCAACATGAAACAGAAGTTGATCGCTATTGCAATTACAGGTCTTGGTGCCTATATGCTTGGTGGTTGGTAAAAGAATAAACCGCGCAATCAAATGATTGCGCGGTTTTTTAATATCTAAAGTTACACAAAATACAAAATGATTATTGGTGCAATCAGCCAGTAGAAGAAGGACTGTGAAGATGCGAAAAGATAGTTGATGGGTGAACCTGGGGTAATTAGTTCGGTTACAGGTAGTGCATGATAACTGTAGGCCATAACGAGTACCGTTCCTGCTGTTGCGAGAAGAAACTTTTTCCAAAATCCTTCAAATGAAGTCTCTGAGTATTCGCGTGGAAGAATACGTACATATAACAACGTGGCCAAAAATGCAAATGCAGAAAATACGATGAGCATGAGTATTGATTCAGATTTCGGATTACTGGCACTACCAAGGATAGAATCGTAGTACGGAAACTCAATTGAGATAAGTAGTGCAAGGTAGAGACCGAGGATAACGTTGGTAACAGTCTGTTTCCCCTTCCTTAGTGCTAGAAATAGAAAAATCCCAAAAACTATTATCATAAATAGGGATTCGTTTAAGAATCCTAAAATAGCTGATGTATCCATGTATCCACATTATAGGGGTTTTTGAAACAATATCGCCCCCCTTATTGGGATAACTAATAAAGCCGCCTCGTACACCGAGGCGGCTTCAGCTCATAACCGAGCTGCTTGATATTGAACCACTTCTTGTGGATCGTCCCAAAAATCATATATGAAGCGCGTGTTATATGTCTGCAGTTCTTTACCGCGTCGTATATTCCACCCATAACGTGTTCGTACATGTGCAGAGATTGACATGAAGCCTCGTTGACGCATACGAATAGCTATTTCAGCAAGCATCAATGCTCCGAAACCTTGGTTTTGACACTCGGGGATAATTGCTTCAGAATAGGAGTATACCCCTTTCTTGTTCACGTTAAAATCCTTGTCAACTCCATCGAGTATTATTGAAGCATCGTGTTCAGGTAACGTGATTGCCTGTCCAATTTCTATGCCATTTTGTCTGAGAATAGTTGCTTCTGCCTTCATTTCCATCAACATACAAAGTTCGGTGTTGTTTAGCCACATTTCTGTGGGGAAACATTTTCGGTCGATTTCTCTGGTAAGTCCCATGCACTCACTCAGTGGCTTCGTTTCGAAGCCTGTTGTTATTCCTGTCAAAGTTTATTACTCCATTTCCTGTATTTTTGGGATGTATATTAAAACATACTTGTTTCACTAACCCCAGACAATTGCTGTACATAACTTGCTATATTTGACTAATAGCGTATTTCGCTGCATTTTGAATGTGTTTAAAGCGGTCGCCGTGGAGCATTACTCCGCCGAACCATCGGGTGACGCAAATTATGCAGTCGGCGATGTCTTCCTTTTGCATGACGCTGAGAATGACCATACCTGCTCCTGTTTCTCCATCATCGCTCTTTGTTTCGTAGATGGCACCTTCGTGTGTTAAGCGCGCAGCCCATGAGTTATGGTCTGCTTTTGTATACTTCTTATTACTCTTGAGAGTTTTTAAAAATAACTTAATATCCTCCTTCCCTGTTACGTATCCAATACTTACTGAATACTTACTCCCTCTGTCTTCAATAATTTTCTCATGTAACACAAAACTCCCGGTTGGTTTCCGTGAGTCACCGAAATCGAATTGTGTTGATTGTTTGGGCATGTTGACAGATGGTAAGTATTATGTTGAATTATACAAGATTTCAGGAGATACATCCATGGGATGTCTGCAATCATTTAAGTATATGATGAAAAACCAAAACCGCAACTTCCCCATGGGAACGTTGCGGTTTATTTTTTTATTGTTGGTTATTAAATACTTGACGTTAAATTTTGTATCTAAAGGGTCGCTGTAATGATTTTTATCTCGCTTAACGCAGGTTACTAAATGTTCTCGATAGCTTTGCTATCTGCGAGCATTAAGTACCTGCTGTCCCAGCTCGCAGTTCGTCGCCCTAGGAAGGGGCTTCTCACAATGCTCCGCTTTATCTAAGCTGAAAAATACTCCGTATTTTTCCGGGCGCTTAGATACCCTCCTCTTTTAGTTCTTCAACCAATTTTTTTGCTTTTCTGGAAAGTTTTTGGGGGAGGTCGATGATGGTGGTTACCATAAAGTCGCCTCGAGCGTTTCCTTGAGGTACTCCTTTATTCTTAATACGAAGTTTCTCTCCGTGGGTGATACCTGCGGGGATTTTTATATCTACTGTTCCATCGAGTGTTTCTATTTTGTAGACACTCCCAAGTAATGCGTCAGAAAGTTTTACATGGAGGTTTGCATGAAGTGTTGAGCCTTCACGTTTGATAGTCTTGTGACTTTTGACATGAATTTTGATGTAGAGGTCTCCGGCTGCGCCAGAAGGAATAGCTTCTCCGCGTCCTGTCATGCGAATCATCTCGCCGTTTTCAATTCCAGAGGGGATGTTGATTTCAATCTCTTCCTCAGTCCGAGCTACACCAGCTCCTGCACAGTGTCCGCATACTTCCTTTGGAATCTTTCCTCGTCCGTTACAAACATTGCATTCACGCACTGTCTGCACCTGCCCCATAAGACTTTGACGCACTTCACGCACCTTTCCTTGTCCGTTACAGGTAGTACAGTTGGTCATTTCGGTTCCTTTTTTCCCTCCTGTGCCTGTACATTCTTTACAAGTGCTGTTTTTTGTAAGGAGAACCTTACGGGTGATACCAAAGATTGCCTCAACGAACTGTAGCTCTATATCAATAGAGATATCACGACCACGCTGTTGCCGTTGTTGCCCTCCTCCAAAGATGTCATTTATATCGAACTCGAAACCACCACCTTGTTGTCCGGCCGCTTGTTGGAAGTCTGACCAGTTAAATCCACCAAAGCCACTCGCTCCTCCCTGAGGCCCTCCTCCAGCACCCTGGAATGAGTGTCCGTACGCATCGTACTCAGCTTTCTTCTTTTCATTGCCAAGTACTGAGTAAGCCTCACTGATTTCCTTGAACTTAGCTTCATCACCAGTTTTCTTGTCTGGGTGGTACTTTCCTGCGAGTGTACGAAAAGCCTTCTTCACTTCGTCTTTTGAAGCTCCTTTTTGTAGCCCTAGTGTGTCGTAGTATTCTTTTGCCATAAATAATTAAAATGAGCGGTGATAGTTTGCTCTAGTGTAGACAGAAAGCAGAAGCTTTCTGTCTACTAAGAATCTACTATTTAACTTCCTCGTCTGTCCCTTCTACTTTTTCTTCTTCCTCTACAACCTCAGCATCCTTCACATCAGCATTTCCGTCTTTTGGTTTATCTTCAGCTCCTTCTTGTGGAGTTGCTTCAGCTTGTGCTGCCTTTTGCATGATTTCTCCAATCTTCTGCATCTCAGTTGAAAGTTCTTCAGTTGCTTTTACAATAGCGTCTTTGCCATCTTTATCTTTTACTTCTTTAACTCCGGCAATCTTCATATTAATTGCAGTAACGATTTCTTCACCCGCTGCTTCGCCATGATCTTTGATTGCCTTCTCTGCAGTATAAATAAGTTGATCAGCAGAGTTTCGTGCTTCTATAACCTCTTTCTTCTTTGCATCTTCGTCCGCGTGTTCTTCAGCATCAGATTTCATCTTTTCAATATCTTCGTCAGAAAGTCCTGAGTTTGCTTCAATACGAATTGTTTGCTCCTTACCAGTAGACTTATCTTTTGCTGTGACGTTTAACACACCATTAGAGTCAACATCAAATGTTACCTCTACTTGAGGTACCCCACGTGGCGCTGGTGGTATTCCATCGAGAACAAAGCGACCTAATGACTTGTTGTCAGATGCTTGTGCGCGTTCACCCTGAGTGATGTGGATTTCTGTAGATGTTTGGTTGTCAGCTGCAGTTGAAAATACTTGTTCTTTCTTAGTAGGAATGTGTGTATTCTTTTCAATAAGCTTTGTAGTCACTCCCCCCATGGTTTCAAGACCAAGTGACAAAGGAATCACGTCTACAAGTGTGATGTCATTGACATCTCCTTGGAAGATACCCGCTTGGATAGCGGCACCAAGTGCTACAACCTCATCTGGGTTCACACTTTTGTTTGGTTCCTTACCAAAGAGAGCTTTTACAGCTTCGATAATTGCAGGCATTCGCGTTTGACCACCCACAAGTATTATTTCATCAATATCTTCTTTTGAGAACGAAGATGCTTCTATAGCTCGTTTTGTAATCTCGATAGAACGGTCAACATATTCTGATGCAAGTTCTTCAAGTTTCGCACGTGTAAGAGTAACAAGGAAGTGTTTTGGTCCTTCAGCACCAGAGGTAATAAATGGAATGTTGACTTCAGTATCTCCAGAAGTTGAGAGTTCTAACTTGGCTTTTTCAGCCGCTTCATCTAGTCGCTGTAGTGCAAGAGGGTCAGTACCGAGATCAATCCCCTCATTCTTTTTAAATTCAGCAATAAGGTGTCGCACAATTTCCTGATCGATGTCCCGACCTCCCATGTGTGCATCACCGTCTGTAGACTGCACCTCTACTACATCATCACCTACCTCAAGTACTGTCACATCGAAAGTTCCTCCACCGAAGTCATACACAACAATCTTCTCATCTTTCTTTTTATTGAAACCATAGGCTAGTGCAGCTGCAGTAGGTTCGTTGATGATACGTCGCACCTCTAAACCAGCAATTTTACCGGCGTCCTGTGTAGCCTTTCGTTGTGCATCGTTAAAGTATGCGGGCACAGTAATAACTGCTTCAGTGATAGTTTCACCTGTTTTCGCCTCAGCATCAGCCTTAAGTTTTGTAAGAATCATTGCCGATACTTCTTCAGGTCGATAGTTCTTATCAGACATTTTTACTTCTACACCACCTTCAGATCCTTTGTGTACTTCAAACGGTACAATTTTTTTGTCTTTTTGTACCATTTCTTCGTCAAAGTCATGCCCCATGAATCGCTTGATTCCGTAGATGGTGTTTGTTGGGTTCGTAACTGCCTGGCGTTTTGCAATCTGCCCGACTAGTCGTTCCCCAGTTTTAGAAATAGCCACAACTGATGGTGTGGTTCGATTTCCTTCCGCATTTTCAATAATGATCGGTTCCCCAGCTTCAATGATAGCTATCGCTGAGTTGGTTGTCCCAAGATCAATTCCTAATATTTTTGCCATAGTATTTTATAAATGAATTTTATAATTAGTGTTCCTCTGTGTATTCTCCGATAGTTACTCGAGCGGGTCGAATAAGTTCTTCATGATCACCATCTTTTCGTAAGAATCCATTCTGGATGACTGAAATAACTTTGTTATTTAGCTTTTTGTCTGCAATCGGTACATTGATCATTGCTTCGTGAAGATTTGGGTCAAAATCTACACCTTTTGGGTTCATTTCTGTAACTCCGTATGACTCCAAGATGTTATGCAGCTGACTGTGAATACTTTCCACCCCTTTTCTCCACTGTTCATCGATAGCGTTCCAGGCTTTCTTGTCATGCATTGCCATATGAAAGCTGTCAGCCATAGGAAGTAACTTTTCAATTTGTTTGTTTTCAGCACGTTGCTTATCACGCTTTTTGTCTTCTTCTAGTCGCTTCTTTCCATTTAGGAATTCTGCTTTAGCTCGTTGTAAGTTTTCAAGATGTGTCATCTTTTCTACCTCACACTTTTTAAGCTTATCTCGTAATGTTTTGATTTTGTTGTTTGAATTATCTTCAATTTCTTCTATTTCAGGTTCTATTGTGTTTTCCCCTTCGGTCATTTCAATGTCCTCCTGAAATTCATTTTCTTTATTTTCTTCCATAAACTCTGGTATTATACGTGTGAATACACATTGTGTAAAGGCCAAGAAACGTTATGACGTATAGTTATTTTTCAAAGATAACTTTCTGTGTTGTGGTTTAAAAACAACTTGTCATACTGGTATAATGTTTACACTACTTCAGAGATGGAGTGGGATGTTACCGGAAAAGGAATTTTACGATCACCTATCCGAAACAGCTTTGAGTCACTAGAAGTACTATCGCAAGAGACTTACATCTAGACATTGAAAGCGTAGTTCCAGATCATACGGTAAAAGCAAAGAAGCACTTGCTTGTTTCTAACTTCGGAGGGTGTGTTGCTAGATACTTGTATCAAACAACACATAAAGAGAAGTGTATTGCATAATTGAGCTCACGTAACTACAGCAAAAACCGCCTTCGGGCGGTTTTTGTGTTGAGAATTCCACCTTTAGCGACCTGCTTGTCTACATCTTCGGCACGTCGCTCACTGTACTATACGTACGACTCGCTCCGTCCCTCGCTATATCCCGCGCATCTCATCTAAATCTGAAATCCTCAATTTATATAGTCATCAAATGAAAAAAGGTACCAAATCCGAATTCCTTTCGAAGGGTTTTCTCTAAGCGAGAAAAAAGAGATACACAGCGAGGCGTGCAAGAAAAAAGACTCAAGTGGGGCGAATGCCCAACGAGAGTCTTTTTTCACAGCGCAACAAAGTTGTGTGCTCGTTTTTATCGCTTAGACCATTGTGACGACTTTCGTGCCTTTTTAAGTCCAAACTTCTTTCTTTCAACTGAACGCGGGTCTCGCTTAAGGAAACCGAGTGTTTTCAAAACTGAACGTCGATCACCTTTCTCTTTTACAAGAGCTCGTGCAATACCAAGTCGTACTGCTTCAGACTGTGCTGAAAGACCACTTCCTGATACCTTAACGGTAATGGTGTAGTCCCCTACTCCAGCATCCTCAGTACCAAGTACTGACATAACATCTTTTTCAAATGCTTCATTTTGGAAATAGTCAGCGAGTGACTTTTCGTTTACTACGATAGTAGTTTCTTTTGCGGGAGTGAGACGAACACGTGCTGATGCGGTCTTACGTCGTCCGATTCCTTCAATATATTGTTCTTTGCTCATAATAATTACTCAGTTACGATTAGATTTTTCATCATCACCGCCTGTAACTTGTTTCGTGGAAGCATACCTTTAACAGTACGACGCACTGGTTCAGCATATCCAAGACGTTCTCCAAGATGTTCAAATGACTCCTCATTTCGTCCTCCTGGATAACCAGAATAGGATTGGTAAATCTCATTCTTTTTCTTATCAGACATATCAAGCTTGCCTACGTTGATTACATTTACAGTAACATCAGCTGCAATATTTTTTGCAAAGTCAGGCTGATCCTTACCTAAAAGGTATGTAGCAGCCTCAGTAGCAACCTTTCCAAGTCGCTTTCCATCAGCATCAATTGTATATTCTCGTTTTTCCATAAGCTTATTCTACGTATTCAATTACAGCTTCATCACGCCCAGCTGTTGTTCGACCCATTTTGATAACTCGTGTGTAACCACCTGCTCGTTCCTTAAACTTTGGTGCAATTTCATCAAAAAGCTTTGAGATTGTTTCTGACTTAGGTTCTCCTAAAGCAGAAGCAACTTGCCTTCGTGCTGCTATTGTTCCTTTTTTAGCGTGGGTGATAAGTCGTTCTGCAAAAGGACGAAGTTCTTTCGCCTTCGCTTCAGTTGTTTTAATTTTTCCATCTCGGATGAGAGATACAGCAAGTCCACGTAAAAGAGCTGTACGTTGACTTCGGACTCGTCCGAGTGTTCTGTTTTTATTTCCGTGTCGCATAATACATTTCTTATTCGCCTAATTGCGCCCCCATTTCCTTAAGGAGGTCGATAATTTCATCAACCCCTTTAGGTCCGATACCTTCTAGAGCAAGGATATCTGTTTTTTTCTTTCGTACAAGACCTCCAACGGTTCGAATATTTGCTTCTTCAAGTGCAGCAAGAGTTCGAGCTGAAAGATCAAGTGTTTCAATTCTTGTTTTTAATACATCAGGATCAATTTCAGCATCTTCTGTAGCAGCTTCATCTTCTACAATAGGCGTTTCTGTTGATTCCTGTTCTGGTTCTTGAAATCCGATGATAGATTTTAGCTGATGAATCATAACTTCAATTGATTGCTCAAGTGCTTCTTTTGGAGTCATTGTTCCGTCAGTTTCAATTACCATTCGCAGTCGGTTGTAATCTGTTCTGTCACCCACACGCATGTTCTCTACTTCATAGTTCGCACGTCGGATTGGAGTAAATACTGCATCCATTGCAATAGTTCCAACTTCAACTTTATCCTTTTGATGGATTTCACGAGCAACGTATCCTAGCCCTTTCTCTACAGTTAATTCAATTTCTAACTCTGTAGTTTTGTTGGTGATTTCAGCAATAACTTGTTTTGGTGAAAGCACTTCTACCTGAGAAGGTACTTCAATGTCAGCTGCAGTAACGATACCTACTCCTTTTTTCTTTAAGGTGATAGTGATAGGTTCATCACCGTGAAGTGCAAGTCTAATTCTCTTAATATTTAAAAGAATGTTGATTACATCTTCTTTTACTCCTGAAAGTGTATCGAATTCATGTGCTGCTCCAGTGATTTTCACGTGTGTAATTGCTGCACCAGGAAGTGACGACAGGATGATTCGTCGCAGTGAATTACCAAGTGTGTGTCCATACCCGGGGTATAGTCCATCAATTTCATAGACTCCATGAAACTCCTCCTCATTTACGATTCTTGGCTTTGATGGTAGTGCGATGTTTGTTTCTAGCATAATATTTACTTAAGTTAACTAATGAACTATACCTATCGGCTGTAGTATTCAAGTACCTGTGCTGGATCAAACAGAATTTCAGTTGGTTCGTAGGTTGGAGCTGATGCAACTGTACCACCTAGCTTTTTTACATCAAATGTAAGCCATGCTGGTACCCCTGTTGGCTCATGAGTGTCAGCGAGAAGTGTAAAGAGGCCTGAACCCTTACTTCCTTCTCGAACAGTAATCACGTCTTCAACGCGTACTTTATGTGAAGGAATTGAGAGCTTTCGACCATTTACAATAATATGTCCATGAGACACCATTTGTCGTGCAAATTGGCGCGTTTTCGCTAGTCCCATACGATACACTATGTTGTCTAGTCGTGACTCAAGTCGTGTCATCAGTACGTGGATTGGCTGATTACTTTTCTCTACTGCCTCATCAACGTATCGACGGAGCTGTTTTTCAGTAATACCATATGTGAATCGCATCTTCTGCTTTTCAATAAGCTGTCGTTTGTAATCACTCATTTGTCCAGGTCGTCGCTTTCGAGTACGTCCTGCACGTGCTTGTGACAATTCAAACTTAGCTGTTTGTGTTTTTTCAAAAATTGGCGCACCAAGACGCTTTGCAATTTTGAATTTAGGTCCTATTATCATATATCAATATATTACACGCGTCGTGCTTTAGGTGCTCGCGGTCCATTATGTGGAACCGGAGTACGGTCAGTAATTTTGGTAACAGAGATGCCTTTGCCTGCAAAAGCTCGTAGTGCAGACTCTCGTCCTGCACCTACTCCTCGGATGACGACCTCTGCATCCTTCATACCCATTTGTAATGCTTTCTCACCAATAATCTCACCCACCTTTGCAGCAGCAAAAGGAGTACTTTTTCGTGAACCCTTGAATCCAAGTGCTCCACTGCTTGCTGACATCACAGAGTTGCCTTTCAGATCACAGAGGGTGACCAGTGTGTTGTTAAAAGTCGCTAGAATGTTGAGTCTACCTGTTGCTAGTTTATTCTTCGGTACTCGGTTTAGAGCACGAGAAGTCCCCGCTACATCAGATCCGCCGCCTTTTTTTATGATTCGTTTCTTACCCATAGGAAAATCATTAAATAACTAATAAATTTTAAGTCTTTTCAAGCTTACGCTTACCAGACCCCATCGTCTTCTTTGCACCCTTGAGTGTTCGTGCATTGGTCTTTGTTCGCTGACCACGGCACGGAAGACGCTTTGAGTGGCGGCTACCTCGGTAGGAATTAATGTCTTTAAGACGCTTAATATTTGCTGAGACGGTACGCTTCAACTCACCCTCGATTGTGAAGCTTTCTACTTTCTCACGAATTGAATTCTCTTGATCAGTAGAAATGTCTGTTGGCTTAGTGAACTCAACAATGTCGAGTTCATCTAGAATAGCCCGTGCTCGTGCACGTCCGATACCATGAACGGCTGTAAGGCCATATTCAAGGTGTTTTTTGTCGGGAATTGTAATACCTGCAATACGCATATAATTTGTAATCTATTTAACCTTGTCGCTGCTTGTGACGCGGTTTCATTTTATTAATAACATACAAATGACCTCGTCGTCGGACGATTTTGTCATCTGGACTCATTTTTTTGACTGATGATCGTACTTTCATAATTATGTTTGAACGCTAAAGGCGTTTGATTATCCTACCTTTTCCGCCGTATGGTTCTGGGACTATTGCAACTCTGTCCCCCACAAGAACGCGAATACGAAACCTCCGCATTTTACCAGCGAGGTATGCGATTTGAGGTTCTGTTGTATCATCTACTAAGACTCGAAAGAGCGCATTCGGCAGCGCTTCTTCAACTGTCCCGTAAACAAGGTTTTCTTGTGACTGTTCCATTAAACGTGCATGAGTCTAGCAAATTGCTGGAGGTACGTCAATAGAGTGTGTACACTCCCTGTGGATTTCTTAGTCAATAATTTCATAGATCTCAATTTCTTCAATTTTTCTAGGGAATTTTGTCTTCCAGAATGGTCGTATTATTGC
Organism: Acidimicrobiales bacterium; assembly: GCA_047638595.1. GTDB lineage: Bacteria > Patescibacteriota > Minisyncoccia > Phycocordibacterales > UBA918 > OLB19. The sequence goes on from JBLIMJ010000011.1 coordinate 17,069, forward strand.
CTCGGCTTTCTCTATTGCAGGGTACCCGCTAAGTATTGGCTTCAGTGCAGTTTTGTTTTTATCAAGCAGGTCTGTTTTAAGTTTTTCAACATCATATTCCCATATAATTTGTGGTCGTCCTGTTAATCTAAAGGAGATACTGGTGTCTTTACTTATATCATATGCTGAGGTTGAGGCAGTAGAATAGGTAAAATCTATTACCTGGCTTTCAGCAATACGTACGTCTTCACCCTCATATCCAGGAATCGTTGCTACAGCAAGAAATTTAGCAAAATCTTCATCTTTAAACAAAGGTATACGCATTATTACCTTTTCCTTGATTGTAGCGAGATTGTCACCGTATTCTACTGCTGGCAAGGATTCATATGTAAAGGTGACTGCATCGGTGAACAGAATGAATCCGGCTGGCTTTTCTGCTTCAACTTTCTTAAGAAGTAAATTTCGTAGTTCTAAGCGTAATGATTGTTGTGCTGTTTGCAGCTGGCTATCGTCAATAATAAACCGCATACCATCAAAGCCTCCTTGAAAGGTTTCAATTGATTCAGCATATAGATTGTCAAATTCTGGCTCCCCTTGAAAGCCAGGGATAGTAAATCGTGAAGGTCCAAGGTTGTACTGTTCACCCACTTCATCGGCAAACACCTCAGCGATAATTGTACCAGGGACAATGTTACCAGACTCATCTTTTGTATAACCAGGTATAACTGCAGAATCTTTAATACGGAATGTAAGGCCTTCAGACTCAAACCGCGTGTTTGTTACTAAGCGTAATGACTTTGACTGATGTTTATTGTAGACGATAATTGTCCCTTCAGATTGCTTTTTAACTTCTTCTTGTCCTGTTGCTTCAACCTGACTCTCACCGGCTTCTTCGTGCGTCATTATTTCGTAGGTGAGCTCATTGGGTTGTGGGGATATAAAAGCTTCAAAGCTAGCGTTCACATTTGGCTCCTTATGGATTGGTCGTACTTCAACTTTCGCGCCCTCCATTAAAGAACTGCTGAGCAATCCGCCACCTACGACTATTATAAAAATAATAATTGCATAGAGTAATGTTTTCCGTTTTCTTTTATTGCCATCAACAATATCAATACTCATTACATCACTCGCATCCTTTCTTGTGGCATGTAAAGGAGATTCCCTTTTTTGTAAATTAGTATCATTTACCGGGGTACGTCGTTTTCTCGGCTGTGCCGGTTTAATATCCTGTAAATTCCATTTTTGTGTCATAAAGTAAGTATACCGTTATTTCTTGCAAATAAAATAGTCTTAAGTGGATTTTATTCATTGATTTCCACGAGGTGAGTCTGGTGATAATTACATGCCGAAAGCAACAGTGCTGTATCGTGTTTAATTGACGAATCAAAAAGTATTTTGGTGATTGGATGTACATTATGCCTGACCGTTGTTGCAATCTTTGCTGCATTTGTAATATGTTCAACGAAGAAGTTTTCAGTTTCAGTTTCAGTTTCACCGTGAAGAAAAACTGTCTTAGGGACCGATAGCTGGTCTCCTGTTTTTTTAAACAAGTCAGCAATTCGTTCTTCGTAGGAATCTAAAATAACCTCAAGTTTCTTTTTTTTACCAGCGGTTAACTTTGATTCCAAGAAACTCTTCCCCCCTTTCATAAATAAGTAAGCCTCTTCTTTTGGAATCTTGCAAAGAAGAGCTATTTCCCGTGCAATGCTAAAAGTACCAAAATGAGCGTGTGTTACAAATGTAAGCACCCCTTCACGAACAATACCAATCTCAGTTGCCTCGCTAGTAATTGCGACAAGACAAACTTCTTTTATGTCTGGCCTTAGTTTCCTTAGTGTATTGTAATAAATATACATAAAAGAATGGGTAATGAGGTTGGCCGCCGGAAGCACTTTGTTCTTAGAGTCAGTCAGCACGTCAGTTATTTGTTTTTGTGTAATGGCAGTAAGGTGTGAAACTGTGATTTCACGAGTTTGCACATTTTTTGGCTCATCCACTACGTAGCCATTAACTCTGATGGTAATGGTTTTATTGTCAATTATTTCTAAATTATTTTCGTTAATTTTTTTATTTTCCAATACTGTGTCAAACGCTTGTTTTTCAGCAGTAGCAGAGAGTTCATTTATAAAATCTTTTGTAACAAAAAACGAGTGTTCATCAGTGAAGTTCACAGTTTTTGTCACGGTGTACGTCCATGGGGCCGAAATATGTACTTGTATATCAGTAATCTTAAGGGATCTGTCAACATCATGAAGTTTTTTTAAACCCTCACTTCCAATCTGCAAAAAAATATTAATCAATGAAGTTGTAATTTCTTTGAGAGGTACTTCAGTATTAGGCATATCTTTAATAATGACAAACTCACGTTTGGTCCAGACAATTTGTGGTTTTGACTGGTTCGCATTTGAAATAACCAACGCTACTCCAACGCTACCTGAACCTATATCAATAATCACGCCACATTTTTGTTTTGTGAGAGAACTAAAACCAAACATTATTATAAGTATACAGCCCGGTACCTTCGGTACCGGGCTGTATACTTCAAAAAAGTGGATAGTTATTCAGCTTGCAAGAAAGCTTTAATTCGTCTTACACCTGCAGATGATGATTCTTCCTTTTTAATTTTGAACGTACCGTTAATTTCTGTCAGATTTTTCACATGTGGGCCCCCACAAAGTTCTCGAGATACGATGGTGTCATCAGAAAGTTTCATAGTATATACCTTTACTTCATCTGGATACCGATCCCAAAAACTTCCTTCAACTGTTGGGTCTGCTTCTGCATCATCTTTAGACATCATGTCGATTGTAACTTCCCCACCATTTTGAATAATGTTGTTTACAAACTCCTCAATCTGATCGAGTGTTTCTCGCTCAACCTTTTCAGGATGAGTGAAGTCGAATCGTAGACGATCCCCTGTAATATTACTTCCTGCCTGGTGAACATGGTTTCCTAAGAATTTTCGTAGTCCTGCAAGCATAAGGTGTGTTGCTGTGTGGTACTGCACAACAATCTCAGACTGGTCTGCAAGTCCACCTTTAAACTTTTGTTCAGCACCAGCGCGTGAAGTGGCTCGATGTTCTACCATAAGTTTTTCAAACCCTTCCTTTTCCACCACAAGACCTTTTTCTTCAGCAATTTCTTCAGTAAGTTCAATAGGGAAACCGTAGGTAGTAAACAAATCAAAAGCATTCTGTGCACTAATGGCCATCTTGTCAGTTGGAGGAATGGATGTATCAATCACCTTCTTCCCATCGACTTCTTTAGAAGCTACGTGAATTTGTAATGAAATTTTATTAAATTGCTTTAGACCTTTTTCCAGTGTTTTTCGAAATTGTTCTTCTTCAGAGGCAATTGCCGACGTAATTGCATCATGCGCATCTCCCAAGTTTGTATAGTGTGCTTTGTAGGTGTCTATAACGCTATGTGCGAGGTTTTTAAGCTCCCCTGAGGGTATTTCAAGAACATCAGCAAACCGAACCGCACGTCGTAGTAGACGGCGTACAAAGTATCCTTGTTCTGAGTTGCCCGGAAACACTCCATCACCAATCATAAACACCGCACCACGAATGTGGTCGGTAACGATACGGATTGCTGTGACAGTTTCCTTCCAGCATTCAGGCTCTTCTTCATACCCAAGGTCGCCCGGTGTAAATGTATATTTCTTACCAGAGAGTTGTTCAATTTGCTCAACCACTTTCCAGAGTAAGTCCACCTTAAATACATCGCCATCATTATTGGCTGCAGCTGCAATTCGCTCAAGTCCTCCACCGAAGTCTACGTTTTGTGCTGGTAGCGCCTGAAATGAGCCGTCTTCAGTCTTGATATACTCCATGAATACGGAGTTTCCAATCTCCATGAAGCGTCCACAGTCACACGCTGGGTGACAATGTTCTCCATATGCAGTGTCGTGTGGAGTCCCAAAGTCATAAAACATTTCACTATCCCCTCCCCCAATTTCACCAGCAGGCATTTTGGAAGGTATTCCAGCACGGCTCCACCAATTTTCTTTTGCGTTGTAATAAAAGATACGCTCACCTTCTTTCATGCCTCGTGTAGCACCATTTTCAGCAGTACCCATTTCAGCCACCTTGTGTGATACACCACGTTCTTCAAGTACTTTCTTCCATTCAGAAACAGTTTCTGTATCACGGGGTATACCTGCTTCTGTATCACCTTCAAATGCAGTAATGTAGAAATTTTCTGGCTTTAGTCCAACTTCATCAAATAGAAAAGTACTAATCCATAGGATTTGTTCTTCTTTAAAATAATCACCAAGGGACCAGTTACCAAGCATCTCAAAGAAGGTAGTGTGGCGATTGTCCCCCACATCTTCAATATCTTCTGCGCGGAAGCATTTTTGAGAATCAACAATACGAGTTCCCTTCGGATGTACTTCTCCAAGTAGGTACGGCACCATCGGCTGCATGCCACTTCCTGTAAAGAGTGTTGTAGGGTCATTATCTGGAACTAAGGCAGAAGAAGGCACAATGGCGTGACCATTGTTTTTCATAAACTGTAAATATTTCTCCCTGATTTCGTTGCCAGATATAGACATAATTAAAAAGCTTTATAGTAATGGCTCTCAATATAGCAAATTATTCAATTATTGCGAGAGCATTGAAGCAACTGAGGCGGCACATTCGGTTGCGCTACACGTCAGTATAGAAGTTATAAAACCATAGAAATATACTTCCATAGCATATCCCAGAAGCATTAGAAATAAACCTGTTAACGTGAGTATCTTTTCGGTCTGGAAAGTTTTAAGTACCTTTGCATCAATTCGGTGTTCGTGTGAAATTTGGCCATGTGCTTTAAGAATACCTACCGCAAGGAGAATTTTCCCAAAAACACTAACGGTGAGTCCCCAAAAAAGTAAATTCATAGTGTTTCTATTGTACCTTATCTTAGTAAAAGTAAAACCAGTTACAGTGTGTAATGATTTTACAAAATTGCCTGTATTTCCTTTTTTACTTTTTCAATAGGACCTGCTCCACTAATAACCAGGTTGTTGGGTTGGAGATGTGCTTTTAATGCTTGGTTGACTTCTTTACGTGTAACAGTAAGGAGTCTTTGTCGATATTCTTCTATTTCTTTGAGGTTAAAATCGGCACAGAGATACCCATGGAGTGTCCCTGCGCTTCTGGTGAGTGAATCAGCAAGCAAGGTTTGTTGTGTTCTGAGTATTGTTTGGAAACGTTCGTATTCTTTTTGTGTAATACCCTTAGATGCAATCAAACGTATTTCACGTAGCGTTGAGGTCAGGCCCTGCATAGCCTTGTTGGGAGCAAAGAACGTCATGATTCTATAATAACCTTGTTCAGTACCACCAACAGTTTCAGTCTTAGCATAAATACCATAAGTAAGGCCTTCTTTTTCCCTGACGGTACTCATTAATCGGCCTGTAAAACCACCCCATTTACCAAGTACATTTAATCCAAACACTAAGGGGAGATAGTCTGGGTGATGAAGAGTCAACGGGAGTGGTGCCCCTATTGCAAATTCAATGTTTTGTTTACTAGGGATATTGTGGAGTATTACTTTTGAGGCTCGTTGTTTTTGTTCATGTACTTTTAGTATAGGATTTAGAGTAATATCTTTCTTACATTTTTTAATACTCGAGGTAACAAGTTCTTCCACGTCGGGAGCACCACTTACGGTCACTGTCCAATGTTGCGACAACACTACTTCATGAATTTTCTTAAGATCATTTGCAGTAACTTTATCTACCATTTTTGCAATTGCTTCAGGTGTATCGGTATATCGTCTGTCTAGCTTACTGTAGAGTTCATTTACAAAGAGTTCTCGTGCAATACTCTTAGCATCTTCTCTATGTTCAGTTAGTTCATTGGTCGTTTGTATCTTAGCTCTTTTAATTTCAGATGCTAAAAACGTTGGTTCGATAAACATTATTTCCATAAGTTTCAGTAATTGTGGAGCATTTTCTCGAAGTGCGCGTGATGTAACGGTAAGACGGCTATTACTTATGTTTACACTCACAGAAGCACCAAGTGTGTTCACTGCATCAATAAACTGCTCTCGCGTATACCTACCGGCTCCAGACAACAACATATCGGTATAAATGTGTTCTACTGCTGCTTGGCTCACTGTGTGAGACGTATGTAGATCTACGGTGATGTTACAGAAAAAAGTACGATCGTCTTTTCTGGTGACTGATCCTCCATTATATCCTTCTGCGCTAAAAGTTTTTGTCTTCATATTATTTTTTTCCTACAAAATAACCGATAGTCATCTGGTCTTCAGTAAAGAGTGTATCTCTAAGATTAACGAGCTGTTTTACTGTAATAGCTTTGAGGATTGATTCTGTTTGAAGATAAGAATCCCACGCATCTGCCGCTATATACTCAGTGAGATCCATAGCAATACGTAATGAACTTTCGCGGGAAAATAATTCATCAGTCAAGGTTGATTGAATAGTTTTTTTAAGTAACGAAGCAATACTCTTTGTATCCGTATCTTTAATAATCTCACGAGCTGTTTTTTCTATCGTTGCATGTGTCTGGCCTGGAGCGAGTGTTATAAAGATAATTCCTAAGTTTACTTCGCTGGATGGAGTGATGAAAGTATCCACACATGTAGCAAGTCCCGTGTCAACAAGTTTCTTATGGAGAATACTTTCAGTTCCTTCTGCAAGGACAGAAAAGAGAACTGAGGTTTCGTACCAAGATTGTTCTGGGAATGCTTTATGTTTTACACCAAGGGCTAAGATGTTGGTGGATGCCTCCCTGGCAACTGTTACCTTTCTTACTCCTTCTTGTTTTGGCTCCACAATATCGTGTCGTTGAGTAAGTGAGGTAGGATTTTGTAATGTTTTGAAGTACTTTTTTACGTGAGTAAGTGTCTGCTCAATGGAAATGTCACCTGTGACAATAACTGTTGCGTTGTCAGGTCGGTAGTATTCTTTGTAAAATCGATTTAATTTTTCAGGAGTATATCTTTCAATATCCTCACGAAAACCAATAGTCTCATGGCCATATGGATGTGACTGAAATGCAGCACACCCCATCTGTGTATGTAGTGCTGCATACGGGTCTCCATTGTACATATCGAATTCACTCAAAACATTATTTCGTTCAGGTAGAAACTCTGTATCGGTAAGAACAACGTCCATCATACGTTCAGCTTCAATTTGTAGCGCTACTTCAAAATGTTCTACAGGGTAACTGAAGAAATAGTTTGTTCGGTCATTGGAAGTTGTTGCGTTTAAAATACAACCGGTATGTTGCTCAAAATGCATTGCAGAAGATATCTTTTTTTTGCTTTTTAAATCATGGAGGGTAGGTTTAAAAAGCATATGTTCGAGCATGTGTGCTAGGCCAGTTTCTCCTGTTTGCTCGTCACGTGCTCCAACCTTGTACACAATATTTGAAGTGACCACACCAGTCTTAGGAATTCTTTTATGCAGTACCGTGAGTCCATTAGAATTAAGAACATGTTGTGAAATACCTTCTTTCTTTTTAATAAAAGTAAAACCAGTTGTTTTTTTGTTTGTCTGTATTTTTTTACTCATTTTATGTAATACGTTGTGTTTCTAACCATGCTTTATAGTGTGCAGCCATCACTTCAAACCCCTTTTTGTTGGTAGTTATAGTTTTTTTACCATGCACCATTTTAATTTCTGCATTCAGGTTGATGTCTTTACCAAAAGATTTGACTGTTTCTAATTTTTTAATTCGTTTTTTTGCATTTCGTGTGACTATTTCAATTGAGCTAGTAACAGACTTTATGTATGGTTTTGCACTCAGTTTCTTCCCTGTTGCCATTTTGACGCAGTCGCTAAAAGTTTCTGAAGATGCATATGTCCACATTTTAGTCATCTCTTTTCCAACCTTTGGATTATCAACTATGTAATCATACTTTTTATAAAAGTATTCTCGCCACTGGGTAAGTGCAAGTTGTGCCAGACCATATCCTTGATACGCGCAAGAACTTTCCCATGAATAAATATGAGGGATACTTAGAAGTCTGTACGATGCAACTGAGGTATCTGTATGTTCAACATAGGTAGCTTTCGCAATTGCGAGAAGCTTTTTCTTTGTCAGTTTCTTTTCTTCATAAACTCGTTTCTCAAACTTCATGACAGAGCTAATGCCCATCATACTTAATGGTGCAAAACGATGTAGTTTTTCAAGACGTCTCTGGTAGAGATCAAATGGATATACCACTCCATCTTCATTTTTTGCATAACGTGTTTTCCATTCAATACTGCTCAGTACCGTATCAAGGAACATCGACTGTGTTTCATCCCATGCGGTAGAAGCTGGCGGGTATTCGTTATTTACACAGACTTGACTCTGGGTACTATTCATTAGATGTGCCGCATGTCCTCCTTCATGGAAAAGAGTGTTGTACCCCGCCTCCGATGAGCCAACTTGCCCATACACTACGTTACAAGTGAAGTTTGCACTGCCGGGAATCTTTTTATCATCTTTGTAATGAACGAGATATGGCCAATGACAAAAGCCATTTTCATACTTACCATCGCGGTTTAATAGGTCAAGTTGTAACTTCCCTCCCTGATAGCTAATACCCAATGCTGCAAATGATCTCCCCCAGCGATCTAGCGCTTCTTCAAATGGAAAATACTGATCAGTTTCTTTAGTGAAATCTCCAGCGAGCATATACCCCAAATTCCATGGTTTACGTAATCTTGGTAATGTTTTTTCAAGTTTGTGGTACTCCTTAAACGCAAATTTTGTTTCCTCGTAAATTTCATCAAAAATAGTGAACAGTTCATGTTTAGTCATCCCTTCTTCAGTTTTGATTTTGTATGCGTAAAAATCCTCATACCCAAGAATTTGGGCGTATTGATTTCGTAGTGCGACAAGTTCCACAAATTCTTCAGCGCATATGATTGCAAGATCTTCTAGAGCAACAAAACATGCTTTCCTCATTTTCTCATCGGCATGAGTGGTCATTATATTCTGCATTTGAGCACGTGGCGCCTTTACGAATTTTTTCGTCTCATGGTGAATGTATCCTTCTTTACGTGTCGTTTGCTTCTTCAGGATTGTTTTTTCAAGAGAAATTATTTGTTTAAAAACACCCTTTGCCTCAACAGGTGTTTGAAACTTTGAAAAAAAGTGTTCCCATTGTTCAAGGAGTTTAGTTTCTTTTTTTGTTGCTCCATGTAGTGCTTCTGTAACTTTATGTAACAATTTTTCATTTGAACGAAAGGTTTCTCGTGCAATCTGTGCTTTTTCAAAGCGGTCATCAACTGAATGATCGCCCATATACGATATCCAGAATAACTTCTCATAGTTAGTATGGATACGGAGGTATGTAGTATTGAGTGTATGTAAAAGTGTCTTGACGTTAGTAACCTTCGTTTCCTTCTTTGCTTTTTTGGACATCTGAAATAAAATTTTTATATTCTGAAAAAACGTGATTGAATTCGTTGAGTATATCACTCTTAAGACTGCGGTTTAAGACATCTGCAATATCTTGATATAACTCAAGCCTGTCTTCTAGTGAACCGTTAAATTCCTTAAGGAATCGCGTGTGATCATCGTAGTATTCTTCAACCATTGATCGCATGTTGTGAATTTTATCAGCTGCTGAAATCAAAAGTGCCTCTTGTGAAGCTGTTTTAAGTTGTTTTGCGTATCTTTGCTTCGATTCTTTCCACGTGTACGTCTTTGTCTCAGTGTTCTGTGGTTCAGATAACGCCTCGACAATTTCACGCACTTTTCCACCAAAGTCATCTTCAAGCTCCTTAGGTGTATAGTCTGTATCTTCTAGTGTGTCATGAAGCAATGCTGCTATAAGAACATCTTCATCTTGTGTATAGTCAATTGCAATAATCGCAACAGCAAACAAATGACTTACATACGGTAGTGGTATAGCGCCCTTACGCACCTGATCTTTATGGAGGATAGTAGTGGCACGTAGCGCCTGTTCGATTCGGTAAGAATACATATGATTTAGTTTAGCATTTTCTTAGTTATTGCATAGTATTAACTAAGATACTTATTCTGACGTGCATCTCTGCTGGTATTTGCTGCCTCTTGACGGAGTGAATCAGCCTGTCTTCCTCGTAGTACATCAACTTTTTGTCGCGCGTCTGACATTTTTCTATCCCATGAAACTTGTTCTTGCTTTTTTAGGTTTATTTTGGATTGGATACGTTTGTTTTCAGATTCAAACTTTCTTTGATGGGTATCAGTTTCAGAACGTGATTTTTGTAATAGACTGTCGTAGTCCATACGATATTCTTTATTCTTTAACTGTTCCTTACGGATTTTATCTTGAATTTTCTCTCCCTGTTTTTGGAGGTTTAATAGATTCTTTTGGAGGTCATCGTATTGTTGCTGGAGATGAGTTAAATCTTTTTGACTCTGTTCCATCTGACTCTGTCTCGATTTTATTTTAGACTCATTTTTATCAGGGTGCGCATTCATATTTGCAGATGAATCCATAAGTTCTTTTTGGAGCCTACTTATTTCATCACCAACAATACGAACATTCGTCTGAGAAAGTTCTAAGTTTCTGTTTTCGATTTCTATTTCCCTATCGTAATTATTTACCATATCTATACTATTACGCCTTCAGATTTGAGTATATCATGCTTCTTTTCAGTCCCTCCTCGATTATATCCACCAAGACCACCGTCTGAGCGAATGACTCGATGGCAAGGAATTTTTGGATCAAAATTCTTAGCCATAATATTCGCAACCGCACGAGCTGCCTTTGGGTTATCTGCAAGAATAGCCACTTCTTTATATGTTTTCACTTCACCACGCGGTATAGCAGCTACTATTTCTCTCACCTTATCGGCAAAAAGCTCCATACACTAGTTATTGGCAAACTTAGTCTTTAGCTCAGCAATAGTTGAGGCTGGGGTAGATTCTTGGTTTGCAGTAGACTCCTGCTTACCCACTCGCTTGTGAATGGTGAGCAATTTTTTCCCACATGCTTCGCGATAGGGACAGAATTCACACTTTGCCCCTGATTCAGGGATGTAGTCCTTTTCAAGACATACTTTAATCTTCTCTAAAGCTGGTTCAATCCAGCCTGTATCAATCTCAACAGGTACAAGAGTATTCTCAAATATCAGTTTTTTATCAAAGCCTGGTTCGTCTTTACTTGCGTTCGCATATACAAGATATCCCTTATCTTCTACCTTAAAACCATTTTGCTCGAGGAGCCATTTGTATACACCGAGCTGTCGTTTGTATTGCTGGTCCCATGGACTGTCAGACAATTCAGTAATAGAACCTTCTTTTGAGGTTGATTTATAATCAATAATAATCAACTTCCCTTCTGGATTAATCCAAATATCATCAATCGCACCTGAAATAGTTATACCAGTCTCGCCATCATGGTACTCAATGCCTTCGAAGTTTTCACGCCAAGTATCCATGTTTTTATGTTCAAACGGTACTGCATTAATTTTGTACTCTTCCATTATAGGATGTGCGGTTTTGTTTGCTCGGTGTATATCGAACTCTTTCTTAAAGAGTTCATCTACAGCGATATTTAAGTTAAACGAAGGAAAACCAGGCCGCTTGGTACCTAATTTGTTGTCTAGATAAAAACAACGAGGACATTCAATGAAAAAATCCAACTTAGAGCGAGAGAGTCGCCATTTTTTTCCACCATAATTCCAGTCTGCTGATCTATTTGGGTTGTATTTATATTCGTATGCCATCGTGAAGGTGCGTTATGTATTAATTT
>JBLIMJ010000012.1:0-27560 GCA_047638595.1 Acidimicrobiales bacterium
ATGTGGTGGCTATTGGACGTAAAGCACTTGAGTTTGCGCGACGTGAAGGGAAGGAAGTTGTTGGTGAGTATACTAACGTCAATGATGAAGTAACGCTTGATGATGTACGAGACATCACAAGCATCATTATGGATAGTTTTACTTCCGGTACTTATGCAAACGTTTCAGTTGTTTATCAAAACTTCCTTTCTACGTTTGAACAAGAACCAACTAAACGGAACATTCTCCCGCTAGACCCAGAAGAAATCCATTTCATAATGAAAGGAATTAAGCCAAAGACTGGAAAATTTAGCGAGGACGCGTCAGAAAAAGACGGTAAAATCATCTACACAGTTGAACCATCAGCAGAAGAAGTGCTTAATACACTTATTCCGCAGCTGGTTCAAATCATGCTGTACCATGCACTACTTGAAAGTAAGGCATCGGAACACTCAGCACGTATGGTAGCCATGAAGAACGCGACTGATAAGTCAAAAGAAGTAGTAAAAGCCCTCACTCTTGTATACAACAAACAGCGTCAAGCAGCGATTACAGCAGAGGTGTCGGAAATTTCCGGCGGTATCGAAGCCATGAAGTAATTTTACTGGCACATTTCTTCGCTCTGCTTCGAAAAATTTCATTCAATGTGTAGGCACACACCTCACAAAATTTTTCTCACAGACCTCGAACTGCACTCAGTTAAATTATTCATGAGATGAAATATAAAAAACCACGTCAGTAAAGACGTTAAAATCCATTCATTATGAACATCCCAAAAAAGAAACAAATTTTAACGAATAAAAACCAGCTTATTGGTTCATTTTCCTTAGCCCTAACTTTCATACTGAGTTGGCACAGCTTAAGATCTTTCCGTCTTTCTATGTTGGATAAAACTCAGAGTTCTACGGGACGCGATTTGTCATCTGATTTAGATTTGCTAATGTCTACTCCAAGTAACGTTGAAATTGGATTATTAGTGGTATCGATATTGTTTGTTCTATACGGACTCTTTGAATTAGTTTTATGGATTTCAACAGGTAAAACTATAGATGAGGAAATGCTGATTGATTCTTCAGTTAGTTCAATCGATGTTACATTTGAAGAAAAAACAAAGAAAATACTCTGGGCACTAATTATTGGAGGTTTTGTAATATTTATTGGTTATTTATTCATTAAATTTTTTTAAGTAGCATTAAGTAATGAGTGCGTACAGTGCTTTCATTACTCAGTAGTACTGAGTCCAAATACAAAATTATAAAACACATTATTAAATTATTATTATGAGCACAGAAACAAAATCAGGCGTTATCACACAAATTATTGGCCCTATTGTAGACGTACACTTCCCAGAGGGTGTTGCGGCTATTGAGAGTGCACTTACAGTCGTTCGTAATGACGGTGAGATACTTACACTTGAAGTTGCACAGCATGTCGGACTCGACCGAGTTCGTGCAATTGCGATGCAAGACACACAGGGTCTTGAGCGAGGTATGGAGGTAAAAGACTCAGGGGCACCGATTTCTGTTCCTGTTGGAGAGGAGACTCTTGGACGACTCTTTAATGTGCTTGGACAGACACTTGACTCTGGAGTTTCTCTCGAGAAAGTGCCAACTCGTGGTATTCATCAAACCGCACCTGCGTTTGTTGAACAAGCTACTTCTACAGAAGTGTTTGAAACAGGTATTAAGTCTGTTGATCTTCTTGCTCCGTTCATCAAGGGTGGAAAGGTGGGGCTCTTTGGAGGTGCTGGAGTAGGGAAGACAGTACTTATCCAAGAGCTCATCCACAACGTAGCTTCAGAGCATGGTGGGTACTCTGTATTTGCAGGTGTAGGAGAGCGTGTACGTGAAGGAAATGACCTCTACCACGAAATGAAGGACTCTGGAGTACTTGCAAAAACAGCACTTGTATTTGGACAAATGAACGAAGTACCTGGTGCACGAGCACGAGTGGGACTCACTGGTCTTACAATGGCTGAATCGCTTCGAGACTCTGAAGGCGGGAAGGACGTTCTGTTCTTCATGGACAATGTGTTTCGATTTACGCAAGCTGGACAGGAGGTATCGTCACTACTTGGACGTGTATCGTCTGCGGTAGGTTACCAGCCAACTCTTGCTGAAGAAATGGGTAAGATGCAGGAGCGTATTACTTCTACGAAGAAAGGTTCTATTACATCTGTACAGGCTGTATACGTACCCGCTGATGACCTTACTGACCCCGCTCCAGCGACTACTTTCTCTCACTTGGACTCTACAGTAGTACTCTCTCGACAGTTAGCATCACTTGGTATCTATCCAGCGATTGATCCTCTTGAAAGTAACTCAACAGCACTTGATCCAGCAATTGTTGGAGAAGAACACTATCGTGTTGCACAAGGTGTAAAGCTCATCCTGCAGCGATATAAAGACCTTCAGGATATCATTGCTATCCTCGGTATTGAAGAACTCGGAGAGGATGATAAGCAAGCTGTATACCGTGCACGAAAGATTCAAAAGTTCCTGTCACAGCCATTCTCAGTAGCTGAAATCTTTACTGGAGCGAAAGGGAAGTATGTTCCTCTAGCAGAGACTGTACGAGCATTTGGGGAAATCCTTGATGGAAAGCACGATGAGAAAGGAGAACAAGACTTCTACATGAAAGGGAGTATCGATGAGGTAGTAGCTAAAACTGAATAAACAATTTTAGGGGTCTGACCCCTACAATTCAAGATAAATTATTATGGCAGAAAAAAAACTACTTACATTAACTATTTCACGTGTAGATGGACCTGTCTTTGATGGGGAGGTTGTTGCGGTGTCTGTTCCTGGAGCAGAAGGTGACATGCAAATTCTTGCACATCACTCAGCACTTATTTCTCCCTTGACGAAGGGCACGGTAACTGTTCACAAAGAAGATGGAGCTACTGAGTCTCACTTGATTGAATCAGGAACACTGGAAATAAGTGACAATCATGCGACGATTTTAATTTAAAGTTTTCAATCAGGTAGTCGATTATGCATATATGATTCATACTCCTTTTAAAAACATCAACGTTACTCTTATTGGTCTTATTGCCCTCTGTGGTGTACTTTTTTTCTTTTCATTTGTCTATGAATCAACGTGGTGGTTATTCTTAGTTGCTTTCCCATTATTCTTTTGGATACTCAAACAGCTCGCTTCAGTAAAAAAAGCTTTTTTGGTCAGTTGGCTAATAGGTACCTGTAAATATGCCGGTGCTCTTATTTGGTTTTGGTCTATTTATCCACTTGATTGGCTAGGACTTACCGGCGTTACACAACTATTTCTCATAGGTATTTACTGGTTAGTCATAATAATAGTAATAGGACTTAGTTTTGGTCTTTTTTCCTTACTTATTTTCTGCAAGAAGTTTACTTGGTATTTGATGGTTTTCTTGATTATAACTACAGAAATTCTTGGTTCACTGCTATTCTCACTTGTCACTATTGGGGAAGGGAGTTTGCCAAGTTTTAACCTTAGCTATGGGTATCTAGGTTATCTTCTTGTAGATATTCAGCATCTTCAAAATATTGCACTACTGGGAGGTGTCTATTCTTTGTCACTTACGGCCGCATTACTTTCTGTTTTATTTTTTTTCGTATTTGAAAAAAAATATCAAACAAGCCTCATTTGTGCGCTTTGTATCTTATCACTACTCTGTGTTGGTGCTTATGAGAGAAAAGAAGTAGTCTTTAAAACGCTTGAGGAAAATATAATGACTATTGACACTCGTTTTGACACATTCGATCTACAGAATTCAGCTGGATTTCGCAAAAAAAAAGATGAAACTCTAGATGCGGTATATACAGCATTAAAGTTTGATGTCAATACAATCATTCTTCCAGAAGATTCTCGTTTTATTGATATTTTCTTAAATGAAGACGAGGTACTTGATTTCCTGACTGTCGATAGAGAAAAACCCATACGGCTTTTCGATTCTGGAAGAACTAAAAATAAATTAAATGAGACAGTTCTGCGAGGATACATCTTTGACTCAAAGCAAAACACAGTTTTTACAATTGATAAACAGTATCTAGTCCCTCAAGGTGAATATGTTTCATATATTGTTGATTTTCTGTTGCGCCTACTTCTAGGTGCTGATAATCAGTGGTATGTACAAATTAAAAATGACATGAGTTACAGACCAGGGTCAAAACAAATATCCATGCAAAGCAATACTTCTTTACCTGTAATTCTGTTTTGTATGGAAAGTAATAACCCCTATGCGACCAAAAAACTAATAATTGACACACCTGATGCCCCTTACATAGTTCATCCATTTTCACATGGTAAGATTAATAATTCCTACATATTTACTTTTACAATAGATAGGATGCTTATTACACAGTCGATTTGGAATAAGATACCTATTGTATCCGCAGGAAATATGGCTCCTGGGAAAATATATTTACCAACAGGAGTTGTTTCTAATGGTGAGACAGTGTTACGTACCAGTTTTTGGGATTTAAAAATACATACACCAGACCCTTAGTGCATAATTATGTATAACTTACCTAGTAATTAAATAATATATGTTTTAATATGAATGGTAATTATGCATATCAATTTTTATATAACGAGGAAGGTAATATTATTATTATTATTTATATTTGCGCTACTGGTGTCAGTTGCACTTCTTATTTTTAAGCAAACACAAACACAAACACAAACACAAACACAAACACAAACACAAACACAAACTCAAGCACCAATAGTTGTTGACTCAGCTGCGGCTGAAACATCAGTACAAAACATTCTTTATTTAAGTGCTTTAGATTTAAATTCAAATTTTGATCCACAAAGTTCAAAATTATACGCTCTTGATATTTCGACACAGGAGATAAAGCAGATCTCTACTGGTGCAGCTCGTTATGATTTAAATGCAATATCAGAAAATCAGTATTCTTATATACAAGGTACAGCCTCTGCTGCCAATACTCTACAGTTGCAACCTGTGGTGGAAGGAGTTTCATTTAAACTCAGTAGCCTGCCTGATTCGTATAGCAATTACAGTGCTTACAACATAGATCATTCAGAAAAACCCGAACTCTATACTATTGTTTATGGAGATGATTTGGCAACAGAGGGGGATGAAATCGATTCCTGGATAATACACGTTGATGACCGCTCTACAGATACAACTAAAATCATTGAACAAGCAACTGCACCTGCCTGGATACCAAAGACAAAAGATTTATTATATGCTAAATCAGATGGTATATATAGGCATAATACTGAGACTGGAGCGGATAAAAAGGTATATGCTACAGATTGGGGCCTTAGAGCAAATGTACAACTTGCTATTGCGTCTGATGGTGAGAAAGTTGTACTGACGGTGCCTGATGAAGCTGTTGTAGTGTTCTTTACTGTGTTAAGTGATTTTTCCTTGCAGCCAAATTACATAATGGGCACCGAGGAACTTTATTACACAAACCCAACCTTTGCACCTGAAAATAACCTTATTGCCTTTAATGTACGTGGACCAAAATTTGGCACAGAAAAGTTTGACGAAACAAACGAGATTGCAATACTCAGCGCCGAAGATTTCACAATATACAAATATCTCACTATCACACAGGATGTGACCCTGGGACTACTCCTTATTTCAGACTGGGAACATTATTTGCTCACACTGAAGGATTAATAATATAACTATAAATTTATGCTTATACACAAATCATCTCTACGTCTCATTTTCCTTGAAACTTTATTCGTTTGTCTATTACTTATACCATTTGCTGTATCTGCAGGTGGTGGTGGTGGTGGTGGTAATGGTGGTGGTGGTAATGATACTGTCGAAGCATTCAACCCCAGTACTTCAATCAACGGTTTGACTGCTGCAGAAGCACGTGATATGGCAAATTCTTTTAATGACATTACCGGTTCGGTGGGTTTTCAAACACAGACTAACTATGGTAGTAATGGTGTAGTATCATATGGAGTTACTGGGGTCTCCAGACCTGGAGGGGATCGTGATGTTGTGTCACCCCCTCCACCACCTCCACCTCCATTAGTTAGGGGTTGTACTGATACTGCCGCGATAAATTACCAGAGTAGTGCTCAAGTAAATGATGGGTCTTGTATAGCAAGAGTGACAGGGTGTACAGACACTAGTGCGATAAATTATAATCCATCAGCAAACACAAATGATGGGTCTTGTATAGCAAGAGTGACAGGGTGTAGAGATTCAAGCGCATCAAATTATAATCCATCGGCAAATTCAGGTAACGATTCTACATTGTGTGAATACTATGGATGTACCGATTCAAGCGCATTTAATTTTGAACCAGATGCTCGAGTAGATGATGGGTCTTGTATAGCAAGAGTATTTGGGTGTATAGACTCAAATGGAGTAAACTTTGACAACAGTGCTAATACAACTGACAATTCATGTATCATAGTACAGCCGACACTCACAACTGAGGTTCCAATTGCGAGAGTAGATTCTAAAGTGTTAGTTAACTGGAACCCTGGGGACTATACTTCTTGCACGTTGTCACTTTATGATGAATTACCATTAAAGGATTTTGACCAACCAGGATCTGGTACATTCACACAAACTAGAGGAGAGACAAACCTTGTGTATACTTGTGTAAATGGTATTTATACCGCTACAGCTGAAA
Organism: Acidimicrobiales bacterium; assembly: GCA_047638595.1. Classification (GTDB taxonomy): domain Bacteria; phylum Patescibacteriota; class Minisyncoccia; order Phycocordibacterales; family UBA918; genus OLB19. The sequence goes on from JBLIMJ010000012.1 coordinate 6,600, forward strand.
TAATGGTCAAATCTCTACCAGTTATGTCTGAATTCTAATTTACTCCACGTTATTGAATTTTGAAACTCAATCAATTCCTATCCACATAAATAATCAAGTGGTAGGGTAATAGTCAACCCTTATAGAAATAATGGTGATAGACATAAAGACCACAGCCTTGGAACCGACCCCTCAAAAAAAGAAACAGACACGGAAAAAAACCGTGTCTGTTTTTATTTGGTAACATACAGACATTGGAACAAAGAACATTCACTCAAAAACAACGGGAACTTCTTGTCACCAACCCTAATGTTAATTGCAGCTCACTATTTCACGTTTAGATGGACCTGTCTTTGATGGGGAGGTTGTTGCGGTGTCTGTTCCTGGAGCAGAGGGTGACATGCAAATTCTTGCAAATCACTCAGCACTTATTTCTCCCTTGAAGAAGGGTACGGTAACTGTTCACAAAGAAGATGGAGCTACTGAGTCTCACTTGATTGATTCAGGACACTAGAAATAAGTAACAATCATGCGACGATCCTTATATAGAAATTGTGGTGGTGAATATAAAAGACCGCAGCTTTGCCTGCGGTCTTTTATATTTTTGAGTTTAGTGACTTTTTACTACTCCGGGTTTTTGATTGTAGATGATAGGAATGAGAAGTAGTGTAATCAATACAGAGAACACTAATCCAAACATCACTGCATAAGCCAGTGGTGACCACAAGTCACCAGCATAGGTAAGAGGTATCATACCAATCACTGTGGTTATGGTGGTGAGAAGAATTGGTCGTAAACGATTAGTTGCAGCATCAAGTACGATTTCACGGATTTCTTTTTCTGGGTGACGCTTCCGCATCTGATTCATCATATCGATAAGTAAAATTGAGTTGTTTACAACAATTCCAGAAAGTGCGATGAACCCCATCATAGAAGGGAAGGAAAGTGGGTTTTGTGTAATCGCGAGCCCTGCCATAATGCCAATAAGTGAATACGGGAGAATAGAGAGCACATAGCGCATGTGCAAGTATGAGTTGAACTGTAGTGTAAGAATACCTACCATGAGAAGTATTCCTACTACCAACGCCAAGAACATTTCCATAAATGCTTTGTTAGATTCATCAGTTTCGCCTCCACCAGTACTTATTTCAACATTGCTTGATAAGGTCAGTTGTTCATTAACCAGTTGTAAGGCTTCTATCTGTGCCTCTCGTGAGTTACCTTCAGCAGTTACATCTGCAGTTACGGTCACGACACGTTTACCTTCTTCATGATTGATAACTGAGCTAGACTCACGTAGTGAAACAGTAACTAAGTCTGAAAGTGTTACATCACCCGTAGGACTAGGAAGTGTGATACGAGTTAAGTCTTCGATGGTTGCCACGTTGGTAGTATCACTTGTTACGGAGCTTGTTGGATCGACCTTAAGTTTTACAACGACATCAATGTCTTCACTGAGTGTTGTAAGTGAAGTGGCGTTAGTACCAAACACTGCACTACGTGCTGCTTGAGAGACAGCAAAAGGTGTCAGACCAGCAGCTGCAGTCTTTTCTTTATCAAGTTCAAGCACAAACTCGGTACTGTTGTTGGTAGTACTTGTGTTCACGTCAATAACTTCTGGAATTTCCTTAAGAATTGCTGCTGTTCTGTTCGCTATGTCGGTAATTTCAGTAAGGTCATCACCAAGATACTTTATAAGAATAGCAGCGCCTGTGGGAGGCCCATCGCTCGGCTGACCTACGGTTACCTTCACATCACGTATCGAGGTAAGTTTTTCTCGTAGCGAATCTACTATTTCTGTACTTGTTCTGTCTCGATCAAGATCTAGATTGATAAAAATATTTGCAAGCTTCTCTCCAGTACCGCCACTTCCAAAATCGTTACCTCTTCCAACTGTTACTGTAAATGCAGTTATATCGTTTTCTGTATAAAGAATTTCCTCCACGCGACGTACACTAATGTCAGTTATTTCCTTAGTTGTTCCTTCGGGGTTTTCGATCTCAACAATCGCATAGTCAATATCACTTTGTTCGAAAAATTCAACTTTTACCAACCCAGCTACAGGTAGTATCAATGCAATTACCAGTGCAATACGGATACCCCACCGGAAAATTCGTTCAGGTTTTTTATGCCCAAGTATTAAATCGAGTTTTGCTCTATACCAAGATTCAAATTTATGTGAGAGTTCTACCTGTCGTCGTTCAAATTTGGTATCACTCCGGCGTCGCAAGAAAGAAGATGCAAGCAACGGAATAATTGCAAGCGAGACAAACATTGATGCAAACAAAAGGAAAATAAGCGTAAACGGAATACTTGCAATGAACTGTCCAATAATCCCTGAAACAATGAATAGTCCTGCAAACATTGAAACAGTGGTAAGAGTTCCCGAAATAAGTGGGGCTGAAAATTCCCTGATAGTAAGCACCGCAGCTTCTTGCTTATCGATTTTAGGATCATCCTTCATTCTTTTGTTGATACCTTCGACCATTACAATGGCTGAGTCCACTAAAATACCAATTCCAAGTATTAACGAAAATAAGCTTAAAAAGTTAATGGTATTACCAGAGAAATAGAGTCCAATAAACCCAAAAAGAAATGAAAGTGGAATTGCAATACCAGCGAGGAGACCTTCACGCCAACCGATAGTAAGTACCAATAACAGTACAACTAATAGAATTGTTTGAAAGCCAGAGAAAGATAGTCTAAATAAGTCTTTCTTGATGTCAGAACCAGCGTCTAATACCGTCACACTATCCATGCTGGAAAGTAGACCATTATTTTCTTGAAGTTGACTGATACGTTCATTGACTGAACTGGTAATACTTGTGATGTCCCCGCCACTTTGTTTATAGACATAGAGCGTCATTGCTGTTTGTGATGGTGTATTCTCAACACTCAAGCGTGAAATCGAACTTGCTGGCTCGAGACCGTCGATTACTTGTGCGACATCCCGTACATATACTAGCTGACCCCCACGAGTAGTAATACCTATATACTCAATTTGACTGCTATCGTTAATGTCACCTTCAAAAGCAACGTTATAGGCAATACCGTCGTTTTTAATCTGGCCAATAGGGAAGGTTAGGTTTGCATTACGTATGGCACTAATGACCTCATTAATAGAAAGTGAGTATAGTTTTAAAGACTCTTGGTCGACAATCACCGTTACTTCACGATCTCGAACGCCACGAAATTCTACACGTGATACACCTGTGATTTTTTCTAATTCTACCTCAATCTTTTTTGAAATAGTAGTCAACGCAAAGTCGTCTAAGTCACCGGAAAGTGCAATAGTCATGACTGGTTCATCAGAAAAACTGACTTCTGACACAGACGGGTCTTCAGCATCATTTGGGAGTTCACTTTTCAGCTTGTCTACTTCATCTTTCAAATCTTGAATAGAAGCATCTATATCCGCAGATGCATCAAACTCTACAATCACTGATGACATTCCTTCTTGTGATGTAGAGGTAATTTTCTTTACATTTTCCAGACTTGCAAGGCCACGCTCTATCTCATTTGTGATTAGGGATTCGACGTCAGCAGCTGGTGCACCCGGCAATATTGTATTTACAAAACCAATAGGAATAGTAATCTCAGGAGAAGATTCACGAGAAATGGTGAGTAGTGAGTATGAACCAAGTCCAATAAGTGCTATCAAACATAAGTATGCAAACTTATTATTTTTTATGAAGAATTCCCACATAACTAGTTATTCTTAATAGCTTCAACTTGCTGTCCTTCTGACAATCCACGGGCATCAATAACTAGTTCCATATCTCCGGTGACACCTTCGAGTATTTCTACTGATGAACCATAGATATTTCCTAACTTAATGGGGTGAGCAGTTAATGTTGTTTGTTCGACAGTGAATACCACGCCATCTATATCTGCAAACTTAATTGCAGTAATTGGGATAAGCAAAAGACTTTTATCTTCTACTTTGGTATTAGTGTCGTAAATAGCAATATGCACCGTTTCACCATTAGTGATTTCTTCTGATTCAGTAGCTATTTTGACTTCAATTTTTTTAGTCAGGCTGTCTATAGCTGGCGCTATAGCTGTGATAACTCCTTCTAAGGTATTTTCAATTGAAACAATTTGTCCAACGGAGATACGATTACTATCTTTTTCACTAACTGTCGCAGATATCTCAAGAGCATTGTTGTTCGCTACTTCAGCAACGAGCGTATATGCAGTGATAAAATCACCAGTATTAACTGAAAGTGAATTTACTTCACCGGTTATAGGTGAACGCATAATAGTTTTATTAAGATTTGCTTGTGCTCCACGTAGTGCCCCGAGTGCTTGTTTAACCTGAGCATTCGCTACAGATTCTCCTGTGCGAGCACCGTTAACCCTGGCTTTTTCCAAAGCTGTGTATGCATCCTGCAGAGCAGTTTCGCTTGATTGAAGAGTTGCTATATCAGCATTAATTTGTGCTTGAGCAGTATTGAGTACCGAAAGGTAATTTATCGCAGTAGATGAATATGCAGTATCGATATCTGAATCAGTAATTAATGAACGGAATGTTCCAATGATAGTTAAGAGTTCTTGATTTAGAGAATATGCTTCTTGGAATTGTGTTGATAGTGTATCAAGATTTTGATCTGAGGAGATGTGGTTATTAAAAACAGTATCCAAGTCTCTGAAACGCTGGTCGTTTGCACTTATGATGGAACCTGTCTTTCGTAGAACAACGCCGGAAGACCTGTATTCATTATCTTCATCGGCAAAGATATCATCTAAATAGCTATAGTACACATTGTTAGCATTCGTATATGAAGTTTCCAGCTTTGAATAACTCGTGTTCTGTGCTTTTACAAGATTATTTTCAGCATCAGATACTGACAGTAAACTTGTTTGTGCAGAGGCAAGGGCTGCTTCATACACACCCTGGGCTTGCAATACCGAAGCTCTCTGGCCTGCATTTTCTGTTTGAGCAATAATTTGTCCAGCAGAAATCTGTTGGCCTAGTGTCACTGGTACGTGAGTCACTCTACCAGCTACTTCTGATTGTATTTGTGCCTCATTTACCGCTCGCACTGTCCCAATAATTGTCACATTTGATTGCGATGTAATGTCTTGCACTGAAGTTACACGGACGGTAGGCAGCTGCTCAGGTACATCATTGAAAGTTTCTGTATTGTTTAGAAAAAATAAATAACAGCTTGCTGCTAAAATGACAACCAGGACTACTAAACGTAGGAGACCTTTTGTTGTAGTTGGTTTGAAATACATTCTTATATCTTTGATAATTTCTATAATAATTCTTTGCATGCAATATAATATTAAGTTAGGCAACAATACAGACTAATGTCAAGCATGTCAAGCTATACAAAGCTATTCGCAATATGTGTAATACCTGTTAAACTATGCGCATATGTTTGGAAAAGTAAAAAGTTTTGCAACAAAAAAAGTGTTGCAATCGCAGATGAAGAATATGCCGGAGGATCAGAAAGAGATGATTATGGCGATGGTTGAGAAGGATCCAAAACTGATGGAGAAAATCGCAAAAGAATTACAAGCAGAGATGAAGACTAACGGAAACAATCAAATGAATGCTGCCATGAAGGTACTTCCTAAGTATCAAGCAGAGATCATGGCTGTCATGAGTCCTGAAATGAAAGAGAAGCTTGTTAAACAGCAAATGGGTACACAAGGTCAATTTAACCCAAATGGTTCAATTCGTAGATAGCTACGAATTGAAAAGCTTTAGAGATATCTCTGGAGTGAAACGAACAGAAATATCCTAAAGGTGTACAGAACCTGTAAGGTTCAATTCGTAGATAACTACGAATTGAAAAGCTTTAGAGATATCTCTTGAGTGAAACGAACAGAAATATCCTAAAGGTGTACAGAACCTGTATGGTTTGATTCGGAGATGAGAACTAGAACATATCAACAGTAACCCCGCGCCAAAGGCGCGGGGTTTCTGTATACTTATATATATTATGTCAAAGAAAATTTTAGTTCTCCTCGGTCACTCAGATACAAACACCTTCTCCGGTACAATGGCTGACCATTATCAAGCAGGTGCTGAAGACGGAGGTCATGAAGTACAACGTATTAATCTCGGTGAATTAAAATTTGACCCTATTTTGCACCATGGGTATAAAGAAATTCAAGAACTTGAATCTGACCTCGTTATGGTTCAAGAGAAAATCACTTGGGCAGATCATATAGTTATAGTGTATCCAAACTGGTGGTGTACTATGCCCGCGTTACTTAAAGGATTGATTGATCGCATTTGGCTTCCTGGATTTGCCTTTAATTTCAATAAAGAAACAAAACAACTTGAAAAGCATCTCTCAGGGAGAACTGCCCGCATAATTATCGTCGCAGGAACACATAGTCCTTTTCAGACTTGGTGGAAATTTGGTGATTATACAAACGAAATACAACACGGCATTCTTGGTTTTGCAGGAATTGATGCTGCAGTATCCGCCTTTGGTCCTTGCGATAAAGTGGGAGATCCATGCCGTGAAAAATGGTTCAAGCAACTGGAAAAATTAGGACGCGCAGCTCGCTAATACCGATTAAGTACTCGGTACTTGCTAAGTAGGTAAACAAAGTCTATACTCTGTTTTCTAGGTTACTCTGGTTGTGATTCCTTTATGGTGTTCTAGCACAATCTAGCAGGAGCATCGCTCCGTGGTCACTAGTCAATTCGTTGATGGTGGCCACATTAATTTTTTATTTTATGTCACTATCAGTAGGAATTGTAGGACTCCCAAACGTTGGAAAATCAACGCTTTTTAATGCATTAACTAAAAATTCAGTTCCTGCTGAAAACTATCCATTTTGTACTATTGATCCATCTGTTGGAGTAGTAGCAGTTCCTGATAATCGTTTACAGACACTCTCAGATATTTCAGGTTCATCAGAAATTCTCCCTGCAATAGTAGAGTTTGTTGATATCGCTGGTCTTGTTAAAGGTGCAGCGTCAGGTGAAGGTTTGGGAAACAAATTCCTGAGCAACATTCGTGAAACTGACATGATTGCAGAAGTGGTACGTATTTTTGAAGATGGTGATGTGCATCATGTAGCTGGTGCAATAGATCCGCTTAGTGATATTGAGGTTATTAACCTTGAACTTATCATGGCTGATGCTGAGACAGTTTCAAAACGACATGGAAATGTACAGCGAGAAGCAAAAAAAGGTGGTAAAGATGATATTGCTGAACTTGAACTTATTGAGGCATTATTGCCACACCTTGAAGCAGGAAAGCTCGCAAACTCATTTGAGATGACTGATGTTCAGAAAAAAATTGCTCATCACTTACACCTTCTGACTATGAAGCCGTTTTTGTATGTATGCAACAAGAAGAATGGTGCACTAAACCTTGATGAACAAAATGATGAACGTTGGCAAGAACTCGTCGCTTTCTTTGAAGAAACTGGTTCAGAATACGTTGTTGTCGATGCAGGTGTTGAGCATGAACTCAAGGACCTTGATACAGATGAAAAAGATGAATTCCGCCGTGAGTACGGAACCATTGGAAGTGGAGTTGATTCACTCATTCGTGCGTGTTACAACCGACTGGGACTGATGTCGTACTTTACTACTGGAGAAAAAGAAACGCGCGCATGGACGGTACCTATTGGGAGTACTGGACCAGAAGCAGGAGCTGCAATTCATACTGATTTTAAAGATAAATATATTCGTGCGCAGGTAGTTGCTTTTGAAGACCTTGTGGCCGCAGGTACTAGAAATGCAGCAAAAGAAGCAGGGAAAGTACGTACAGAAGGGAAGGAGTATATCGTAAAAGATGGAGATGTAATCGAGTTTATGATTTAGGGAGACATCGGATGTCTCCTATGTATTATCGTATGCTGTTGTCTAATACTAAAAGTTTTGTCAGACGACATTTGATATACTTTGTCCCCATGAATAAAGATAGGTCGCCCGAAATGGCGACTTTTCTTTATTCAAAGAAAAAAACACTCCTGCCTGCAGCGGGGACAATAGAAAATAGTAAATTTTGAAACTTAGGTTTTTAAATAAACAAAGAGCGGAGCTCTTAAAGATACCCCGTCGAATGAACGGAGCGACTGCGCTGTGCAGAAGGGGAATGCTTGTATCGGGGAGTTTTCATTTTTTATGATTGTTCAGTTGGTGGATTTGCTCTTTGAACCGGACTTACTACGTTCGGATTCCATTCAGCGCTAACTTCACCGTGCTTTTCTTCAAAATTATCTATTTCATGTGTTAGATATTGTTGTAATCTTTTTGCATGTGCAGGAGACAGCGCATATATCTGTGCTTGTGCACCGGAACTCATCCCCAGGATAAAGTATTCCGGTGTATAGCCAACTTTTATATTTTCTGCAAACAACTTCGGTGCGTTTTTTAAATCATCAGGTTTCATGCAGGAAATTATCTCATATATTCTAATAGATGCAATTTTAGTTTTCATACTTCAAATTTACCGAAAGAACGATGCTGACGACATATGAATATCAACACAGTAAACACTTTGTTATTCAGTTGTGTAATGAGTTATAGGGCGGTGAATTTTGAGTGATAGATACTTTATCTCTACTATATTTAAAAAAGGGAACTGGAAACAAGTCGAAAACATGTACGAAATCAGGGAACGACGACACATCCATGGTAACTCCGTTTGCTTTAGGCACATACTCCGGTCATACCCTGTGGCTCTGCCACAGGGTTGTTGATAATGTGTACAAATGCAAGGTATTTTTTCTGAGTAGTCTATAATGTAAAGCACAACGCAGAAGACGGGGGGATTTTTAGATAATATACTAAAGTTATGAAACTGAGTTATGTACTGTTAGGTGTGTTCTTATTTGTGTGTGTGAATATACCTATACTTGCTTTTGCAAGTATGACCGTCACACCGCAGTCGTCAGGAACTGACGATCTCATCGGGGCGACAAATGCTGTATGGGTGTTTACCGCAACGACTACAGGAGGATTAGCAGATGAGGATGTCATACAGTTTGGTTTTCCAAGTATAAATATGGGACCTCCTTTTTCTCTAGACAATGTTTCGCTTGTTGCAACTAGCGGATTTTCCATTTTTCAAAATCTCAATGGTTCTCAGCTCTCGAACCAGGTAATAAATCCTTCTTTTGAAACTGCTTCAGGTACAGCTCCGTATGTTGATGGGTGGTCAGAGTTTAATTACGGGAGTTCAACTGTAGCTACTTCTTCTGTTGCCTCTGTGGGGAGTGTCTCAATGTTGATGACTTCAGCCACAGCGACTTCTACAGGAGCTTTGGAACTTTCAGCAGTTGCTCCCGCAACTGCATCTACCAACTACACCGTAAGTTTTTATGCTAGGGGAGTCACGGGAGGTGAGTTTGCACGACTGACTATGTTGGGTGACGGAAATTGTGGAGGCGACGATCAACTATATAATTTCTCATCCTCAACGTTTGAGTGTGTTACCCCTGATGCAGGTACGTATGCCTCTACTTCTCCGTATGTTTCTGCCACAACAACAGCGACTTCATATGCTCGCTACGTATATACCGTGCAAACTGCCGGGGATATGTCAGAAATTGAAGTTGCCTTTATTGCAGGAGGAGACCTTTCTTATGACACTGAGGCTGTGTATTACGATGCATTACAGGTAGAAGAAGGAACTACTGCTACAGCATTCAACCTCGGTGGTGGTGGTAGCCCCACTGCGGGAGTTCAGGGTACTTCTGATTTGTTGTTCGGGTATGTTGATACTTCTATTGCCACAGGCACCGCGTTCAGCTTTTCGTTCGGTTCTATAACCAACAGTAAGGGAAGTTTGGGTCAAATGAGTGATCTTGAGTTTGGTATTACTGCAGGAACACCTGTCTCTCAGCAACAACCAATGGGAGATCTTACTGAAAGTTTTTCGGCGACTTCTTCCGCGAGTCTTATTCGCTCTGGTGGGTCATTTGTAACCGACAATAACTCGGTTCTGGAACCATCTACGTATACAGCAAACGCTACCACTTCATTTGATTTTGGATTCACTTCTTCAAGTAGTATTCCAAGCGGAGGAAAAATCCATATTAATTTTCCTTCAGAATATAGTCTAAGTAGTACTTCACTGAGTACTCAAACGATTAACGGAGGAAGCGTTCAGGTGACAAATGTAAATATGACTACGGTTTCTTCAGGAGGTGAAAACAGGATCGTTTTAACCACCAGTGGAGGAGCAACAGCTCCAGGGGATGCAATTATTATTACTATAGATGGACTCAGGAATCCTTCTGATGCGGGTGTTTATCGACCATTCTACATATTCACAACTCTTGCAAATGATGGTTTGCTTGATGGATCATACTTTGGATTTGAAGAATCAGACTTTGACCACGGACAACCGCCACCAGTGGACTCTATCCACATTGGAGGAGATAACACATTGGTTGTTCGGGTATTGAAAGAAACAGCAACAACAACAGTAGAGCTTTCGGGTGCAGAGCTAACACAGGTGAAAGTTGGAGCAGGTTGTCCCGATAAAAGATTTTTTGTAGGTGAACGGTGGCTTGATCCGGATTCACAAACTACGTACTCAAACCTTTTGGATTGTAACTACTTTGTTGGAGCCTTCCCGCTAGATGAAGCAGACAAATCTTTTTACAATACATTCCTACCTCCAGGTATGAAGCAAATTCAGGCGCTTGATGGTGGTACTGCTACGGCAACTATTACTTTTGGAGTTCCTGATGCTACTTCAACAATCGTCATTACTGGAGGTGTTCCTGGTGAGGTCGCGTTTGTTGAAGCGTTAAGCGATGAATTCCAGACGTTTTCAGATGTGTTTACCGATACTTCGTATACCACAGCAGGTTTTGATGGAAGCGGGATCGGGTATGCCTTGCTGCGACTAAAAAGTGGAAGAGTTTGGAATTTTACGGTAGGTAGTGGAAATAAAGGAGAACATTCAAACTTCATCGATGGAGGATCGACATATTGGCCTCCACAGGTACCTGACTTTAATATCGATACAGCCGGAACTTATGACCTTGGGACGCATGCCTATATACTTGCAAACAACACCCTGACTGTTTCGATTGATAAAACGTCGGGAGGTTCAGTAACTGATGCCTGTGTGGGTGTAAAGAGAAGTGGAGGTGGATTCTTTATGGAATTACAGGATGTTATTTGTCAGCCAAATAATGGAAATGATTATGAGTTCATAGTGCCGGTAGGGTCTATCTCCATTGAGGTGATGCGACCAGGTTATGGTGCTGCCGAAGAATATCCTATTGGAATCAACTCCTCTTCAACATCAAAAACTATTTCGGTTAGTGTACCTACTTCGTATATTTCCATTTCAGTAACTGACTCAGGTGGAAATGCACTCACAGGGGCACCTGTTTTTGCACATGGTTCAAATGGATTTGTTGATGGAGTAACAAATTCTGCAGGAACAACAACATTATATGTACAGCCAGGAACTTACACGGTTGAAGGATTTGCGCCGGGATTTGGTTCACTGACGTCTCAGAGTAAAACTGTAACGGAAGGATCGAATCCAAGTGCAAGCTTTACTGTAGATTCTGGAAGCTTACGTACTGTTTCTGGTACCGTAACTCAGGGAGGTAATCCGATCGAAGGATTCCAAATCGGAGCGCATGGTGTTAGTGGAACTGAGGGTGGAAATGGGACAGTTACAGGGTCAGATGGTACCTACGTACTCTATCTCCCTGCAGGGGAATATAAAGTTGGTGGATGGTCTCCATCTACTGGTGGACTCCCAGAACTCCTTGTTGATGTTACTTCAGGTAATGCATCAGGAAAGAATTGGACGCTTGGAGGAAGTGGAACATTAGGCATTACTATTACAGGAGGTGCTGATCTTGACCAGATCTTTGCTGGTGCTTTTGACCCAACAACTGGTCGTGGGAATGGTATTGATACCTGGTCTACTTCAGGACAAAGTAAGACAGCAGATATTACCCTTCCAGCTGGAACGTATGATCTTCATATAGGTTCTCCAGTTACAGGAGAATTAACCTCCGTAGACACACAAGTTACTATTACCTCTGGAGGTACAACAAACGTCGTGTATAGTGCGACGAGTTCTTCAGTATTGGTAACTCTCTCTGGGACGGTGTCATCAGGAGGTAGTGGAGTGTCTAATGCTTCTGTATGGGCAAGTCGCATTGGAGCACCTGGATTTTACTCCGCACAAACAGATGGAACGGGAGCATATTCATTTACGGTACCAGATGATGAAACGTATGCAGTTGGAGTGCGAATGAATAGTTATGTAGCATCAGGAGGCGATGAAGAAGTGGTTGTCTCAGGAAATGCTACACAAAATTTCACCCTTACTACTGCAGGAGCAACCATTACCGGGACACTCCAAGATTCAGGGTCTGGCGGTGTTGCAAATGGATGGGTGAGCGCACAAAAAACTGTGGGTGGAAATGAAGTATGGACAGGAGCTCCGACTGATGCAGCGGGAGATTATAGTTTGAGCGTAGATACCGGAAGTACGTGGACTATCTATGGGGAAGGTCCTTGTTACACACGGTCTGCTGGAACTTCAGCAGCAGCTGGAGCGACGGGGGCAAATATCACACTACAAGATACGGATGGTTGTTCGATTCCTGTACCTCAGTTAAATAGTGTGACTCCAGCAACAGGTGGTCAGGTTTCAAAAGATGATCTAACACTAGATATTCCTTCTAATGCACTTGGTACTGGACAGTCTTCTGTAAGTGTTCGTATCTCAGACGCTGATTTGTCAGTTGCTTCTTCAAACGCAACGCCATTGCCAGGATCAGTGAAAACTATTACTGTTACAGATGGGTCAGGTCAGTCGATTAGTTCACTTGATTCAAACGCAACTTTAGCTATTACGTATGATCCGGATGAATTGCCGGTAGGCTTTGATGAAGCTGACTTGCAGTTTGGGTATTTCGACTCTACTACAGGTACTTGGGAGGCGGTTGCTGCAACAGTAGATACTGACAATAATATTATTACTGCGAACGTAAGTCACTTTACTGACTACGGACCGATTCTTCCAGGAGTACCCATAGCACCGACTGGAGCCTCTGCAACTGCAGATTCTGACACGCAGATTACGGTTACCTGGTCTTTATCAGCGACTGCTGATTATTACACTATCTACAGAAGTCTTACAGATTCAAATTTTACAACCTCAATTGGAACAACTACCTCTGTATCATATGTTGATACAGGACGTTCAGCTTCCACAGTCTACTATTATAAAGTTGCTGGTATAAACGGAAACGGAGAAGGTTTTAACTCGACCTCCGTTTCAGCAACCGCAGATTCAGAGAGTACCTCAGGGGGTGGAGGTTCATCGAGATTACAGGTTACTGTTCCCTCAGTGACACCAGTAGAGTTTATTCCTGCAGAAACGGTGATACCTGTCTCAGTTCCTAACTCCACTGTAGCGTTTGGGCAACTAAGGAGTAGACTTGGACTTGGTGATGAAAGTCCGCAAGTAACACTGCTACAACAGATGCTTGCAAGCGATGCAGACTTATATCCAAATGGACTTATCTCAGGTTACTTTGGTTCAATGACACAAGCTGCGGTGCAGAAGTTTCAAGTGAAATACCAGATTGTCTCAGAAGGGACTCCCTCGACTACAGGATATGGAAGTGTAGGTCCATCAACACTTGCAAAGCTTAATGCTGTGTTTGCCACGGTGATAGTACCAGTTTCCACTGCAGTGGCTCCTGCGGAAGTGTCTGGGCGTGCAGAACTGCGAACCTCGTTGTCAGTTGGTATGGAAGAAGAGTCTGTACGGACACTACAGATCATTCTCAACAGCGATTCTGAAACACAATTAGCAGTTTCAGGAATTGGTTCTAAAGGCAATGAATCAATATATTTTGGTGTAGTTACAGAGGCTGCTGTACAGAAATTCCAGTTCAAATATGGGCTGGCAAAAGCAGGTGATGATTATTACGGATTTGTCGGTCCACAGACGCGTGCCCAGTTAAACGAGATTCTTGCAGACATGGATGGGAAAGTGGTGTCTGCGGGACTGTCCACAGAGGCGCGTGCCCAGATTGCGGTGCAAATAGTTTCTCTCTTAGAACAGGTCAAACTCCTGCAGGCTGAATTAGTGAAAATCCAATCGCAGTAGTAATACTGTACAAGGAAGAATAGTATACAAAGAATCAAAAACCCTGAGGGCTCTGCTCTAGGGTTTTTGATTACATCGTAATACGTGAGTGGTTTGATATTGGTTTTGGAAGAATATTTAGTTTCGTTATTAACCTTGGTGCCGAGGTCTTGCAACTAACCAGATGAAATGGATCCTATTCCTTATGGCTGCCGTTGTTATTGAGGTAACTCTATTGAGCTCAATTAAAGGTAAGGTGTAGTTTTGGTACAAAAACACTAGTCTAAATAAGGGATTGTGGTATGTTAGTTTAAACATTTATATGAAAAAACAATATTTAATTATCGGACTTCTTATTCTCATTGTAGCTGTGGCAGTTGCGATGAAGTTTGGAGGTATTACAGGAGACAATGGCAATGTAGATACTAATACTGAAACAGCGGAAATACTGCCTGTTGACGGCGATCCTGTTGAAGTGACTATGGAGTTTTACAAGCAATGGCTTGATGCAGTGTGGGATACAACTACTGACCCTTACTTATCGGGTCTTGCTACGAGTCCAGTTATTTCAGATGATGTACAGGCGAAACTAGAAATAACGAGAAAAAATATGGGTATCGGACTCGATCCTGTGCTGTGTCAGTCAGTCACTCCAGAGAAAATTGGTGCGAAGTCACTTTCTCAACTAGTTAACGACGCTATGGTGATGGTGGTGGCACGAGGAGGTGACACAAAGTCACCAGACCAAGCGGTAGTTACTCTTGGAGTTGCTAACGGAGAATGGCAGATTACTGACATTACCTGTGCGTCAGGTGAGTCAGCTCCAGAGCGAGAGTTCGCGTTTGATCGTGAAGGATTTCTCTTAAAGGGTGTTCCTCCTCAGCTGAACCCAGACTTCTGGTACCTTGTATTTGAAGAAAATGGAGAAGCAGGGCATGTTGCACCACTTTCTTTTAATGCTTCAAGTATCTGTATTTCAGCTGAAGGCAGTGAGAGTGCATGTGACCCAAATCAGTTTATTAATCCTTCAAAAGCACACGTGCAAGGAGGTATGACTGAATCAGGTGCTGTAGTACAACGAATCCAGATATCCAGCCAGGACTAGGAAAGAATTGCCATAAGGTGATATAAAAGAAAGCACTTGGATACGTATATCTAAGTGTTTTTTGTTATACTGTCACTATGGAACAAATGTCAAAATATTTCCCCGACTCGTTTTATCGAGTGACGATTAAAGGCCTGTGTGTAAAAAATGAAAAAGTACTTATGATGCGTGAGTCGGAGAAACAGAGTCGCTGTATGTGGGAACTTCCTGGTGGAGGACTGGATTTTGGTGAAGATATTAAAACAGCATTTTCACGTGAAGTGGACGAAGAAATGGGACTAAAAGTCTCAGCTATGTCCGACACTCCTGTGTATGTCTGGACTCACAAACATAAAAACAAACGCGATATGGATTGGTTTTATGCTGTGGTTATTGCATATAAGGTTGATTTTGAAGACCTTAATTTCTTGCCTTCAGATGAATGTGAGGAGATCCGCTTTGTGTCAGTAGAAGAGATGCTTGAGCTAAATCTTGGAGATCAGATGCGACAACTGCCCGAACTTATTAATTTTGAAGACTTTTCATAGTTTCTTGTATGTATGGAGTTGATGTTGCTCTCACACGAGCCGATGACTTGGATAAAAAAATGTTGGCTTATGTTACTGAACATATGAGCACTGAAAAACGATCTAACGATGTACTTAAGACATCCGATGTCTTAAGTATTGGTGAGGTTGGCTTGGTTACGGTTTTGGATCTTGGATGCGGAGGTGGCGGACAATCGTTACGATTGACCTCTACTGGGGCACAGGTTCTCTGCGTTGATGTGGCTGATTATTCTGATTCGTTTAATACTTTACGTAAGGAGCATGATTTGTCTGCAACAGTGTTGCTGTTTATACAAGGTGACGCTGCCGCGTTAGAAGCGGTGCTTGATGACCAGAAGTTCGATATCTGTTGTTTCCAACGGACGATTCACTATGTACCGTACGACACAGCACTTATAATACTGAAGTGTCTTAGGACACACATCACAGACAAGCTATACATCTCTGTGACAGGTATTGAGTCAGATATTGGTCTGAACTACAACGATACAGAAAAACCTGTTGAGGGACGGTTTTGTACGCTCGGTGTAGAAGATTCAGAAATTTTTCATATTGATGCACCCGTCTGTCTGTATACGCCTGAAGAGTTTATGGTACTGCTGCAAGATAGTGGATGGAAAATAGAGGAGTGTTGGGTGTCTGCATTTGGTAATATAAAAGCAGTTTGTTCTTAGGTGATATTTTTATGATGAATAACTGTTTGGCAGGTTTTAATGCCAGTACCACCCCATAAGGGATAAAAGGTAACCCTAATTTAAGGTATCGGTGAAATCATAAGAGAGGGGAGATTTGTCAGAAAGGCACTGATGGTGTGTGGGTACATTCACCATTTTTCTATCACTTAATACCATTTCTTTTATTTTCAGTATGATTCTGACGATAACTATGTTTATTTTTGTATTCTTCACTGCCTCACGAACTTTGAACGAAAGAGAATGAGGGTACTGACATTGTGTCTGCTGTCATTGTTATAGTACTGTATGAAGAGTATATACACGGAGTAATTAGATTTGGGACACATAGTAATATTCACTTATATCGCTGCATAGCTCTCTCAAATTTTTGTGGTGAATTTCATACTAATTTTGTACCACATCATTAAAGGTCTCAAGGCGAGAAAAGCGTTGGAGTACGGTTTGGAATAGCTACTCAAAATATCAGTATTATTGATGAATTTGAGCATATCCTTGTTATATGAGAAATTATTTTTGATTTCTGGAGATTTATTGTTTTTCAATCTGCCTTTGATTAGGGTACCTCACAGTTGTTGGTATACTTATTACAAATAAAAACATATGACTACTCAGAAAAATAATCCACTACACGGCATTACACTTAAAGCACAGCTTGAAGGGCTTGTTGAAAAGTACGGATGGCAGGAGCTTGGTGAGAAAATTCGGATAAACTGTTTTCATGAAAAACCGAGCATAACCTCAAGTTTAAAGTTTTTAAGGAAGACATCGTGGGCACGTGAGAAGGTAGAAAAACTATATATTTGGACGTTTTATAAAAGAGATGGCACCAAGAAATGATATTGAGTATGCATACACAACACTCTGAAAAGAAGACGACACTGTTCCTACTGTTATGTTTTGTTGTATTTATATTCCCGCTCGTTACTTTTGCACATGATGATAGACACAAAGAAATAGTAGTACACATGACGTCTGAAGGTTTTGAGCCTGAGGAACTCACTATAGAGCAGGGAGATGTTGTGTTGTTTGTACAGGAAGACGAGGTACTAAGGTGGCCGGCTAGTAATATGCATCCTTCACATAGAGGGTACCCAGGGAGTGATATAAAAAAATGTAATGAAGAGAATAGTACGTTGTTTGATGCTTGTGCACCGATGCAAAAAGGCGATGAGTGGGAATTTCAGTTTACCCAGAATGGTACCTGGAGGTATCACGACCACATTAATTCTCAGTATAGTGGGAGTATTATCGTTGCCACCAAGGATGGGTTTGTAAGTGAAGGGGTTCAAATAGAGAGAATTAACGTAACCCTTTGGATGCGAATAATGGATATTTATTACACTCTGTTCCCAAGCCAACTCGAAAAAAGAGTAATTAACATAAGCTTTCTTGAGACAGCGCTGCATGAGGATGACCTCGTGTATTGGTTGGGGATTTTTAAGCCCGCACGTTTCATGGAAAAACTGCTCGAAGAGACTGATGGAGGAAGTTTGGTGGATTGCCATAGTGAAGCACATGCAGTAGGTAGAGCGTCATACGCATTATTTGGCAGTGCTGCTTTTTCAGAAGGTAATGCGTCTTGTCATTCAGGATATTACCATGGTGCTATAGAAATATTTATTGCTGAAAAAGGTACCGATGAGTTTGCTTCTTCGGCTACGTCACTGTGTGACACATTTGATACAGCGTTTGGTAATTATGAGTGTTTACATGGAATTGGTCATGGTGTGATGGCTTATCAAGACTACGACTTGCCTAGTGCGATAAAAGTTTGTAAATCACTTTCCGATTCCTATTCATCCAACTCATGTTTTGGGGGAGTTTTTATGGAGAATATTGTTACAAAACAAGGTAATGGTGTTGATTCAATACATGAAACTCAATGGCTTAATGATGACCCCCACTTTCCATGTAAAGACCTTGAAGAGTATGGCGCTCGCTACCAATGCTACTTAATGCAAACTAGCTGGATGCTCACTTTGAATCATGCTGACTTTGAAGAAGCGGGCCTGTGGTGTAGTGAAGCTGATGAATCGATGGTTTCAGTGTGTTACATGAGTCTTGGAAGGGATGCTGCTGGATACGCTTTGCGTGACCCCATCGGTATACTAGAGCGTTGTAATATCGCTACAGCAGATGGGGCATATCGTGAAGACTGTGTTGTTGGAGGGTTGCATGTGATTATAGATTTCTGGGGTCCAAATCTGGGCGAACAGGCCGATGAGTTTTGTGCCATTGTCCCAGAGCAAGATATACAAGAAAAATGTTATGCAATAGTGAAGAACCGTAAAAAGGGATTTCAGTAGTTACTCACTGTGCAGTACTGTTTATAACAGGAAGTAAGGTTATAATGATTGGAATGGTTGTTGTACATGTAATTATTTCGTATTTTTTGTGGCACTATACGGTTGCATTTCGTCAGATTTTTATTGTCTGGACGCACTTGCTTTGGTATGTAGCACACCTTTTCTCATTAGGTGTTTTACTACGAACACTTCTTTCACCATGGAAGCGAATGAATGAACGTTATACAGGCGGTTTTAGTGTGGAACGTTTCTTTGAAGTATTCGTTCTCAACATCCTTTCTCGGTTTGTTGGGTGCTGTGTAAAGGTGCCACTTATTATGGTCGGATCATTGACTTTATTATTGATGAGTTTCGGCTTAGTTTTCTTTTACGTGTGTTGGATATTGCTCCCTGTCATCATTGGCGCACTTTTTGTTACTGGAATATCATATATTTATGTCTTCTAAAAATATAACATCTGAAATAAAGCGATATGCTCCAGCCAGAGCGATTTCTCTTATTGTGCATGGAGCAGTATTTCGCTGGACCAGGATTTTATTCTTGAGTATTGGTGTAATCAGTTTTGGTTTTGTTGCCTATGGTGTTGGTGCTTTGTATGTTGCCAATGGATACGTTACTTTTCACGCTATTATAGAAGCAAATTCGATTTGGATAGGTAATATTATGCTTGCAACTGCATTACTACTATTTACACGTGCAGGCAACTTCTACTTCAACTCTTTATATTTTAATGGAATGAAAAGTGTTGTTTCTCCTACTAAAAAACAAGGTGGTATAACGTACGAAATTGCTGATATTTGTTTACGAAATGGAGATGATCTTACTGCTTCGTTATTTTCATCTGACTTAGGTTCGTTACTGTTGCTTAGACTCGGTATTCCTTTTGCGGTTATACAAAGATATCTTGTAGGAGAACGTTCATTATTATCCTCTGAGAGTATCATTTTGATGGATACTCATTTATATACACTTGCAGATTTAATTGCGCACATTAAGGCTACTGACATATCCTTTTCAAATTTTTTGGAACATCAGGGTATTACTGATGATATTTTCGAAGGAGCTTCTCATTGGACCTACTCAGAATATATGCGCTATAAGGCACAACAGCAATGGTGGAGTAGGGATTCGTTGAGTACTACCCGAGGTATAGGTAATGAGTTTGTGTATGGTATACCGTATGTACTGCTACAGTATACAAAGAGTATCTACAGTGGTTCGGTGTTTTCATCAATAGCAAATAATGGTACCTATGGAACACAGTATGTTGAACAGATTGAAGCTACACTCGCGAGAACAAAAGAAGCAAACGTACTTTTAGTTGGTGAAGATGGTGTAGGAAAGCTAGATATTCTGATTGAGGTTGGTCAACGCATGGATGCGGGTGTATCAATGGGTTCCATAGTAGGAAAACATTTGATGGTACTGGATACAGAAATGCTTTTAATGGCCCAAGACAACAAGACATCCCTTGAACAAATTCTTGTTTTACTTCTAGCTGAAGCCTCACATGCTGGTAATATTGTTTTGGTAATAAACAAACTACACAAGTTTATTCAAAGTGCACACGCAATGGGTATTGATGTCGTAGGGATTCTTGACCCCTATTTAAATGCACCAGAGTTACATATTGTTGCAACTGTTGATCGTGCAACGTACCATCATGAAATCGAGACTAAAGGTGGGCTGTTACGAAGATTTGAAACTATACAAATAGAACCGCCAGATGTCGAAGCAACAGTCCGTCTGTTATTGTCGTTAGTGAATCGGTACGAGTGGGAATCTAATATCCGCTTTACCTATCGAGCAGTATATAAAATTGCAGAAGGCGCAGATCGATATATTGTAAACGGTGTAATGCCTGATAAGGCCGTACATCTTATCGATGAAATATCAGCAGATGCTCGAAGGAAGCATGTTCATATTATTGATTCTGATTATGTGGATGTATATCTTTCAGATAAAACTGGAATCCCAGTGGGACCACTTGCGCAAAAAGACCGTGACGTCCTGCTTCATTTAGAAGATGTGCTTCATAAACACATCGTAGGTCAAGAACGGGCAGTGGCGTCTATGAGTGGAGTAATGAGACGCTCACGCTCAGGAATTCAAGATGAGAGCAAGCCAATGGGTTCTTTTCTTTTCCTTGGTCCTACAGGAGTTGGAAAAACTGAATCTGCAAAGGCACTCGCAGAGATCTTTTTCAGGAGTGAAGATTCGATGAATCGTATTGATATGACAGAGTACAGCAATGAGGATTCA
>JBLIMJ010000013.1:0-27351 GCA_047638595.1 Acidimicrobiales bacterium
ACTGGAGCTGGTGGTCCTGCGGGTGGGTATGGTTCAGGTGTTGCACCAGGGACTGGAGCTGGTGGTCCTGCGGGTGGGTATGGTTCAGGTGTTGCACCAGGGACTGGAGCTGGTGGTCCTAATGCAGGCTATGGCAGTACTGGAGGTACCACGGGAGGGGGAACAGGTACTGGTAAGGATACCGGTGCTGGTAAGTCTGCACCATCTAAAGGATTCTTTGGGCGTGCGTTAGAAAGCATTATATCTCTCCCAGGAAAGGCACTTTCAGGGTTCCAGGGGATGTTCTCTGGACTCTTTTCAGGAAAAGGATCTAGCGATGATACATTTGCAAACCTTCCCCAGGGTGAAGGACCAGATGCAACCCCAAAGGAGTGGGCACCTTCTGGTGACTTAGACTTGAATCCTCAGATCATAGACATCAAGACCCCAGGAACTGCACTTGCCGTAACTGGACAGACATCAGTATATCAACCTACTTGTACTTCATCTTCATGTGGCGGAAAGACTGGAGTTACAGGAAATACTGATGTTAAAGCTAAATCGAGTACAAGCAGTAGGCCTAAAAACTTAGCAAATAAAAAAATTCAAAACTTACTACTTATTGACCTAGGTTGCGACACCACTATAGATATACAGAAATCATTTTCTTCTTCCCTTCCATCGTTGCGAAACAAGAACGAAAATACTCTTGATTTACAATACAACACATCCATCCTAACCCTAGGAAATCATTGCCTAGCAATCAAGGTAGACGTAGATAACGACATAGAAGAAGCAAGCGAAAAGAATAATACAACAGACTGGTATTCATTCACTATTGGGGCAACGACTCCAGCAGACGATCCTGTAGTAACTATAGAATGCCCAATATACAATCAGCCTATTTGTGCCTCAGACGAATACCTTATGAAAGGTGGTATCGGAGCAAATGGATGTCAACTAGCTCCACAGTGTCTGCAAAGCACAGCTGAAGTATCGGATATACTTTTTGAGGTAAAGTCTTATACAGATGCTGACGAAATTGATGGTCGTGTAGGGATACAAATTACAACAAAAAGTTGGTCATCAGACGATATAGTTCTCAGGAATAATGAAGAACTTATGTTTCGATGGAATGCTCCTGGCTACGAAAAGTGCTTAACTTATATCCACCCTGTAAAATACAATTGGGGCACTGGCATCACTTCCGTATCGGGAAATACTGAAGAGTCGAATATTGACATCCAAGAACTTACTGCGATCTACTCAATTGAATGCACAACTGGTTCGGTAACCCACAAGAAACTAATTGATGTAGCTGCTAACTAGTAACGGTACACTATAAAACCGGCGAGCTTTGCTCGCCGGTTTTATAGTGTACCGTACCACCTCATTTGACACATTACTAAAATGACGACACTCCACAAAAGTTACTTGTTATAAACTTTTTTCTTGATTACTATAAAATTATCGTCTAAATAAAAATGGGAGGGGAAAATGTTCATTAAAGTATTAGTTTGCAGCATTATGCTTGTGTGTACTCTTTCTTTGAGTGAGGCAGGTACATTAAGCAAAGAAGGCGCGCAAGCGTGCCTCACAAACAACGCAAAAAAATCTATTGCAAAGCCAGAAATCACGAGTCAGTTATTGATAATGCCTGCAATCATGAGCCGTACAATTGATAACTGGGATCAATTGGAGCAGTCCGAAAGAAATATTCTGGAAAAAACAGCAGACAAGTTAATAGTGACAATGGTCAAAAAAAACGGACGTGACTATAAAAATTTTATTATAGTCGTGAAGGAAACTCAGAGCAGAAGTAAGTCAGATGTCACTGTTGCCACGGGGACCGCATCTGCTGGAGGATTCTTTGGAGTCAGTTTTTCTGTAGATCTGTACGACACATGCAAAATGTCGAATATAGAGGTCACATTTCTACTCTGGCAAGGCACGATTCAGAAATGGTTACGTAAGCAAGGCGCAATAAACGGCACCGAATGGTAGCTAGAATAAAAACAGAATGTGGCCGCGACTCTGTCGCGGCCTTTTAGTGTATTCTTCAATAGATACTCTTAAACTAATTTGACAGAACGTAAAAAAACTACACTACACAGATTTCTCTTGCTATGTATCAATGTGGTCTATATGATGAATACTAGAGAAATAAAACTATGGGAGGGTTATTATGTTCTTTAATTTAGTGACAAGGTTACTGCTTGCACTCTTATTTACAGTGGTTATAGGCCTGAATGCACATGCGGCAGAAGGTTCAAAATATGTTCCTATGCCACTTCCACCAGGAATGGAAAAATGTGCGATTGCTCGAATAGGAAATTTGCTACTAGCAAAAGATGCGCAAGAAGCGCAAGAATTTTTTCTAAAATATAGCGAACAGAACAAGCTTGGCAGTAATGCATACGGTGGATTCAACTGGAAACAGTTTTCTCCAAAAGAGCGCGAGGTCGCTCTTGATTTGTATTTCAACATAATTTACAAAGACACAACCGAGGCCACCGATGACCAAACCGATTTGTCCAAGACTGTTTTTGATTTCCGTCTAGCAGATAACCCTGTGGTAAAGGAAAGTTCAGGACTCTACCACATCATCGCTAGCATAAAACTCAGCAACAAGCCTGAACCTATAGTTGCTGTATTTATCACCACAAACACATGTGACGTGGTAGATATTGGCAAGGGTGCATTCGCAAGCAGATTCGTTGATGCAGGTGATGTTGATCGAGCAATGCGTGAGCTGCGCAAAAATAAAAAATAAAACCGCCCGGTGCAATGCACCGGGCGATTCTTATTCTAGGTACTACGCAGCAACTGCCACTTTCTGCTTCGTAACTTTCCGCACCGCTTTTTTCTTACCTGTTCCATTTTTTTGCACATCAAAAGTAAGTTCTTCGTTCCCTTTTTTCATACCAACTTTTACAATACCTCCTTGCAACATACCTTCCCCTACCATCTGTGAGGCTACTGGTGTGAGAATCTTACTCTGAATGACACGCTTCAGTGGTCGCGCGCCAAAGCGAGGGTCGTACCCTTCTTTGGCGATGTAGTCGTATACTTCTTTAGTAAGTGAAAGTTTTATATCTTTCCCATCGAGTCGTTTCTGTACTTCAGTAACCTGCATTTCAACAATCTTTCGGATGGTTTCTGTTGAGAGAATGTCGAAGACGATAATTTCATCCAGTCGATTCAAGAATTCTGGTCGGAAGTAATTCTTCAGACTGTCAATCACTTTGTCTTTCGCCTGTGAATACTGAGCTTTATCGTCACGCTCTTCACTAAAGCCAAAGCTCGACATACGGTCGATATGCTCAGCGCCAATATTTGAGGTCATGATAATAACGGTGTTTTTGAAGTTTACCTTCCTTCCTTTGGCATCCGTGAGATGGCCTGAGTCAAGAACCTGCAAGAGTACGTTAAACACTTCAGGATGCGCCTTTTCAACCTCATCAAGCAGAATCACGGAATATGGACGATGGCGCACCTTCTCAGTAATAGAACCTCCTTCGTCGTGTCCTACGTACCCTGGTGGCGAACCGATAATCTTTGATACAGAGTGTTTTTCCATAAACTCCGACATATCGATGCGTAACAGTGCATCAGGGTCGTCAAACATAAACTCAGCCAATACTTTAGAAAGCTCAGTCTTCCCCACCCCTGTAGGCCCTAGGAACAAGAATGAACCAATTGGTCGGTTTGGGTCAGCAATACCTGCTCGAGAGCGCTTCACGGCATCAGCAATAAGCTTCACTGCATGACTTTGTCCCACAACCTTCTCTTCAAGATCTTCCTCCATACGAGCAAGTTTCTTCGCTTCTTCTTCCATCATTCGAGCAACGGGGATACCTGTCCATCGAGAGACCACAGAAGCAATATCTTCTTCAGTAATTTCTTCTTTTAATAACCGCCGACTTCGTTGAAGTTTCTTCAAGCGGGCAGTTTTTGCCTCAAGCTCTTTCTCAACTGCAGGAATAGTATCGTAACGAATCTCTGCAGCTCGTGTGAGGTCTGCCATAGCTTCAGCGTTATCTGCTTCAACTCGGAGCTCATCTAACTCTTTCTTGAGGGCACTTATGGCATTTAGTGCCTCTTTTTCATTATTCCATTTTGTCTCAAGGGCGATAGTCTTTTCTTTGAGTTCACCAATTTCTTTATCAATTTCCCGTAACCGTGTTCGAAGCTTTCGTTTTGCAGCTGCTTCAGCTGTTCCTTCGTCTTTCTTGAGTGCTTCTTTTTCAATCTCTAAACGACGCACATCACGGTCAGCAAGCACAAGTTCCTCTGGTTTATTTTCCAGCGAAATACGTAATGCTGACGCAGCTTCATCAATAAGGTCAACAGCTTTGTCAGGAAGAAATCTATCGGCAATATATCGGCTTGAGAAGTTTACTGCTGAAACAATGGCGTCATCAGTAATACGCACACCATGGAAAAGTTCATACTTTTCAGCAATGCCACGTAAAATTGCAATAGCGTCTTCTTGAGACGGTTCATGCACGTGTACTGGTTGGAATCGGCGCGTTAAAGCTGGATCTTTTTCAATATACTTCTGATATTCTTTCAGTGTCGTTGCACCAATAACCCGAATCTCACCACGAGCTAACGCGGGCTTCAACATGTTTGACGCATCCATTGAACCTTCTGAGGCTCCCGCACCTACAATAGTGTGAAGTTCATCAATAAAGAGAATGACTGCACCCTGTGCTGTTTCAACCTCTTTCATCACTGTCTTAAGCCTCTCTTCAAACTCACCACGAAACTTAGTACCTGCCACAAGTAGACCTATGTCGAGGGTAAGAATTTCCTTGCCCTTCATAGACTCAGGAACATTATTTTGAGAAATCATCTGCGCAAGACCTTCTGCAATAGCAGTCTTGCCTACACCTGCTTCACCAATCAGCACAGGGTTATTCTTGGTACGTCGTGACAAGATTTGGATTACCCGCTGCACTTCAGCATCACGGCCAATAACTGGGTCAAGCTTATTGTCCTGCGCCATTTTTGTAAGATTGCGCGTGTACTTTGAAAGCGCACGGTATTTTTTAGGTTGCTGGGCGTCTGAAACATTGTTTTCACGAATGTTTTGTACGGCGCTGGCAACCTGATCAGTTTTTAGACCTAGTCGCTGTAGTACTTCAACCGCGGGTCCTGGAGACTCAAGCGCTGCCATAAACAAGTGTTCAACCCCTACATATGAATCACCGAGCTGTTCTGCGATATTTCCTGATTTTTCAAGTGCTTGCGCGAGTTCTGGAGTAAGGTACAACTGGTAGGATTGGGACACTGCTGAAGTCATTTCTGGCTCCTCAAGTGACTCTAAGAGCATATCAGTCATTTCGATGATATCGATATCAAGTTGATCAAGGATAGAAATAACAGCGCTTTCGTCCTGCATAGTAAGTGCTGTTAGAAGATGGCCTGAGCTGACGTGGTTTTGCCCTCGCTCAATAGCCAATTCGTGAGCTTTACGAATTGCTTCTTTGGCGCGTGAGGTGAAATTATGGAAGTTAGGCATAGCTATAATTATTTTAGGAAATAAGGCCTGTATGGCCATTATACGTTATAAATTAAGAGTTTTTGGAAGACCCTGTGTCTATCGTGCAGTCATTGAGTATACATAACGTACTCCATACATATTGCAACTATTTTAAGTCATAGTCAACTGTTTGTGGGATTCACGTATTTTCTGTATATGAGACTTCAAAACCTCAACTGCCTTGCATATGTCACGGGTAGTTGTTTCTTCTCCGAGAGAGAATCGGATAGTTGAAGTTGCACGGTCTGTATCATTTGTAATGGCTTGTACCACCGCACTTCCGTCACCAGAAGCACCTGAACATGCTGATTTTGTTGAGCACGCGATTCCTGCTTGATCTAGCGAGATAACAGCAAACTCAGAATCAATGCCCGGAGCTGAAATATTAATATTGTTTGCAATACGCTGTTCTGCCGAACCGTTGAGAACTACACCATCAATCGCAATTAATAACTCAATCATTCTGTCTCGAAGTATTGATACCTTATTCATACGTTTCTCTCTCCCTTGTTGAGCCAAGATAATGGCATGCACTGCCCCTATAATCCCTGCAGTATTTTCAGTTGATGGTCGCAATCCCCCTTCTTGTGGCCCGCCATACGATATAGAAGAGAGCTTCACGCCATGCCGCATCGCAAGAATACCAACACCTTTGGGGCCATAACACTTCCCTGCGTCGAGTGTCAGGATATCAACCAACAGTCCGTCTAACTGACACGGTAACCATAAAGGAGCTTGTGCAGCATCGGTATGTATCACAACATATGTATCATGCGCCTTAGAAAACGCACGGACTATACGTGCCAATTTACCCACTTCCTGAACGACACCAATCTCGCTATTTGCGTATGCAAATGACACCAGTACCGTTTT
Organism: Acidimicrobiales bacterium; assembly: GCA_047638595.1. Taxonomy (GTDB): domain Bacteria; phylum Patescibacteriota; class Minisyncoccia; order Phycocordibacterales; family UBA918; genus OLB19. Next base: position 6,401 of record JBLIMJ010000013.1, read on the forward strand.
TGCGCTCAGTGTATTTTGTAGTGACTGAGGAATAATTAATCCATCTTCGGCAACTTCCATGTATTTAATAGCTACACCCAATGTTGCAAGATGTGCGAGCACTTTACTTACAGAAGGGTGTTCAATACGTGTAGAAATCACTTCCATATCTGAATACGCAACACCAGACTCACAACGTTCCTGAACAGTACCTAAAATAGCCAAGTTATTACTTTCAGTCCCATTTCCGGTAAATACCACACCCTTTGGTCGAATTTTTAGTGTTCGTGCTAATTTTTCGCGTGCGCGTTCAATGGCATTACGCACAGCTACCCCTTCTTGATGAATTGCACTAGCATTTGCAAACATATCGCGCTCGTATGACCTCATGACCAGCGCAACTTCACTACGCAGTGGTGTTGCTGCGGCGTAATCTAAATATATTCTCTTCTTTTTTGTACGTAGAAATTTCATAGTTATTTATCATAATGCCACAAGTTTGGTATATAGCCAATACATATATAATATGGTACAGTAGCGAACAAATATGCTGTGTATACAGCCTTTTTTATTACTAGCGTAAGTATCACTACTATGGCAAAAAAGAAAGCAGTCAAAGGCGAGATCGTCAAACGGCCACCAGTGGTGGTTATCATGGGTCATATTGACCATGGGAAGTCTACACTTCTTGACTATATCCGCAGTACAAACATCGTTGATGGTGAAGCAGGTGGCATCACCCAGCATCTTTCTGCATATGTAGTGAATCACAAAACTAAAGAAGGTGCTGAAGGAAAAATTACTTTCCTAGACACTCCTGGTCACGCTGCTTTCCAAGAAATGCGCCTACGTGGAGCTGATGTTGCTGACATTGCTATTCTTATTGTATCTGCAGAAGATGGAGTGAAGCCTCAGACGCTTGAGGCCCTTGCGAGTATTAAAGCAGCTGATATTCCATTTATTGTTGCCATCAATAAAATTGATAAATCTGGTGCCGATATCCCGAAAACACAATCTAGTCTTATTGAACATGAAATCTATATTGAAGGAATGGGAGGTGATATTCCCTGGGTAGGCATCTCAGCAAAATCGGGAGAAGGTATTGATGACCTCTTGGATCTTGTTGTTTTGGCTGCAGACTTAGCAGAACTTGAAGGAGATACCGGCGCACCTGCAGAAGGAACAGTTATTGAGGGCTATAAAGATGTACAGCGAGGAAACACTGCCACACTCTTAATCAATAACGGAACACTTAGAAGTGGTTCATTTGTGGTGTCAGGTACTGCATACGCACCAGTACGCATTATGGAAGACTTTACTGGTAAAACGATAAAAGAAGCGACGCTCTCAGAACCAGTTGGTATTGTGGGATTCAACGAGATTCCAGTAGCAGGAGCCACTTTTTCTACTGTCGCGAACAAAAAGGAAGCTGAGAAATACATCGAGACACAAATAAACAATACCAAGGAAGAAAAATTTGAACGAACAAACCTTCCTATTGTACCTATCATGATCAAGGCTGATGTATTGGGCACTATTGATGCTATCAAGTACGAACTTGATAAATTTGAATCAGACCGAATCGTAGTACGCGTGATAGAAGCAAGTGTCGGAGACATTACTGCAGCTGACGTACAAAACGTATCTGCGACTGAAAATTCCATCATTGTTGGTTTCAATGTTAAAGCTGACCGAGCTGCAACAGAACTTGCTGAACGGCTTAATGTAGAAATTGATACATTCAGTATTATCTACGAACTGGCAGAATGGCTCGAAACAGCACTAAAGAATCGAACACCAAGACAAGAAGATGAAGTGATAACGGGTAAAGCAAAGATTCTTGTGTATTTCAGTACTCAGAAAAACACTCACGTACTTGGAGGTCGACTTGACGAAGGGACACTTAAGCTTAAACAAGGTGTACGAATCATCCGCCGCGATATTGTTGTTGGTAAAGGAAAACTGACCAACCTACAACACATGAAGCAAGATGTAGACTCCATAAGTGACGGCGAGTTTGGTATGCAAATCGAATCAAAAACAACACTCGCTCCAGGTGACTACATTGAAGGATTTGACCTTGTAGTGACATAAACATTCATTCACTATGGAAGATCGACAAACAAAAGTTGCAACACTCTTAAGTGAGCTTGCAGCAAAATACATCCAGCAAGAAGCGAATACCAACCCGCTTATTACTATTACTCGTTCAAACGTATCTAAAGACTACAAAAACGCAACTATCTTCTTCACGACTATTCCCGAAGATAAACAAGGTACTGCATTAATCTACCTCATGCGTAGCTCAGGAGACCTACGACGATATGTTCGAAAGCACATGCGCATTAAAGTAATTCCACATATAGAGTTCCAGATTGACTTTGGAGAAAGACATCGACAGGATACTGATATTCTGTTTGCAGAGATGGAATCAGCAAAAAAACTGAGCGAAAATAGTAAAGGTGTAGAAGAAGAGAAGTTGGAAGAATAATAAAATAAATCGTATCTTACAAGATACGATTTATTTTTTAGGAGAGGACTTGATTCTTACTAAAACTGATGAGTAACTAGGTATAAAGTTTACTTTCAAGCGACATGAGTAAAATGGAAGTTTACTTCCATTTTCGAATGAGTGAAGAAAGAAAAATATTTTTACTTTTATCTGAGTTGCGAATGCAGTTTTAGAAAACTTTTTTACATGACCGGTACAGGTTGTAAGCAAAGCTTTCTGACTGCATTCACTCAAGAATAAAAATAAATTTCTATTCTACTCGTTCAATTGTCAGTCGATATTTCTGGCGAAATATCAGGCAACCTTTTCAAGTCCTCACGTAAGGTGTGTAAGATTCTTGAGGACTTGTCCCGCTTTTTCTAATTCCTTTCAGTCATAAGAACGCTGGACGCGGCTCGCAGGCCCAAAGGGTCCCCTGCTCCGCCGTTCAAGTCCTCTCTCCGGTGCAAAATATATAAAAACACAATGCTTACGCATTGTGTTTTTATATTTTGTGCCGGAGAGAGGACTTGAACCTCCACGGATTGCTCCACCTGCTCCTAAGGCAGGCGCGTCTACCATTTCGCCACTCCGGCATTTTGTTTATTGTTCATCCACCAGGACTTGAAACTTACAGTTTCTGTACAGGTTGTCACAATTTTTTCAAAATCGTAGGCAACCTTTTCAAGTCCTGGTCGAAAGGTGTGTAAACACCTTTCTTGGGCGGACTACATACAGGGGCTTCGCCCTTGTATTTGTCCGCCCACCAGGACTTGAACCTGGGACACAAGGATTAAGAGTCCTCTGCTCTACCAACTGAGCTATAGGCGGATATACACTCAGATTTTCTTCTTCACGTATTCTTCGTGTAGGCAAGAGTTTACAAGAAAAGCGAAGAGAAAACAAGGGGTGTTTTAGGTTGGGAGCCGATCCTTACTTTCATAAACGAAGAATAAAACCAAAGTTTACTTTTGTTTTAACTCTGAGTGCCGGGAAAGAAAACTTGTTTACAGCTTCAGTACAGGTTGTCACGATTTTTGTAAAATCGTAGGCAACCTTTTCGACTCCCATCCAGGGGAAAATAATAAAACCTTAAAGCTCCAGGTATTCGCTTTAAGGTTATTTATTTTGAGTCCTGGGTGGGAGTCGAAGCTTACAGCTTCAGTACAGGTTGTCACGATTTTTGTAAAATCGTAGGCAACCTTTTCGACTCCCATCCAGGGGAAAATAATAAAACCTTAAAGCTCCAGGTATTCGCTTTAAGGTTATTTATTTTGAGTCCTGGGTGGGAGTCGAACCCACGCGTGTCGGTTTTGCAAACCGATGCGTTAACCACTTCGCCACCAGGACTTTTGTATGCAACACTTTACCATTTTACGCTTACCAAACCAAGCAAATATGCTATGATATCGCACGATGCCGGGATGATGGAATTGGTAGACATGCAGCACTTAAACTGCTGTGAGGCAACTCGTGCGGGTTCAAGTCCCGCTCCCGGCACATACGGCCAACCCAGAATCGAAAGATTCTGGGTTGTTGCTGTATGTAGTCGTGACGGGACTTGAAAAGGTTGCCTGATATTTTCTTTAGAAAATGGCGACAACCTGTACTGAACTCGTAGAGTTCAAGTCCCGCTCCCGGCACAAATTGAAACCAACATAAGCTGGTTTTATTTGTGTCGGGAGAGAACAGTCTGGGAGACTGTTCGCCGGGCATCGAAAAGCTTCTGAGGCAGATTCAACCGGAGGGTGAGAAGCGTTAGCTTCGCAAGAGGTTAACTAATCATTCTGAAGAATGAAGAATATTGATAACCTGAACAGTTCCTGTAAGGAAAATATGTCCAGAAAGTATACTGAAGCTGTAAGTTTCAAGTCCCGCTCCCCAACCAAAACTAATCCATAGACACATCCTTATAGACGTCGGGATAACTAAAGGGTGTAAGGACAATATATCCAGTACCATTGCCAAGATCTTCAATTTCCTGACTAAAATTATGTGCACCTCCGATGGGTACAACAGCGATAGAGTCGCCACTTTTCTGGAGGTCTTTAACTATACAGGTGATTGCGTATTCCTCTCTTTGTTTGTTAACTTTTCCAATAAGTTCGCTCTTAACATCCCCGTCTACTAGATTTACCGAGTTCATTAATGACTCATTTTCACAACCGTCGATATTTTGCACCCATCCTCTCATGTAGGCCATTTCTAAAGCTCCCTGATTGTAGTAGAGACCGTCAGAAGGTTTCGAATAATCTTTTTTAATAAACGAATCTACAAACGTTTGGTTTTCCTCACTGAGCGTTATGTTTTTATACTCAAGTGTATTAAGGAGAACTGAAGCAAGATTCTCTTTAAGTGCTGGATACATAACCCCTCCGTACCTTGCACTGTATGTATCTTGGATATCTTCAAAAATTTTTTCAACATCTAAAACATCACCGTTTTCCTGTAGCGCATCGTAAAAAAGTTCAAGAAATTTTTTTTCTAAATCTTTCTTATCTTCCATTTGACTGTCATAGTTTGACCCTGCGCCTTCAGAATAAAAAGTAGCATATTCCTGAGATTCAACAATTTCTTGAATAGTTTTATAGGTCTGCTCTTGCACGGTAACTATTTCGTTTATTTCATCAGAAGTCTGTTCGCCGTATTTATGCATAAGTCTTATCTGGACGATGTACTGGCCGTTAGTCGAAGGAATGACGTGAGTTACTTCAGCGGAAGAAAACTCATTTGATTCTGGGAGTCCTGCCTCTTTTAAAATTTGTTCGGTCTGTACTGGTGATATCTCAGGTATAGTATCCCACGCGTGTACAGCTTCTGGGGTTGCGGCAAATAAAGCTCCCGCAAGAGCTGCTGCTTTAGCGAGCGTAAATTCTTTTTTCGCTTCGACCGTTTCAGAAGTTTTTAATTTTTCGGACATCTGCTTATTTTAACAGAATATAACCACTATTGCTCTAGAGAACCTATCCTAACATATACTATGCAACGCCTTTTGCCTATGCTCCAATTTTATTTTTTGCCTTTATTCGGTATTTTCTGAATGCTCCTGCTTTACGTTTGTAGTGATTGCGGGTAAACATTCTTTTCACTTTAACCGGCAATCGGTCAAACGTCATACACTTATTTGAGCAGAATCCCTTTTTCTTCTCAATACAATCCCCACAACCAAGGAATAGAATATGACACGCTTGATTCTTGCAGTGGTAATGAGTATCACTTTTATTTTTCACGCAGAGGTGACAGGTTGAGATAATCTCGTTACCTATATGTTCCCCCATTCGTTCATCAAACACAAAGTTTTTTCCGAGAAATTTATTTTCAATTCCCTCACGTTCAACTTGATGCTTATAGTCGATGATTCCTCCCTTAAGGTGCTTCACATTCTCAAAGCCATTATGCTTCAGCCATGCACTTGCCTTCTCGCACCGAATACCTCCTGTGCAGTAAAGAGCCATTTTTTTGTTTTTGTGAATTCTGAGTGTCTCTGGAGTCACCTTAAGTTCTTCACGGAACGTGTCCACATCAGGACAAATCGCACCTTCAAAGTGCCCCACTTCTGCTTCATAGATGTTACGCATATCAACAATTACTGCCTCAGGGTCGTCGACATATTCATTCATTTCTTTTGCAGTCAGATACTCCCCGGTATTGGTAACGTCAAAAGAATCATCATCTAAACCATCAGCAACAATTTTATCTTTGACCCGTACAATCAATTTATAAAAAGAGGACTCTTCTCCTTCTTCGATAGCCATTTTATAAGGAATGCTCGCAAATTCCTTCTTCGACTTCATATAAGCATCAAACTGATCCCAGTGTTTCTTAGGAACGTTCACCTGCGCGTTAATCCCCTCTGAAGCGACATAAATACGTCCAAGACACCCTAGACTACCCCATCGTTCAAGAAGTTCTTCCTGGAGCTTTTTCGGGTTCTCAATGCGCACATACTTATAGAAAGAGAACGTCATACGTTCAATACCATCAACTGCAACTGCAGCCTTTTTCTCCCATCGTGGTCGTAAGTCTTTTTTCATAATGTGGTACGCAGCATCATACAAAAAAACAAGTGTTTATTCAAGATAATCTGAGAAATCCTACCTAGCTTGGTGCATAAGAAGTACAGATGAGGCTTCCTGGTTTTGCTGGATCAGAACTGTATGAACCTCTTAGTTCGTCACATTTCGCTTCAGCATCACCCACAATCCACCCACCATACACACAATTATCCGACCTTGTTACAGGACATGTATAAAAAAACTCAGTCACTATAAGAGCTTGAAGGGGTACATATGCATCGAATCCCCCAGGAACGTCAGGTTGAGATAATCCTGGTGTACCAGGAGATCTTGAGCCTGATACAGGAGTAATTGGAGCTATACTTGGGTTATTACCTTGACCAAAACTCCCAGTTTCGGCAAAACCACCTCCAATACCAGTTTCGACAGTTGGAGTATTACACCCAACTGAATCACTATTGAACATACCAATACCAAACGTCCCTGCTGCGATACTTAAGAGAGTGTAGGCTGAGAGCATTACCAACATACCTATAACGCCATAAAAAAGATGGTTTCTTCCTGTTTCTCGTGCAGATTCATTATTTGCATTTTTCACATATTCAAAGGCACCATAGAGAAAGAAAAGAAAAGCAAGTGCCATCATGAGCATTATCAAAGGGAACAAAATTGCGTCATTTATCTTGTTCACAAAGCATTGCGCAGCCATCTGTGCCTTACTCGCTGCATGAGCCGTCTGTATAAAAGGAAACATAGTATCTCTATTATGACACATGAACATTCCCAAAAAACCACTTTTCCTGTCTATGTATGGAAAATTGGCACAATGTGTGTATATATTCACTAGAAAATATACCTAAAAAGTGAAATACGGCTTAAAATAAGGGTTTACACTACGGTATGTCTCTCTATTTATTGACTTTAGTCTTATTCTGTGCTATTGTGGTAGGTAGAGCAGAGAGAACCTGTGCTTCCCTCTTTAATCTTTGTTTCAACACAAGATAAAGGCGGTAAACGCAGCTCGCTGCAAAACAAAAACCGTGGTGAGCTATGCTCATCACCTTGAACTTTGAAAGGACATAACATGTCACTTACCATTCCTGCAGACAAAGTGTCTCGTTTCAGGGAATTCCCCTGGTGGGCGCAGTTGCTGTGTACCACACCAAATATTCGGAGATTCTGGCTTCCAGCATTTCCGTCACTTGTAGGGGTCTACCTCCTGATTATGGGACTACTTTTTAGCTCTATCCTACTTTCAATTGTCAGCCTTCTTTTCTTTGCTGGTACGGGTGCATACCTGTATTATGCGATAAAAGTAATCGCTGAAGACGAAGGTGGGACACCACGTTTTGGGTTGTTCGAAATTCTCGGACTACGACTCCCTATAACCTTCGATGAAGGTCTGGTTATAATTATTCCTTTCATTTCGCGCATTGTCATGCGTTCTAAGGAGCAATTTAACGAAGACCTTGAGATTCTAAGCACACAGTGCCGGCTTGATCCAATCGAAGGAGCTGAGAGTGATACCTTTTACGCACAAGTCGCTCATGCACTAGATACCGTTTCTCCTCCCAATATCAGAGTAGGGGGATCGGTTAAGTTCACGTTAGGACTTACATTCGTACGTGACTGGCGCAACGGCTGGTCAGTTCTCGACTATGATGAAGTCGGGGAGACGGAAGGATTTCTCAACATCATTAGAGATGTAATCGAAGAAGATCTCCGTGAAGTGGGTCGCCGACTCACCTGGCTGCAAGCATCGTTTGCAACCGACCTGGTTTCAGCACACCTCATCAAACGAGTGTCCGGAAACACGGAGGGAGATGAGAATCTCTTCAAGGATCCTACCCCCGAAGGAATCACCGAATTTTTGCGCAAAGCGCAAACCAACGGTATTTCTTACATCGGCGGTATGGGCGTAAAATTCACACGTCTGCAAGTGAAAAGCGTGAGTCCAATTGGCAAACTTTCAGAAGCTGCAGAAAGTGCTGCAGTTGAAGAAATGCGTCGCATTGGTCTCATACAAAATGCAACTGCGTTAATGGATGCGGCAATGGTTCTTAAGAAAAGAGTCAGAGACAACTCCATGAGCACAAAAGATGCGCTCATTGCAGTCCAGGTCAACGACAAAGACGCGAGAGTCGAGCAAAAAGTTATCGATTTCTCTGCGCGAGACATTGATAAGTTTGCTGATATTCTCAAGCGCTTTGCATCATAAGAAAGGAGGACTTCATGTCCGATGACACCACAGAAGTCACCAGCTCGATTCCGACAGGAGCGCGAACAGCATTGATTATCGCAGGTGCCGTAATATCACTGTCCATAATCTTTGCGATCCTCAATACAATCTTCAAGGAACCAACTGTAGCAACAAGCAGCGAGTCTTCCTCACTTGGATGGCTATTTTACCTCAGCTTCTTTATTTTCGCCGTCCTTGTGTGCGCTGGCACACTGCAACACTGGAAAACTGGAGATGCTGTTGCAACCAAACATCTTGCTACAGCAGTTGCTGCAGTGTTTGTAGTTATTGCTGTTTCAACCATACTGTTTGGTAAATCTTCCGTCGAAAGGTTTCTGGGTGACGCACGTGAAATGGGTGATACTTTTGCAACCCGCAAGGTAAATCCTACTCCACAGGTTCCAGCTCAACCTCGAGCTGTGACCGTTTCCGATACCACATACATGGAGAAGGCAACGGGCGGGACGTATACCCTCACCAAAAATGAACGGTTGAGTTTCGACTGGGGTTCGGGGAAATGTCTCAAGGCATTTCCCCCCGAAGGTGTTGAGTGGACACCTTTTGCCCGAAATCATCGTGGTGCATTTCGGTCATTTGGTGCCAATCGCATTGTTGAGATCAAGGAGTTGAATCCAGGAGAGACCTGGCACGGCTACACTTGTCCAACAAGTTAAGACAAACGAAAACACCCCTTCCGAGTATATCGGGAGGGGTTTTATTTTATCTACTGAATTAATGTATTTGGATAATATTTTAATACTCAAAAACACACGACTCTCCTAAAAAGAGAGTCGTTGTTTGTTTTCATTCACTACTGGGGACCTGGAGTTCTGGTCAACGGTGGTGGAGTTCTGTCTGTAGACACACCACCTGGACCTTTCGGAATGTCATCTGACCTAAGTTCATTATTTAAGCCTAAACCTGTAGAGAATATGTTCACAATACCCCATATAGACACCATCACGACAAAACCGATGATTGCCCATAGCATGAGTTTTTTACCTTTTTCTCTACTTCCCTCGTCCGCTCCACCTATAATGAAATATTGGAATATCCCATAGATAAACACAAGGAGCCCAAGAGTGAATACAAAGGGAACAAGTTTACCGCTTATAAAGCCTGAAAGGCCGTCCATAAATCCTCCCACTTGATCAAAGTCTCCTGCTGCTGCTAAAGCAATACCTGGCACTACAAAACACATCAAAAGAAATACGTACCTGATGTGTTTCTTCATATGTAATAAATACTTATGAGGTTATTTTAAATAGGGCCTCCAGGAACCTTTAGGAGTTTATCAGTATTCTCAAGTCCAAGACTTGAAGAGAGTAAGTTCACGATACCCCATACTGACACCATCACCACAAGGCCGATGATTGCCCATAGCATGAGTTTCTTTCCTTTTTCTCGACTGTCTTCATCTGCACCCCCAAGGATAAAGTACTGGAAGATACCATATATAAATACAATCAATGCAAGGGTAAAGACAAAGGGAACAAGTTTACCGCTTATAAAGCCTGAAAGGCCGTCCATAAATCCTCCCACTGCATTAAAATCTCCTGCTGCTGCCAAAGCCATACCTGGCACTGCAAAAAGGGTAAATGCTAATGCTTGTATACCGAATCTTTTCATATTTCTATAATTACAATAATAAATTATTTGTTTCATTATACCTTATATATTACTCAAACCAAGCTTTGTAGACCTATATATATGTATATCTTTCTTAAAAAAGAGAATTTCTAAGCACTGCTAAGATTCCCCAAATACCGAACATTATTACTAATGCAATTACTCCTGCCAATGCGATTTTCTTCCCCTCTTCTACACTATTTTCGTCACCACCGTTGATGATCCATGCCTTGATAATTCCCCAAGCTAATACGACAAATGTCAGCGCGAAGATAATAGGAACTATAAGTGAGATAATCTCTATAAACTTTGCAACAAGGTCTGCGAAATTATTCATATACTATATTATTTAATCTGATCAACAGTCCCCGTAATCACCGCGAGCAAAACCTTCGCTCCAAGTATAAGAAGGCCTCCAATAAGCGCGTAGAGTAATGCGTTGTGTGCTTGCTTGATTGTCTCTGCGTTTCCGCGCGCAGTGACGTACTTAAACCCCGCGTAAATAATGAAGAACACCACAAACGGGATAGCGAACACAAGTATGATGTCAATAATTGCTTCAAAAAACTTTGGGATACTACTGATGCTGTCATCAAGAGGATTCTTTAATATCGCCGAACCGACAGGATTATTCGCACCACCTACAACTGGATCTTCAGTATTATGACCCAATGCAAAAACCTGTCCAGGTGCCATCAAAAGAAACGCTGCAATAGTGTAAAGGTATTTCATATTAATATTCTAGTTTAAGACGATTAATAGCATCACTGATAGCTTTATTGTAACGACTTCGATTAGAAACCACATCTTCAACCATCTGCATGAAAATATTACTAGACTCTACAGGATCTGGATCCAACCAGCTCCGTGCAATAAGCGCACTTTGCAGTATCGATGCACGATATGGCTCACTATCTCCTTGAGCAATTAAGTCACGTCGCACAGGAGCGAGGTTGAGCCCTCGGGTGAGACCATCTGCATAGCGCGCTGAAGAAATAGTATTCATCGCTGCATATGCTCCAGACATATTTGGTGCTGCGCGTGGGATGGCAAATCCATAAAAGGTACCGTATGTGCGTAATGCAGTTGCCCCCGACCCTTGTGGCACCATAGTGACGTCATAATTGAGATTTGCATTCTTCTTATAGATATTTTCTGCTTCAGAACCCAGACCGAAGTAGAGTGCTAAGTCTCCTGAAATAAACGCGTTTAAGTCCTGCTTCATCGCACGATTCCACGTATAGGTAGACTTAGTAGGGTTACTAAAGTCAGTATAGAACTTCAGCGCAGCGTCAAGCGGTGCTCGAGAGTTTTCTGACAGAGACTTATCGAGCCCCATCACATACCCTCTATCACCTTCAGTTACCATCTCACTTCCTGACTGAAGCAGTAACAGCATGAGTACTTCTTTTGCATGGGTTACATTGCGAAATTCACCAAAGGCCAGGGCACTGGTAATAATATTGAGACTACTGTCTACAGAGGTAATACTTGGCACTACTGAAGAAACAACTTCAGCCCAGTTTCTTGGTGCTTGCGCGAGAGCGTTTGATGCAAACAAATCTCGGTTCCAGTACATCATCATAGGGTCAACCGCGAATGGTACCGCATAAACTCCATCAGCACGTGCAAAGATTTCTGCTCCATCTACATACGCAGTACGATAGTCACGAAGTGGCAACGATTCATACGAAATGGGGAATAACTTTGCACGATGCTTCACAAGGTTTTCCGATGCAAGCACCACCATATCCGGAGAACGTCCTTCAGCAATTGCGTTAATGAGCTCATCATCAAACGAACGCTCATCAACTTGATAATACTTCACCACGTCAAACAGCTTATCTTCTCTGGTAATGCCTCGAAATACCTCAGTAAACACATCTTCAGGCAAAGTTCCCCAAATAATTACTTCACTACCGTACACTGACTGTTCTGTTTTATCCGGTGGATCATACGTGCCAAAAATAACCAACGCTGCAATAGATACAAAGGCAAAACCTCCAAGGAGTGCGAGCTGGAATGGGCGTAAGTTCATCATATAAAATCAATCAATTTATTACCTATAGTATAACCTACAGGACTACAGTAATTTACTCACCTGTTTAAACCTTTCGTAGTGCCAAACCATAATGATGGTCGCCAGTATCAAACGTACGTTCAAAGATAAATCCCTGCAGTTCAGCAAGTACTTGAGCATCGGCTTCGGAAATGACATGTCCAGGCTGTGGGCCTAGTCCTCCGAAGGATTCTGACCAGTCAATAATAAACAACTTCCCTCCACTGCGCATCGTGCGAGATATCTCTTGCAGTGCAATACCCTTTTCTTCAAATTGGAAAAAAGCATTTACTACAATAGCAGCATCGAGCACCCCATCAGGTATCTTACTCCCCCCGAGTTCTTCGACATCGCTCCATAAGGAATGTATCTGGGTAAGTCCTTTTTGCCGTGCGTTTTCTCCAAGTTTGGTTGAGAGATCTTTTTGTATCTCACATGCATACACTGTACCTTCTTTACCCACAAGGTCAGCAAGCACATCTACAAAATACCCACTACCTGCACCGAAGTCAGCGACCGTATCTCCTTCACGGATATGAAAGTGTGTAGAAACAACACCTGGTTCTACAAACCTCCCTTGCACCCCAACAGGGGCTGTATTTGTATCTGTCATAGAGATAAGTATACCCTACTCCGTAACTCTAAATATAGTCACTGCAGTGGAGTGTAGAAAACTTAAACACCTCAAATAGGGACGCTTCAGGTGATGAGAGGAAACGTATTATGGGTATCTAGGTGAATCTCCTAAAGTGAAAAAAGTAGTGAGATACGAAAAAAGAGTCGAGTCGTACTTGGCATGAAAATCTACTTCTAGAAAGATTAAGATCTATGAGTAGAACACCTAAAGCCTATAAAATGAATGAAGTACGAGACGGACAAACAAAAAACGCCGAGGTGTACGTAATTGTACATTGAGGCGTTTTTTGTGTAGTCCAACGAAGTAATTCGTTATTTTATAGGCTTTAGGCTAGAAGTAGACGATTGAGGCAATAGAATCTCCCGCCCGCAACTTCATAACCTTCACCCCTTGTGTATCGCGTCCTAGTGTCGGCACATCCTTCAACGGAAGTTTAATCACTTGTCCATTCTTGCTCATAACTACCAATTCCCCTTCCAAACGATCCTCAGGAGAGAGTGATGCAGCACCTACCACTTTACCTGTTTTTGTTGTAATTTTGGCGGTTTTAATTCCACTTCCACCACGATTTTGTACTTTGTATTCTTTCGCTGGTGTTGTCTTACCAAATCCATTTTCCATCACCACAAGAATCTCTCGGTCTTTTTCTCCTTTAGTAAGCACATCTGCAGATACAATTTTATCTCCTTTCTTCAGCTTCATTCCTGTCACACCTGCTGCAGTACGTCCCATCTGTCGTACATCATCTTCCTTAAATCGAATTGCCTGACCGTTGTAGGTTACCAGTGAAATTTCATCACCTTTACCAACAAACTGTGCAGCAATGAGTGAATCTTCCTCCTTGAGTGTCAGTGCAATAAGTCCACTTCGGCGTACATCTTTGAATGCTGATGCATCAGACTTCTTAATGACACCATTACGTGTCACCATCATCAGACTCCAGTCTCCTTCCCATTCATCTTTACGTACAGAAATCACAGAGGTAACACGTTCTTCTCCATTCATAGAAAGGAAGTTCATGATTGACTTACCCTTAGTTGCACGACGTCCTTCAGGGATTTCATGCATCTTACACTGATACACTTTTCCTTTGTCAGTAAAGAACAGGAGATCACTGTGTGCTGAAGTAGTCAAAAGTGTTCGGACCACATCCTCTTCCTTTGTATTGAGATCAACCACCCCTACACCACCTCGTTTTTGTACTTTGTACTCTGATGGGTTAGTACGCTTTACATATCCACCTTGTGTGAGTACCAGTACACTCTCTTCATCAGCAATAAGGTCTTCGACACTCATGTTCTTCACACCACCCTTAACTATTTTTGTACGACGCTCATCTCCAAACTTTTCAGCAGCTTCAGCAAGTTCAGACTTTACAATTCCCATCATCCTTTTCTTACTCTTGAGGATTGCCTGCAATTCCTTGATAAGCTTTTGTAGCTCTTGAAGCTCATCCTCTATCTTTTTACGTTCAAGTCCCGCAAGCTTCTGCAACCGCATGTCGAGAATTGCCTGGGCTTGTATTGTTGAAAACTTAAATTCTTTCATCAAATGTGCATGTGCAGTGGGCACATCTTTTGAAGCACGAATAAGTTTGATTATTTTATCAATATGATCTAATGCTTTCTTCAGACCGAGCAAAATATGTTCACGATCTTCTGCCTTGTTGAGGTCGTACTGTGTTCGACGACGAATGATGTTTGCACGGTGCTTGACGTATTCTTCAAGAATAACTTTCAAAGAGAGTGTCTGAGGTACTCCATCAACCAACGCCACCATGTTGTAATGGAAGGTATCTTCTAACTGTGTATGCTTATATAGTTTATTTAAAACAGTTTGTGGGTTTGCTCCTGACTTCAAGTCAATGACCACTCTAATGTCTGACGTCGATTCGTCACGCATTTCACGGATACCTTCCACCTTCTTATCCCGCACGAGGTTTGCAATCTTCTCTTGCATATCGGCTTTGTTCACACGGAATGGGATAGACGTGATTACGATTGAGAAGTTACCTTTCTTATCTTCGACTATCTCTGCTTCACCGCGTACTACTACTCCTCCTTTCCCGTTTGCATATGCGTGAGCAATCGCTTTTTTATCAAATGCGACCCCTCCCATCGGGAAGTCTGGACCTTTGACAAATTTCAATAAGTCATCGGTGGATGCTTCAGGATGATCAATCAAATAATCTACCGCCGCACTAATCTCACGCAGGTTGTGTGGAGGTATGTTTGTCGCCATTCCAACTGCGATACCAAGTGTTCCCATCAAGAGAAGGTTCGGTAAACCTGCAGGAAGTACTATAGGTTCTTTTTTTGTACCATCAAAGTTTGGTCGCCAATCGACTGTATCTTTCTCAAGATCTCGCAGAAGTTCTTCAGAAATCTTCGACATCTTTGCTTCTGTATAACGATACGCCGCAGCAGAGTCACCATCAATAGAACCAAAGTTACCCTGCCCAATAACAAGTGGGTATCGCGTCGTAAAGTCCTGAGCAAGCTTCACCATAGATTCGTACACCGCAGTATCTCCATGGGGATGAAAACTACCAAGAACGTCTCCAACTACAGTCGCCGACTTCTTAAACTTCGCAGTTGAAGTCAGACCGTTTAGACGCATGGAATACAAAATACGTCGATGCACCGGTTTCAAACCATCGCGAACATCAGGAAGGGCACGTGAGGTAATCACACTCATCGCGTAGTCGAGGTACGCAGTACGCATTTCCTCAGAAATACTCTGTGGAATGATGCCACGTTCACCTTCTGGAGCAGTATCTTCTTCCTTGATAGTCTTTTTCGGCATAGATGTATAACGCTAGTCTGAATAAATATGGTTGCTATTGTAGCATAATTAGCCCTCTGTTGAAGTACTTTGTGTCTTTGAAGTTGTCCCAATAAGAATTGGGCGACCTTGCGGAAGTGTGTCAACAATACCATCGTTTGAGGTACTAAAGAAAGTGGAGATGTCGATTGTATCTGAGTCTTTTTCTGGAACTGTGTCTTCTGTAACTTCGTCTGTCGCATTTCTAAAGTCTGAAATACTCCCTGTTAATGACTCACGTACACCTGAAAATGTGCGTGAAAGTCCTCCTTGGGTTTTTTCGATTTCACTTACCTCAGTCAATACTGCCAAACGAGATGGGGCGCTCATCAGCCAGAAAAATACCACCACCGACGTAAAAGAAAGTGCAATCCAAAATGCATATCGCTTGCGGACCTCTTTTGGTCTGTTTCGTAAGGATTCTATCTTTTTAAGCATAGGTTTTATGGCATGGAAAACCTTCGGTTTTCCATGCATTATCTACGACTTCAACACCGCGACTTCCCCAGTCATTTCCGCCACATCTTTTTTCTTTAAAGTAAGCTTGTCTTGTGGTTTTCCATTTTGAGATCCCTCTTCTTTTAGAAAGGCATCAAGTGCATTCTTATCATAATGCATTGGTATAACGCATTTAGCTTCTAATTTTACTGCTAACTTAGATGCTTGAGGGACCTCAAGCACATCCCCACCTCCAATAGGAACAAAGAGGATATCTATATCCCCCAATTCACCGAGGATTTTCGGGTCAATATCTGGACTCCCTAATGCTCCGAGAAAAACAATATTCATTCCTTCTAAGCGCACCTGGTAAATCGTATTGTACTTGTCTACGTTATCGTAAGTTGTCTTTATTCCGTATCCACGTGCGGTGACATCACCAATCTCGTATTCTCCAGGACCGTTAACGACAAAAGGTTGTTTATTCCCATGTGCTACTTGTTCAGCACCATCAAAATCAGGATGATGCATTGAAATAAATGCGACATCTGAACCGAATTTAACTGGTGACAGTTTTGATTTCTTTGAAATAGGGTCAAATGCAAGGGTCGTGTCACCAAACGAAACTTTAAAACATTGACCTCCGTGATGTGTAATTACCATAATGTCACTAGTATACAGGACCTGCCATCAGAATGCACAAATGCATTCAAAGGGCAGGGCTTCCTCCACCTGTTACATCACTTAAACTTCTTGACTTAATCAACCGTCATGTTATTTTATCCATCTTCCCGTCATGTGTCAGCGGTCAGTAACCAGTAGCATGTATGAACAAGTTGTAACGATTGCGGGAAGACACAAGCAAAAGGTTTGTAAAGTTGCTTAATCAAGCTACTCCACCAATTCAGTTGCCTGCGGCCGAGAGAAACCTCAGATTATCTGCATTTATGTGGATGACCTGGGGTGGACCTCATAACAAACCGATCATGCACCATTTTTGTTAACTTAATCAAAAATGCAGTGAGCGGTTTTTTTGATTCTAAATATCACACAAAAAAACCATTGCACTTTTACTTATATATAGTATAGTAGCGCCACTCTTTTGGAGTTTATTAATTTCTAGCGACACACGTTAAACCCCGCGCTCATGGACTATGGCCAGAGCAACAGTTGCGCGGACGCGTGTCGTCGGATACAAACACATATTTATTTATTTTATGTCAGAAGAAACAACAGTTGTTTCAGGTGCTATGCATTCATATATTGAAGCAAGTCCCTCATCACCAAAGATTGGTGAAATCGTAGAAGGTACGGTCTCAGCAATCGGACGTGCACGAGTTATTATCGATCTACATCCTTTTGGATCTGGTCTTATTTTTGGTCGTGAATACATGAACGCTCGAGACATCCTACGGAAAGTATCTGTCGGTGACTCAATTGCGGCAAAGGTAGTAGACGCAAGTAACGAAGACGGATATATCGAACTTTCTCTAAAAGAAGCTCGACAAGCACTTATCTGGGGAGATGCAGAAGCTGCTGCAAAGAACCAGGGTATCCTTTCACTTGAAGTGAAAGAAGCAAACAAGGGTGGACTTATCATCGAATGGCAAGGTATACAAGGATTTCTTCCAGCATCACAGCTTTCAGCTGAAAACTACCCACGGGTAGCTGATGGAGATAAAGACAAAATCCTTACTGCGCTCAACGACCTTGTTGGTAAGCATCTCAACGTAGTGATTATCACTGCAGACCAGAAAGAAGGGAAACTTATCTTCTCTGAAAAGGGACCACAAGAAAAAGAAGCAAAAGAAGAAAAGGTAAACAAGTATGAAGTTGGAGATGTATTGGCTGGTGAAGTAACTGGCGCAGTAGACTTCGGAGTATTTGTAAAAATCGAAGATGGTCTTGAAGGTCTCGTACACATTTCTGAACTAGACTGGGGTCTTGTAGAAGACACACGTACACTCTTCAAAGTTGGAGACAAGGTACAAGTGAAGGTTATTGAAGTGAAAGATGACAAAATCTCACTTTCTATCAAGCAACTTCGAGAAAACCCTTGGAGCACAGCTGCTTCTAAGTACAAGAAGGACGACTCTGTAAACGGAGTTGTTATCAAGTACAACAAGCACGGAG
This sequence comes from Acidimicrobiales bacterium, assembly GCA_047638595.1. Classification (GTDB taxonomy): domain Bacteria; phylum Patescibacteriota; class Minisyncoccia; order Phycocordibacterales; family UBA918; genus OLB19. Next base: position 24,845 of record JBLIMJ010000013.1, read on the forward strand.
CACTTGCTTCAATCGAAGAAGGTGTTGCAGGACTCGTACACATCTCTGAGTTTGAAAATGAAGAAGACTTGAAGACACAACTTCCACTAGGAAGTGTGCATCAGTTCAAGATTTCTCTGTTTGAACCAAAAGAACAACGAATGACTCTTACTTTTAAAGAAGTCACTCAAGAAGCTGCGTAAACAATCACGTAGTAACACAAAAGACGGCTCGCTTCGCGAGCCGTCTTTTGTGTTACTCAAAGTATTGTCCACAAACATCTAGTTACAGGTACTCATTGCTTTCTCTACTCCCTCTTTCACAATTATCTCAATGGCTTGTTTTGCTTTTGCTAGACCAGTCTCCATATCTTTCTGTTCTCGTTTCTTAAAATCACCTAAAACATGCTTCGGTAGCCGATCACCTTTAGGTCGTTTTGTTTTCCCGAAAAAACTTTTGGGTGCAATACCAATACGTACCCGAATAAATTCTTTTGTTCCAAGTGACGAAACAATCGACTTAATACCATTATGACCCCCATCTCCCCTACCAACGGAAACTTTTATTTCACCAAGGGGAATATCTACGTCGTCATAAACGACCACTAGATTTCCTTCATTACCTTTGGCAACAAGTTTCTTTACCGAACTTCCTGATTTGTTCATAAAAGTATCTGGGCACAGGAGTGTAATCTCTTCATCTGCAAGTATGCCTTCAGACACTCGACCTGCGTATTTACTCGAGGTAAATAGTGATGGCAACCCGGCATGTTCAATCAGGTAATCCAAAGCCATCCACCCGACATTATGTCGAGTGTTTTCATATTCCTTTCCAGGATTTCCTAATCCGACGATATAAAACATAACTGAAGTATACCAAATACCACGCAGAAAAGTCTTGTTCTGCAAGGTATTTGCCAATGTTTGTTTCAGAACGATATTTCGCTTATAATAGTAGTTACTATATTTCTTACAAACCTATGAGTACCTCTAAAAATCAACACGAAGAAGAGACAAACATCACTTCGCCAGAGACACAAGAAACGGAGGAACCAAAAGCAAAAAAGCAAGCACACCCACTTACAGAAATTATTCAATTTGCGCTTATCGCACTGATTATTGTTGTTCCTATTCGGTGGTTTATTGCACAGCCTTTTATTGTGTCCGGTGCATCAATGGAAAATACTTTCCATACTGGTGAATACCTTATAGTGGATCAACTTACTTACCATTTTGAAGAACCAAAATCTGGTGAAGTGATTGTATTTCGGTATCCAAAAAATCCTTCCACATTTTTTATTAAAAGAATTATAGGATCTCCAGGAGACACCGTCAGTATCGATGGGAATGTCGTTACGGTCATCAATGAAGAGCATCCAAATGGCTACGTACTAGACGAACCATACATAGCCTCGATGGCACCAAATACGTTTCTTACCTATGACTTAGGCGAACGTGAATACTTCGTCATGGGAGACAATAGGGACAAGAGCTCTGACTCACGCGTGTGGGGTGTGCTCCAAAGAGAGAACATCGTCGGTCGGGCATTTCTACGGCTCTTCCCTTTCAACGAGGTTGAAATGATGCCAGGAGAGATGGAATTATCAGGTACTGACATTGAAGACATTAGCAATACCAATTAACATATACTATTTATGGAAGTTACAGCAACAGAATTTTTGAAGCAAGCAACGAGCACCGCTGAATTTTTCGGATTCAGAAGTATCGGAGAGCTCAAAAAGCATCCCGCTTGCAAAAGTTGTAAAAAGAAACTCCCTCACACTGCATCGGCCCAAGATAGACGTACTGATGCACTACACGGCATGCTTACCTCAGGTATGAATGCGTTCTGTGAGTCAAAATTCCATGAAATAGAAGAACCGATACTTTTTTATACTACTGAACAAGTTCCTCGGTCAGGCGAAGCAGCAATCTCACTGCAAATATATAATGTCGAAAAGAGTATTGCTGAGGCAATTCTCATCCATACTACCAAAGCCTTAGCTACAGACCTCGGACACGAACATCAATCTGTACGAATTAACTCGCTGGGCGACCGTGACTCCTCTGTACGGTATATTCGTGAATTGACAAACTACCTCAAGAAACGAATAGAAGACATGCCTGAAGCTGCGCGTGAACTCATGAAAGAACATGTCCTAACAGCACTCGCACATCTTATTGAGAAAGATCATGAACTCGCACATAAATCACCAAACCCATTAGAGTATTTGACTGACAAAAGCCGTAAGCACTTCAGGGAGATTATTGAATATCTTGACCTCGCAGAAACTCAGTACGAAATTGACCCAACACTTATTGGACATCATGAGTGTTATTCAGATGCATTATTTAGCATTGATCTCCTTGATGAAGACAACCAGCGAATAGAACGCCCGTCACTAATGATACGTGGTGGTCGATACAATGAATTTGTATACCGAAACACGCAAAAACAGATTCCAGCAACAGGCGCAGTCGTAGTCTTACGGGACAAAAAGGCACCTGCACGGGTACCTAAGGTAAAAC
>JBLIMJ010000014.1:0-22033 GCA_047638595.1 Acidimicrobiales bacterium
TAGTGGTGTGTAGTCTTAATTCCCGGCAATGAACCACCTTCCCAACAAGGGGAGGTTTTTCATTGCGACGTCTAAGATAGACAGTAATCTATAAGAAAGGCACAAACATATAAGAGGCCTCAATGGATAGAGTCCGATGAGGAAGACTGGTGCCCGACCTGCTTAGGGCTGTGGGTGTGCAGAGTCGCTGCAAGCTATTTGTTTACTTGAAAAACCGAAAAAGGGTAACTGTGGACGCATTAACACAGACACTTGGCGTAGACAGCCAACAGAGGCACACTATCTGAATAGCTTGAAATCTATTTATACGGTACATGTTGAAGAACGGGGGACGGAACGTACCTACACATTACACAGAAAAGCGCATTGTTTCAGGAGTGTAAGATCCCGTATTAAATAACTAGAAGTTATGGAAAGAAAAGGCTCACATGTATGTGGCCTTTTCTTTTTAATTTATTCTGTTATAGTATTTCGCAACAGGCTCATGACAGCTGGTTGTATATCGAAAAGGATATACAGTAATGAATCACTTGATTCGCCGGTCGAGGTCCATCTAAATATCTTTTGATATTAATTTTGGAAAAGGTCGTAGCCTAGTGGAAATGTATTTCCCTGGGCCTGTTTGCCCAAAATTTAAGATGCGAAGCATCTATAAATTATTGAGGTCATCTAAAATTTCATGGTCAAAATGCAATTTTAGAGTATTAAAAATCGTAATCCCATACACATAATGGCAATTACAAAAGAAAAGAAGACAACAATTCTTTCAAAGCTTGATGGTATCAAGAATGATTCAGAATCTATCGTTTTCGTGAACTTTAAAGGTATGGAAGGCAACGATGTTGCTGCTATGCGTGCAAAGCTTCGAGAAGAAGGTGTTGGATACTTCGTTGCTAAGAAAACATTAATCGCGCGAGCGTTTGATGGGACATTCGAAGGCGACATGCCAGAACTTGAAGGAGAAATTGCACTTGCATTCTCAACTGACGCTATTGCGCCAGCACAGAACATCAAGGCATTCGCCTTAGAGTATAAAGAACAGCTTGCAATCGCAGGTGGTATCTTTGGAGGAGTATACAAGAACAAAGAAGAGATGACAGAAATCGCTTCAATCCCAGCACTTCCAGTGCTCCGAGGAATGTTCGTGAACGTTATCAATTCACCTATTCAGGGTATTGTACTAGCGATAAACGCAATTGCAGAGAAGAAAGCATCATAATACCCAATCTGCTTTGCTGGAACTACAATTTCATCGGTCACGGTAGGTCAACTACCGCTTCCTCAGAAATTTTGTTCCACCTCGCATCTCGGGCATCCTGATACGTTCTTGTGGAAAGTAAAATACTAAAAACTAATAAAATTATTATGGCAGAAGAAACTAAAGACGTAGCAGTAGAAGAGGCAGTAGTAGAAGAAGTTGCTGTTGAAGAAACGAAAGAAGAAGCGGTTGCTGAAGAAACAGCTCCAGAAGTCGTTGAAGAAAAAGCAACTGATGTAGACGAAACTGTTGAAGTACCAAAAGAATTTCAGAAGCTTGTAGAACAAGTTGAAGCTATGACAGTACTTGAACTACACGCACTGGTAAAGGTTCTTGAAAACCGGTTCGGTGTATCAGCTTCTGCAGTAGCAGTAGCAGGTCCAGCAGCTGGCGGTGACGCAGCTGAAGAACAATCAGAATTCACAGTAATGCTTACTGCAGCTGGCGGATCAAAGATTGCAGTAATCAAGGCAGTGAAGGAAGCTTGTGGTCTTGGTCTTAAAGAAGCTAAGGAGCTCGTAGATGGAGCACCAGCTGAAGTGAAAGCAGGTCTTAAGAAAGAAGATGCAGAAGAACTGAAAGGAAAGCTTGAAGAGGCTGGCGCAAGTGTAGAATTGAAATAAATTTTATAGCCAAAGTAAAAAGCACGGACAAATGTCCGTGCTTTTTACTTTGGTAAAAATTTCAATTCTACACTTGCGCCAGAGCCGGAAGCGCGCATCAGAACTTAACAGCCTGGGAGGTTGTTAAGTTCGCAAGCGCTGAGGCGGGCTCGCGAGTACTTAGTAGAATTTGAGTGAAACGAAAAATTATACTTAGTAACTTGTGAGGGGGGGGGCTTGCTCCAGAGGCGCAGCCGCGTGATACAAAAACCAACAGTCTGGGAGACTGTTGGTTTTGGAGTTCTGGTTGGTTGTTGTGTGTTTTTTGGCCTACTAAGGCAAAAACGAGGAAGGGGAAATAGAACACCAAATTTTTTAATCAGTAGTAAATTTTCTCTAGAGACATCAATGTATGTAGATCATGTAGGGATTGATGGAGAGTTTATGCTCAAATGGTCCCGGGTACTTACTTTTGAGCAAGTTGATACTGTAACGTACAAGCTTACATACCGTCGTAAGCCGATGTGGTTAATGACAGCACTAAAAGCAAATGAGCTCATCATTCGTTTTGAACTTGAGGAAGATTCACAAAAATTTAAAGATACATTTGAGAAATTCCGCACATTAGAATTTAAATAGATTTACCACGCAGATAGAATATACTTAGTAACCCGTGACACAGTAGAATTGAAACAATATATCCTGATATAATATTTAATGTAATTTTAATATATGGAAAATCAATTAAATAATCGTGCAGAGTTGGATGCTACCCCAATATCGTTTAAAAACCTAGTAAAAGAAGTGTCTGATAAAGGTATTGAGAGTGTAGACGCTGTTGCAGTAGGTAAGCTTTCTGACTTAAAAAACAATGCGCTTTGGAGTGATGTTCCTAAAATATTTTCTGAGCCATTTGTGGGTGTGTTTGATAGCGGTCTTGTCGGTCATGTATCAAAAAATATGAAAGTTATGTTTTTGAGATACCATGATGGGCAGCTTAGGTCAGTTGCCTTAGCGTCAGGCTATAATAAAAAATAAAAACATTTGTAGTTAGCTTGAGAGATAGTGGGGTTAATACTGTTGAGACAATTGATCAGTTAAAACAAGCTTCATGGTGGCAAGTTTTATTAGTTTTGGCCGTGACTGCTGCTCTTGGTTTTTTTATATTCTAATTTCCTCAGAGTGTTCCTTTAGAGAAGGTGGAGGATACTACGACCTATAATGAACCTTTATTCCCATACCACCCCTTCCGTCTCTGTCCAGATACCCAAACATCCCTCCATGCTATAGTATTGACTCATAAATAACTGATATGTCTGCTGATCCACTTACGATATTGTTTGGAAGCCAAGCCCGAGTAAAACTCCTTCGTTTTTTTCTATTCAATCCTTCTAAAGAATTTACCTTTGAGGATATTTCTAAGCGTGCCCGACTGGTGCGACGTACTGCACGCACTGAAATCACTGCGCTTGAAAAGGCGGGAGTGATTAAGAAGAAACAAATCTATGTACCCAAAGAAGAAGGGAGCGAAGCGAAGGTGCGAGTGCAAGGATATGCACTTGATAAAAGTCTCCCTGAACTGCAGGCACTCCAAACTTTTTTATTTGAAACCGCTCCTATAGATGGAAAGACTGTCTTGAAACATTTACGAAAGGCTGGAACGTTAGACTTTGTGTGTGTGGCAGGAATTTTCCTTCGTGATTTTGAACATCGTTTAGACATACTTCTTTCAATGAAAAAACTTTCTCAAGCGAAAGTAGAAAATGCAATTCGAGCACTTGAGGCAGAACTTGGAATAGAAGTTCGTTTTGCATCATTCACCTCAGAGGATTTAATTTACCGGGTAGGGATGTATGACAAACTTGTGCGAGATATGTTTGACTACCCACATGAAATCATTGTTGACAAGATTGCAATCAAAGACGAATTGCACAGACCGTAGCGAAAGAAAAAGCCAGACAGAAACGAAAGTTTCTGTCTGGCTTTTTCTTTACTAGTATTGTTCAGGTACACCCCGTGGGCTTACCTAGAGGAAGTGATAGACTTAAAAATTAGTTCAGCGAGTGAGAAAGTGTTATCGCACTTTCGCAAGAGGTTGCTAGTTATTTTTTTAAATAGTATCAACCTGAATAGTTATTGTAGGTAAGGATTCCCTGGCCAGTAAAGGACCCTGGCTTCACGCTCGAAGAGGGTGGGGTTCTTTACATATACTAAGAAGCATTGCTTACAATAACTATCCAGATTACACGCTTGACTTTATTTTCGATTCCTATAGAATAGCGCCTACGTGTTTAGGAATACTTTTAAAAAGAGGCATAGCGCACTATAAATTCGTAAGAGTTTATTGTCGCGTGAAGCGACTTTTTTTAACACAAAGCATTCTAAAGAAACTCGCGATCGTTGACATCGTGAATAACTACTGAGGTCGGTCCTTCTAGGATAGGCCGATCTCAGCTCAAAAGTCCTACTGCGGAATCGACGCCCAGTAGGCACGTTCGCATTGCATTCCGTTACTCGTTATGGCAATGCGAACAAATGGTAGTCTGTCGGGTTAAGACAAAACGTTGGCTTTACAGCCAACAGGGTCTTTTCGTCCCCGGCAGACAATCGAACGTTGTGAAGATATTGTATGGAATGCAATAACTTCATGACACAACACATACCGAGTTTCAAAAAGTTAGTATTTATTCTTTTTGAAACAAATTTTTCTAACGCGTAGATGCGTTAGAAATACACTCAAAAAGTGTTACGAATTTCGTAACATGAAAAATTGTACAGCGGTGTACAGCATTCCCTATGGGAATGAAGGGTGTATGGTGGATGCCTAGGCTTTACAGAGCGATGAAGGACGTCGAATGGCTGCGATAAGTTCCGGCGAGGTGCCAATCAACCTTTGACCCGGAAATGTCCGAATGGGGAAACCCTACTACTATCAGTAGTAACCTGCGTATGCAGGAGCGCACCCAGGGAAGTGAAACATCTCAGTACCTGGAGGAATAGAAAGCAATATACGGAACTTTCGTTCTGAATTACACTATTCATATATTTATATATGAATGCCATTGTATTCAGGACGAAGGTTCTTGCGATTCCCTTAGTAGCGGCGAGCGAAACGGGAACAGCCCAAACCATACGTGTTTACATGTGTGGGGTTGTAGGACTTAATCTGCATTTAGTTGCAGAGAGTTACAAAACGTGTAGATAGCAAAACAGTCTGGGAAGACTGACTCTAAAGGGTTATAGTCCCGTATGCGAAATTTACACGACTCTCTTGATTTTGTTCCTGAGTAGTCCGAGACACGAATAGCTCGGATGAATCTGCGAGCACTAACTCGTAAGGCTAAATATTTGTAAAGACCGATAGTGAACTAGTACCGTGAGGGAAAGGTGAAAAGAACCCCGGAGAGGGGAGTGAAATAGATCTGAAACCATACATCTACAAGGAGTCGGAGCCCTGCGGGGCGACGGCGTGCCTATTGAAGAATGAGCCGGCGAGTGTATCTTTGTCCTTTGTCTAAGTGGTAACCCCACGGAGGCACAGTGAAAGCGAGCGTGAATAGCGCGAATATAGGGCAGGGATACGACCCGAAGCGGGATGAGCTTGCCATGAGCAGGGTGAAGCGGAGGTAAAACTCCGTGGAGGCCCGAACCGGTTGACCGTACAAAATCATCGGATGACTTGTGGTAAGGAGTGAAAAGCTTATCGAATTCCGTAATAGCTGGTTCTCTCCGAAACAGCTTTAGGGTTGGCGTCGCGTGATCCCTCTGGGGGTAGAGCACTGGAAAGGAAGAACAGGGCGAAAGCTCGTCTTTCTTATCAAACTCCGAATACCAGTAGGTTACAGCGCGGCAGTTAGACTATGGGGGAGAAGCTCCATTGGTCGAAAGGGAAACAGCCCAGATCGCCAGTTAAGGTCCCTAAATATATACTCAGTGCAAAACAAGGAGGTGAGGATTCACCAACAGCCAGGAGGTTGGCTTAGAAGCAGCCATCCTTTAAAGATAGCGTAACAGCTCACTGGTCGAGAGTCCTTGCGCCGCAAATGAACGGGGCTCAAGTATATTACCGAAACTGCGGATTTGATATTTCTTCGGAAATATTGAGTGGTAGGAGAGCATTCCATTCTGCAATGAAGCCAAGGGGAGACCCGCGGTGGAGCGTATGGAAGAGAGAATGCCGGCACAAGTAACCGCAAGGCAGGTGAGAACCCTGCCCGCCGAAATACCGAGGTTTCCTGGGCTATGATGATCAGCCCAGGGTTAGTCGGTCCTAAGCAGATCCCGAACGGGGGATGCGATGGATAGCAGGTTAATATTCCTGCACACTGTTGTGTTGCGATGGAGGGACGGAGCGTTGTACTCTTTGCACCTTATTGGATTGGTGTTGGAGCTATGAGGGTATTATCTAGGTAAATCCGGATAGTATTAAGCCCGAGTAGAGTCTGAATGTGAGGCTACGGCTGAACAAAAAAGGGGAGCACGCTTCCGAGAAAAACTTCTAAGCATAAACATAACGGTACCGTACCTAAACCGACACAGGTGGTAAGGTCGAGAAGACCAAGGCGAACGAGTGAGAGGTCCTTAAGGAACTCGGCAAAAAAGCGACCGTAACTTCGGGATAAGGTCTGCCCTCATGCCTTCGGGTATCAGAGGGCCGCAGCGAAAGATTTCCTGGCGACTGTTTACCAAAAACACAGCTCCCTGCGAACTCGTAAGAGGATGTATAGGGGGTGACGCCTGACCAATGCCGGAAGGTTAAATACGGAGGGTGAAATGATCTTCGGATTGTTTTGCTGGACTGTATAAGCCCCGGTCAATGTCAGCGATAACTATAATCGTTCTAAGGTAGAGCGCATTTCCTGATTTATTAGGAAGTTCGTTCTACGGACTGGAACGATTGTAGATGTAAACAGCCCGAGCCATAGTTACCTTGCGCCCTAGAAATAGGCGCATAGTCCAAACTAAACCAACAAGAGACCAAATGTTTAGCATCTGAACTTCAGTAATGAAGCAGATGAAGATAGAGTCCTGTTGTGCACGTACCATTGAAGGCTGGTACATAAAAGAAGGAAAAATAGAGCGTATTTCCTTGTCGGGTAAGTTCCGACGTGCACGAATGGCGTAACGACCGGGAAACTGTCTCAAGGACCTGCTCGGTGAAAATACAATCCCGGTAAAGATGCCGGGTACCTGCAGTTAGACGAAAAGACCCCAGGAGCTTTACTGTAGCTTCGTATTGGGGCTGTTGAATTTATGTGTAGTATAGTGGGGAGACTTTGAAGCGGGCTTTCGGGTACCGTGGAGTCGCAATATGAAATACCCATCTTAAATTTGGCAGTCTCTAACCTGGTGGGAAAAACCTTTCAGGGACAGTGCGTGGTGGGCAGTTTTAGTGGGGCGCTACCCTCCTAAAGAGTAACGGAGGGGTCTCAAGGTCAACTAGTCGCGAATGGAAACCGTGATGATAGTGCAATGGCATAAGTTGGCTTGACTGTAAGGCGTAGATGCCAAGCAGATACGAAAGTAGAGCATAGTGAACCGATGGTCCGCTTTAGATGCGGCCGGAGATTACCCGATAAAAGTTACCCTGGGGATAACAGGCTAGTATTGCCCAAGCGTCCATAGCGACGGCAATGTTCGGCACCTCGATGTCGGCTCGACTTATCCTGGGGCTGGAGCAGGTCCCAAGGGTTTGGCTGTTCGCCAATTAAAAAGTCACGCGAGCTGGGTTTAGACCGTTCAGATTCTGAAAGATACTTTCAGATCGGAATTTGAACTGTCTAAATCCTCTCTTAAACGATACACAATCGAGATTTTCAGTCTATGAAAACAAAGAAGGAACCAACCATCACGGCGGTGCAGAGCAATTATGCTCTGTAACAAGCTAACTTATATCGGTAGAACCCGAAGTCAACACTAATTGACAGGGCAATACCGAGGGAAGAATTTAGATTCACCCGTAGAGACTACACGTTAGACTCCTGAAGTAATAAATCACTTTGGAAGATGATATAGTCCGATACTCCAAGTAATTGGAGCAAACACATTGCGTGAGACAGGTTGGTCTCCTATCTACTGCAGGCGTCGATACTTGACGAGATTTGTCCCTAGTACGAGAGGACCGGGATGAACTAACCTCTGGTCTACCTGCTGTCACGCCAGTGGCACCGCAGGGTAGCTATGTTGGGAATGGATAACCGCTGAAAGCATCTAAGCGGGAAGCCAACTTGAAGATTAGGTATCACTAAGTCTCCTGAGAGATGATCAGGTTGATAGGCACTAGGTGGAAGCACAGCAATGTGTGCAGCCGAGGTGTACTAATAAGACGTTTTTCCCATGGGGAATGTTGCACAGCTACTGTACAATTTTATTGTGTGTATGCGGTGTGTGTTGAAGTCAGTGGTAAAAGCTTCGGTTTTTGCCACAAATGAGCGTAGTTATTGACGAATCAATAGTCGTGGGTTGCACAATCATTTTAATTCCCTTTAAAATTATTGTGCAACCCGTGATGAATATATTGAATATTGCGAAATGGTCGTCTGTGCTAAGAACGTTCTGCGCCAGCAGGACAAACTCTCAGGTTGAACGCAGGCTACCATTTTGGGAGGGTCAATGACCCTCCCAACCATTTCGCAGTATTCAAGAATCATTGAAAATTTAATGTTGGTGCTTTGGCGGAGAGGGTACACCCGTTCTCATTCCGAACACGGAAGTTAAGCTCACCAGCACCGATGGTACTTCGAAAGAGGGAGAGTAGGTCGGCGCCAACATTAAGTTTTGAATAAGAAAAGTACACCCTCACGGGTGTTTTTTCTTATTCAAAACTGAATCTAGGTTGGCGCCTCGGCTTCAGTCAGGATTTGCCTTACAGGCACTGTTCAGGTTGTCGCTCTAACGAGCTGGCAACCTCTTGCAAAAGTGTTTAAGCACTTTTTCACCCAAGGGCAGAACAAATCCTGATCTACCTTCTCAATAGTCGCTACTTCTTACAGAAGCTGTTGAGGTTATCAATATTTATCGTCCCTCAAAATATTTGGTAACCCCTTGCAAAAGTCTCCCAGACTTTCTCACTCGTTTGTTCAGGCAACATTAAGTTTTTAATACACACAAAAGACACACCACATGGTGTGTCTTTTGTGCTTTGAGGAGAGGGCTAGAGCTGTCCGGGGGGCAGTTTTAGAAGGTTGCCAGGGATTTTACTTTAGTAAAGTCGTGACAACCTGTACAGTTCCTGTAAACAAGTTTTTTTACTGCTCTCACAAGATAAATGTAAGTGAACTCCCATTTACTTGTTCGGTTGTATCAGTAAGGAGCACCCGTTCTCATTCCGAACACGGAAAAGTCACTTCCTTCATTCGCTCAAGAATGTAAAAGCAAACTTTTCCACTCTGCTCACTCATTTGAAAGCCAAGCTCACCAGCACTGATGATACTTCGAAAGAGGGTGAGACAGTCCGGGGGACTGTTGCAGGACCTTACCTAGCATTTTTGAAGAAAATGGTGGCAAGGTATACTGCCTCTGTAAGAGGAGTAGGTCGGCGCTAACATACGGTATTTATCTAGAGTTTCAGGCGTTTTATTATAATTAATTTTTAATATAGAAAGTATTACATAGAGGTTGGCGCCTCGGCTTCGTCTAGCAATTCTCTCTAGGTGAGAAGTGACTCGATGTCACTTTGTAAGACCTTTTGATCCAAAAGGTATACAGATCCTGTAAGGAGAGGAAGGAATTGGGAGCTAAATTCGATATAGTCGTTACACTCCTTATTTCATTCAACATAGAGTTTTGAATTTTAATACTGAGTGGTTGTTATTTTAAATAATGGTTAAATCCATCAAAATCGATAGGGTTTTGATGGATTTAAGCTGTTTTTGAGCTAGTACCGACCTCGCTCAGATAAATATTACACTTTTAGTAATGTTTTATTTTGCTTTGGTTGGGGTTATTGCTGCAACACTTGGGTTTGTTGTGGGGAAGAAAGCTGGTGGTGCAGGGACAGTGAAGAAGGAGCCGTATTTTTCTACTGCCTCTTCAGATGAGCTTCAGTATATGCGAGGGGAGGCGAAGGAGGCATTGGATGAACGGACGAAAAATCGAAAGGAGAAGATTTTACATATGATGAAAGGAGAGGTAGAGACTCAGAAAAAGTTGGAGGAGTGTAGTGAGGAGGCGGTGGCGGCTGGTGTTACGCGAGTGGATGTTGAAGAACTTCTTGATGTTTCTGACGGGACGGCGAGAAAGTATTTAAATATGTTGGAGGATGAGGGGAAGATACAACAGGTTGGAGAGAGTGGGAGAGGGGTGAGAAAGTGTTACTGCACTTTCGCAAGAGGTTTCCTGATATTTCTTTAGAAATATTGAAAACCTGAACAGCATCTGTATGGTGCGGTATGCTGGGGTTTAGGGAAACGTGAGGGCACAAGTTCCCGGTTTTATTGTACCTGTCCCCGTTAACCTAAAAACATAGCCAGAAATCACAATTAATGTATACTGCTGGCATGGCAAAACGATCAACAACATTACAACAACAGAAGGGGTCAACACATTCACACAAAACGAAGAAACGATTAGCTATAAAGTACGAAATGCTTGCAGCTAGGGCAGGTAAAAGTAAAAGCAAATAGAGTTAAAGAAAACCACCCAGAGGAAGATTTCCTTTAGGTGGTTTTCTTTTATTTCTATTCCTGTTTTTCTTTGTGGTCTTTATGTGTTGATTTCTGTGTGACAACGTTCGGTGGAGTCGCCTGATACAACGTGCGTGGTAAAAGACAATGTGTCGGAGAAGGAGTTTGGGAAACTGTACTATGAACTGGGGTGTGCAAGCTATCCAAAAGTGAAGATTGATACTGATCGTGGGGAAGCGTGGTTTGTAGCGTGGAAGAGGCGCTTCTAGCGGGGTGGAGGCGCCGTGTGGGCTGTCCGGCTGTATAGATTTCTGGTGTCTCTATATCATTGATGATATAGAGATGTTGGATGGATGTTTGTGAGTTTTTAATTTGGTCCAGTGGTTGCTTCAGAGTGGAGGCGCAGTGGGAGTTATGCGGGGAGTGCTTACTTCCTGGTGTCTTTTATAGTAGTATGTGAATATTCTTGTGCTGCTAAGGAAACGTGCTGTCATGAACGACAGCGCCACAAAGCACCTGATGATATGACGGTATTATGCAAGTCAGTTGAATGATGCGCATAACAGATTGAGTATCAGCTCTAATGCATGAGAGCTGTAGTATTCGCTAGGATGGTAGGCTCAAAACCGAAAATCCCTGGCATATCCGGGGAACAGTAACGGTGAATGTCACATTCGGCTTATGCGGAGAAGTTCTTCAATCTGCGCCCAGTGCATGCTGGGCGTACCGTGCGTTTGTAAGCTACCCAAAGGGTAGTTTTTATTTTTTGCTATAATAATCGTATGACTAAGAAACAACTGTATATACTGATTGCGCTACTCTCTGGGGTTTTGCTCTATGTGTTGTTTATGCCCGTTGCGGTAACCAATGCCCCAGAGGTGCCCACTCTCGATACTTCTGTTGAGAATTACGAAAGTAGTGAAAATGTCAGTGATACCGTAGATGTTTTAGAAGAAGAGGTTGTGCTTGATGAGCCAGAAACTTTGACTATTGAAGGAACGTTTGTAGGTTTGCTTGAGGCGGAAAATCGTTTTCATGAAAAATTCAGCTACTTACTACTTGATGATGGCAGTGAGGTATTCCGTGTTGATTTACGTCCACTGATTGGTATGAGCGATATCGATATAATTGCAAAACTTGGGGTGAATCGGGGTGATGAAGTTGTTGTTACGGGGACGGTTACTGACGGGGAGTTTTCTGTAGAGAGTATTGAGTAGTTCTGCCTTCTGTTGAAATGAGCCATCTTTGTGTAGGCAGTTGTTTGATATACTATACTCAATGAATATTACTCGTCATTGGGCATTTTACCGCCGTGTACAGTATGGGACTGGATTTGGAATTTTCTGGATATGCATTTTTGCATTGGTGTATATGACACAGTTTTATAACCCATCAAACTGTTTAGATGGACGGCAAAATGGAGATGAGCGTGGTGTTGACTGTGGGGGAGCGTGTGCACTTATCTGTGCATTTGATGTGACTGAACCACATGTGCAATGGGCAAGAAGTTTTAGGGTAACTGAAGGTCAATATAATGCAGTGGCATACATTGAAAATAAAAATATTGCTGCAGGGTCGCCTGAGGCGGCATACACAATGTCTTTGTATGACGCACAAGGTTTGATTACACAAAGGACTGGTTCCACCATCTTGCCCCCAGATAGTGTGTCTCCCGTGTTTGAGGCTCGTATTGATACCCAAGGACGTATCCCGACACAAACAATTTTAGTGCTCGAAGATATTACTTTATGGGTTGAAGCGGCAAGTAGTCGAGAACAGTTCACTGTGCAGTCCCGTGAGCTCAGTGGAGCTGATTTACGTCCTCGGCTTGATGCTCGGATATATAACGAAGCGTTAACAGAGATGTTAGAGGTTGAAGTTGTCGCAACCATTTTTGATGCACAAGGAAATGCACTTACGTCCTCACGAACGTACATAGATAAATTTGCGCCACGAAGTGTAGAAACAGCGGTATTTACCTGGCCTGAGCCAATTGCGAAGACTTTGCGTTCGTGTGACGTGCCAACTGACGTCCTCTTAGCCATCGACCTTTCGGGGAGTATGAATAATGATGGGGACACTCCACCACAACCAATCACGTCAGTGCTTGCTGCCGCTGAGTCATTTACTTCTCGGTTGCAAAATGGAGATCAGGCTTCACTGGTCACTTTTGCAACAGATGCAGTCATAAATAACCCTCTTACAGGGAATGTTACTTCTGTTGCAGCCAGCATAGCTGCATTAACCATTGATCCTGAAGAAGAGACTGGTAGTACCAACACGGGCGATGCACTCTACAGGGGAGGGGAAGAACTGACCTCAGTGCGACATAATGGTGAAGCACGGAAGATACTGGTGTTGCTCACTGACGGACTTGCTACTGCACCAGACCAAGAACCAGAACAGTATGCATTGGATGCTGCAGCAAAGGTGAAGGAGCAAGGTATAAATATTTTCACTATAGGGCTTGGTGAAAAGGTAAATATGGACTTTGTGTCACAACTTTCAAGTAGTCCTGACCAGGCGTATGCAGCGGTATCAACTGCAGATGTGGATCGTATCTACCGTTCGATTACGGGGAAGATATGTGAAGATGGTGCGGCTATTATAGAGATAATTCCGAAGACTGATGCCAGCTTTACTGCTCTTGACTAGAGTATTGGTGTAAAAGGGCCACAGAAAGCGGAGCTTTCTGTGGCCCTTTTACGCTGCAACAAATATCGCGTATACTAGGTCCATTATGCGGACACTTCTCTCACTTTTTAAAGGATTTGATATTTGGTTGGTTGGTTCTTGCTTACTTCTTTCTGGGATGGGGTTGGTAACGATGTATTCGTATCAAGGCGACAATTTCTTTTTTGAACGGCAATTGGTCTGGATTGGGGTAGCGTTGTGTCTGATGTTGCTTGCGATGGTACCTGACTACCGTTTTTTGCGGATAGGAAATGCAACGTTCGGTATTTATCTTTTCTTTCTATTCCTACTAATCTTAGTGCTGTTTATAGGTGAAATAACGCTCGGAGCACAAAGTCGCTTTGACCTTGGTTTCTTTTCCTTTCAGCCGTCAGACCCTGCGAAGATTGTACTTATTGCAGTGTTAGCAAAGTATTTTTCGAAGCGACATGAGCTTATTGGTGACTTCCGACATATTATTGTATCTGGTCTGTATACGTTGTTGTTCTTTGGACTTGTTTTTATTCAGCCTGACTTTGGGTCGGCAATCATTCTCTTTTTTGTATGGTTTGGGATGGTGTTGGTTGCAGGGATTAAGCCAAAGCATCTGGCGGTCGTATTTTTACTCGGGGCTATTGCGTTTGGTGGTATGTGGCAGTTTGCGTTTCAAGACTATCAAAAAGAACGTATTGGTACGTTCCTTGATCCACTTTCTGATATCCAGGATTCTGGATATAATGCCTATCAATCAACGGTCGCTGTTGGCTCGGGTCAGCTCATAGGGAAGGGTATTGGTTATGGAACACAGTCAAAACTTCAGTACTTACCTGAGTATGAAACTGACTTTATTTTTGCTGCATTTGCTGAAGAGTGGGGTCTGGTTGGGGTGATTGTTTTATTTATACTTTTTGGTGTTGCAATCGGCCGTTTGCTGCTGCATGCAATCAGGGCTGCGAGTAATTTTGAACGCCTGTTTGCCACTGGCGTAGCTATACTTTTTGTAAGTCACTTCTTTGTGCATATTGGTATGAACATCGGACTGCTTCCCGTAACGGGGACAACGGTGCCTTTCTTAAGTTACGGTGGTACCCACCTCATGACAGAGTTTCTCGGGATAGGAATCGTAATGGCGATGAGTCGCTATGCAAAAACTCAGTATAATGCTACTAATTTAGCGATTGTGGAGGAGTAGTTTTTCAATGACTATACATTTTAATAGCTACTGCGTACAGCTCCCACCTAAGGTAATGAGGTAGCCATCGTTGCCTCCATAGTCAAATACGGATCCATCACCTGCAGTAGGCCCATCTTGCAAATATTTGATGTAAGTTTAATGTCGTACATAGTAATTCTATTTTAGGTCAATTACACCATAGGGAAGATTGGTCGCGGGGTCAATTATTGAGGTATCAATAGCATCTAAGGGGTCGTCTCCTGAAGAAATAGCAATAAAAAATAATACAATCAGAAAACAGATTGTGCTAATCAACACATAATTTGCCTGTTTTTCATCTTTTACAATACCCATGTTCATGAGCATCTTTGCCATCTTGCTTGGCTGTGGTCCGACGTGGTTTTGTTGCTGGAACGAATGTTCCTCGTTAAATTCAACCG
This sequence comes from Acidimicrobiales bacterium, assembly GCA_047638595.1. Taxonomy (GTDB): domain Bacteria; phylum Patescibacteriota; class Minisyncoccia; order Phycocordibacterales; family UBA918; genus OLB19. The sequence continues at coordinate 14,772 of JBLIMJ010000014.1, forward strand.
GCATGATGCGTAAATTACACTTTCGTTAATCTACACATTGTGTCACGAGTTATTATCGGAATATGCGACGTAAACGGCAGTTGTTTCAGTGGTCATTTTTTCGACAGTGCGTGTTTGAGCGTGTTCGTAATGTGCGTCAGCAAGTTTTATACGGAGATTTTTATCAGTCAGGAGTGTCTGCAATGCTTCTGTGAGAAGAGGGGTGTTATCTGGGGGGACTAATAAGCCAGTTTCTTCGTGGGTGATGATGTCAGGTATGCCCCCTATATTTGTAGCGATGACAGGAACATGTGCGATTCCTGCTTCAAGAAGTACATATCCGTATGCTTCAGAGTGTGAGGGGAGTACAAATATATCAAACGCAGGGAGGAACCGTGATGCTTCGTCTAATGATCCAGTGAAAAAAACATGTTGCTCCAAGCCAATGTCGGTTACTTGTTGTTGGAGTTCTGAGGCAAGCTGCCCATCTCCGATAATTACGTAACGGATATTGGGAATCGTACGAGAGAGTGAAGCAACGGAATTAATGGCTCTGTGGAGCTGTTTTATGGGGTGTAATTCTGCAATGGTACCAATCCATATGTCTGCGTGATAGTCACCGAGGTTGGCGGTATTGTTAATTACTTTTGTTTCAAGAATACCGCGTGAATCCTGCTTGTTCTTTAGGTCAGTTATCGTCCTGCCCGGATTAATAACCTTCAGTTTCTTTTGCACCAATGGCCAGTCCATCTGTTTTTTTATGGCGTGGGAAACAGCGATAGTTCTATGACTGAACATCACAGTCATCCAGTGTACCGTTTTAAAAAGTAGCTGTTGCCATTTTGGACGGTCTTCGTTAAATGCCCAACCATGTGCGGTAAATATGATATTTTTCACACGTAGGATTCTCCCGATACAGGTACCAAGAAAACCTGCCTTAGAGCTGTTTACATGGAGTACGTCAGGCTTCTCTTTTTTAATGATGCCAGCGATTGCAAGTGTGGCACGGAGTTCTTTTAATAATGAGATATCACGTGTAAGTCCTGGGATTGAAACTACTGGTATGTTTGCCTCGTGAAGTTTTTTTGCAAGTTCACCTTCTTCACCTAGGGCAACCAGCACCTCAAATTTTTCAGTATCGAGTGTGGTAGCTAAGTCGAAGACGTAGCGCTGGGCTCCTCCCCAGTTACTCTTTGTTATTAAGAAAAGTACTTTCTTTTTTGCGGATTCTTTCATGTGTAGTAAGTCAGTCATGCGGTATTAATAATGTATATAGTAAGTATAACATTTGCTTCCTAGAAGAAGATACGTCTATAGGGTTGCTAATTTGCCCTTGTTCTGTAGGATAAACACACAAATATAATATATATGGGAGAACGCGGAAGAGAATTACTAATATTGATTGCAGGCGATATCGTCTGTTTTGTAGTGTCTTTATACCTGATGTTGAGTATTCGGTATCTGAGTATTCCAAGCGCTGCATTACTCAACGATCACCTCGGACCTTTTCTTATATTGACAGGAGTATGGCTTTTTGTTTTTTACATTGCCGGTTTATATGACAAACATACTGTTTTTCTAAAAAGTCTTCTTTTTAGCCGCATTCTCAATACGCAGTTTGTGAATATGCTTGTGGGAGCATTACTTTTCTTTATTTTGCCTTTCGGTATTGCACCTAAGGTGAATCTCATTATCTACCTCATCATTTCGGTGATACTCATTACTTTCTGGAGATTGAAGTTATTTAACTATTTTTCACCAAAACACAAACATAAAGCGATTCTTATCGCAGACGGTGAAGAGGCAATTGAACTTGTGGATGAAGTAAATAATAATGAACGATACAACTATTCGTTTATTCGTTTGATTGATAATCAAACAGCATCTGCTACGGAGGATTTTGAGAGTAAACTGCTGACACTTATTGATAAAGAAAATATCTCCATTATTGTTGCCAACCCAACAGGAGATTATATGGAACGCGTCATGCCCACCATGTTCGACTTAGCTTTTTTGAAGTTTGAGTTTACTTTTCTTGATTTTTATAAAGTGTATGAAGATACGTTTGACCGAGTGCCGTTGTCTGCCTTGCGGTACGACTGGTTTATAACTCATGTGTCACAGTCAAAAAGTTTGATGTATGACACCGCAAAAAGGGGGTTTGATATTGCAGGGAGTCTCATTTTGCTGGTTTGCTTAGGCATTATGTTGCCGTTTATTATGCTTGCTATGCGATTGGAAGGAGGAGGGAGGGTATTTATCACTCAGGACAGAATTGGTAAACACAACAAGCCCGTAAAAGTATATAAAATACGTACCATGACTGGCAACAATGCAGGTAGTGGTACTTGGTTACAAGAAGACGAATTACATAAAAATGTAGTCACAAAAGTCGGTGCGATATTGCGCAAAACGAGCATCGATGAATTTCCTCAGTGTATTAATATTTTGAGCGGTGACATGTCGCTGATTGGACCACGTAACGACATTGTAGGACTGGGTAATCGACTTGCTGAACAGATTCCTTATTACAATATTCGTAACTTTGTGAAGCCAGGGGTAACTGGATGGGCGCAGACGCATCAACACTATATGGAAGACAATATCAGCCCACAGTCTCTTGAAGAATCACGGATGCGGTTAGCGTACGATTTGTTTTATGTGAAAAATCGTTCGATGATGCTCGATATAGAAATTGCACTACGAACGATAAAGACATTACTGTCTCGGTTTGGGATAAAGATTAAGTTACCTCGGTAATAGATACGCTGTGAAGTAACTCGGTAGAAATTGATTGAAAGTTCTTAGCCTTTGAGGTATAAGTGTATCTGGAGGAGGGTTCAAAAATGAAACATGCACTTATCTGGAGTAACAGTGGTTGGCTGGGAGTAGCTTGGGTTTCTTTTGCTTTTGGAAATCCGTTATGGACATTGCCTGTTGCGGTGATTGTGATGTTGTCAGTTTGGTATCACACCACATACAGTACGCTTGCACTGTATGCTGACACACTATTTGCTGTAGCACTTATCTTGGTGGGAATATGGATGGTATTTCACACGCCGATGAGTAACGTCATTTTTATTGAAGCTGCGCTGGCGATAACGGGAAGCACTTTATTTGTATCTGCCTATTATCTTCGAAAGGCTGATAAATGGACGATATACATAATTGCACACACCCCTTGGCACTTTATTTCAGCAGGGTTGTTTGGTCTGATACTTTACCAATACTCAGTACAATAAAAGCACAGGTAGTAATCTGACTATCTGTGCAAGGACCGTTATGCAACGGTTCTTTTTTGTCTTGGTAACTATGTTAAAATACCAATCGTTATACAAATCATATGGAACAAAAAATTATTTTTCTTGTTGGTGTTGGGTATGTGGGTGAGATGCTCTGTCACCAGCTTGGCAAACGGGATGACGTAAAAGAAATTATTGCGCTGGATAAAGAGCCGCAAGGGGAATGGTGTGCTTCGTTACCAAAGGTGACGTACATACAACACAATATGGCAGATGATGGTTGGCAGGATGTCGTGTCTGCACATGCACCCGATGCAGTCATTCATACTGCATGGCAGATTCGCGCGATGTATGGTGAGGCTAAAGAACAGTGGCGGTGGAATGTGGATGGGTCAGATAAGGTGTTTGAATTTGCGTTTACCCAACCATCAGTGAAAAAGTTAGTCTATTTCTCAACGGCATCGTCGTACTCAGCACGGAAAGACAATCGGTTCGAACATCTATTTACTGAAGAGGAAGGGTTCCGCGATGATGACTATATCTATGCACATGAAAAGAAGGTGACTGAAGACAACTTGCAGGCGATGTACAACACTATAAAGTCTGACGGGGGGACATTGCCACAGGTTTCAATTGTGCGTCCAGCGGCGGTTACCGGTCCACGAGGGCGCTACATGCGTATTCGGTTTGGTTTGCAGTCAGCACTTTCTGGCAATCTTAAAGGAGGTTTTATCAACCGTGTTATTACTACACTTACTTCTTTTGTCCCTGCTACCAAAGGGTGGGTACGACAATTTATTCATGAGGACGATGTAAGTGACATTGTCACGAAATTCGTGTTGGAAGAAATGGATTGGGATTATAATGTGTTCAACATTACACCAGTGAGCGATGCTGTTTATGCCAAAGACATGGCGCAAGCAGTAGGGAAAAAGATACTTCCCATTACTCCAACCATGGCGCGATTAGCATTTTCGTTTTTCTGGCACACAACCCGAGGTCGTATCCCGACATGCCCAGGCTCGTGGCGATTCTATTCGTACCCAGTATTACTTAGTGGTGAAAAGTTAAGGAAAGTATATGAGTGTAAACACACAAGTAAAGATGCGTTTCAGTACACTGATGGGCGCTATGAAGAGTGGGTGCCAGATGAACATAGACGATCTGAGTCTGAATCAAAAGTGTAGATAAAAGTAAAGAACAAACGACTGCTGCCTCTGGCAGCGGTCGTTTGTTCTGGTATACTACCGCACATGATTGTAGACGGAAAAGCGATAGCTTCTGGCATATATAAAGAAATTGCAAATCAAGTGACACACCTGTCTCACACACCGCACTTGACGGTTTTTACCTGTGCACCGAATTTTGAGACAAAGAAATATCTTGCGTTGAAAAAACGTAAAGCGTTGGAGGTTGGCATTAGTGTCAATATTATTGAACTGCCTGAGACACTCACTACCGCAGAGGTAGTCCAGTCTGTGCAGCATGCGTGTATGCAAACAGACGGTATTATTGTGCAATTACCGTTACCTCCTCATATTGATACCGATGCAGTTCTAGAAGCAATCCCGCAGAAGTATGATGTGGATGGTATGCACTATGATGGAACTTCCAACACTATTATGTCTCCAGTAGTTGCTGCGATTTCTGAAATTGTGACCCTCCATGATGTATTATTGGCATCACAAAAAGTTGTGATTGTTGGTAATGGAAGGCTTGTTGGGGCACCAGCAGCAGTATGGGCAAAGGGACAGGGTGCACAAGTAACCGTTTTAGACAAAGAGTCTGATGATATTGCGTCAAAGATAGCAACCGCGGATGTTCTGATTCTTGGAGCAGGTGTTGCCGGGTTGGTAAAGCCAGATATGGTTGCTCAGGGGGTGGTCATCTTTGATGCAGGAACTTCAGAAGACGGAGGGGAGCTTAAGGGTGATGCAGATGCTGACTGTTCAGATAAAGCGTCACTTATCACACCGGTGCCAGGAGGTATCGGTCCTGTGACCGTCGCGGTACTTTTGCGGAATGTGGTGCAAGCGGCGATACACTAGTGGGTGCAATACAGACTTATAAATGATATAAATGTAGCCATACAGAAAATATGTCTAATAATAAACCGCAGAAAAAAGAAGGAGGAAGTGAATCATTTATCAGAAAATTTCATGCTGTTTCAGTTTTAGCAGTAATCACAGTGGTAGGATTTTTTGTGTACACAAACAGTGCTACAGAAAATGCAAAGTATCCATTTAAACTTGGTCTTGATCTTGCTGGAGGTGCTCATCTTGTATATGAGGCTGACGTGTCAAAAATCGCACCAGCCGAGGTTGCTGATTTGATGAACGTATTACGAGAGGTAATTGAGAAGCGGGTTGATCCAAATGGTGTATCAGAATCAATTGTTCAGGTAGAAAGCAGTGGCTTTATCTCGGGCTCAGCTGTTGAAAGACTTGTGGTTGAACTCCCAGGGGTGAAGGATGTGACACAAGCTGTTGAAGATATTGGAAAGGCTCCATTACTTGAATTTCGTTTGATAGATCAGGAGGCTCTCGCACAACAGGCGACAGTTGAGGTTGACGGTGTACCTGTTGAAGAGACAGTTCCTGAAGAGGACTTCGATCCATTCATAGACACTGGTCTGACCGGACGGTATCTTGCAAGTGCAGCACTTGAGTTTTCTGGCGGAAGTGGTGGTCAGCTTTCAAATGAACCCATTGTTTCCATTGTGTTTGACGCTGAAGGAGGAGATTTATTTGAAACTATCACGAGAGAACATACAGGAGAAAATCTTGCCATTTTTCTTGATGGTCAAATGATTTCTTCACCACGGATTAACGAAGCAATTGTCGGGGGGCGTGCAGTGATTTCAGGGGGATTTACTCCAGACGAAGCAAAAGATCTAGCGCAGAACCTTAGTTTCGGTGCGTTGCCTGTACCTATTACACTAGTAAGTACGCAGACAGTCGGAGCGTCGTTGGGTGAAGAGGTGCTCAATAAAGGTGTAAAAGCTGGGGCTGTTGGGTTTGGACTTGTGATTATCTTTATGATGTTCTGGTACCGATTGCCAGGAGTTGTTGCAGGGGTGTCCCTCATTGGGTACGTCGCGATGATGCTCGCTTTGTTTAAACTTATCCCTGTGACACTTACTGCTGCAGGACTTGCTGGCTTTGTTTTATCACTTGGTATGGCGGTGGATGCAAATGTGCTTGTGTTCGAACGTATGAAAGAGGAGTACCGAAGTGGTAAGAATAGTCATGAAGCAGCACGTGTAGGATTCAGGCGGGCATGGAGTGCGATTCGTGATGGAAACATTACGAGTCTACTGTCAGCAATTATTCTTTTCTGGGCAGGAACAGCGTTGGTAAAAGGGTTTGCCGTAGTGTTTGGTTTAGGGATTGTTATCTCTATGATTTCTGCATTGTTGATAACGAGGACACTTTTGTTGGCTCTTCCAGAGGCACACATTGGAAAGAAGACGGTTCTGTCGAAGCTTTATAATTCAGGAATAAAGACAAAATAATATGCCATTTATAAAATACAGAAAAATCTTCCTTGCAGTTGCAGTTGCTGTAGTTCTTGGATCAGGAATTATTATAGGGACACTTGGTTTGAATCTTGGCATCGACTTTACCGGAGGGTCACTTACAGAAGTGTCGTATGGTGAACGTCCAGCAAAAGAGTCTCTTTCGTCAGAGCTTGATCAGCTTGGACTCGGAGGATATTCCTTACGAGAGACACTCGATGACGAAGGTCGTGATGGATACATTCTAAGGACACGCGACCTGACTGAAGATGAGCGTGTCACCGTTGGTGCAACAGTTACCGCACAAGGTGCAGAGGCTACAATTACACGCTTTACATCCATTGGGCCAGTAATCGGAGAGGAACTTAAAGGGAAAGCAATAAAAGCTGTGGTCGCGGTGAGTCTGATTATTATTCTTTATGTAGCATTTGCGTTTGCTGGAGTGTCGTACCCCGTTGGTTCGTGGATCTATGGTGGTATCACCATCCTTGCACTTTTGCATGATGTCATCGTGCCAACAGCCG